>DATJRH010000031.1:0-76503 GCA_035504945.1 Candidatus Aquilonibacter sp. | reverse complement strand
AAAATTTAGCCTCGTTGGTTGAGGCTTAACCAGCTTTTAATCCCGTCCAAAACGGGCATTAAACTACGGTTTCACACCGGCCCAAAACGGTGCGTTATTTCCCTGCCCACGATATTTGGAACTTGGAACTCTCACAAACCGAACATCTTCATCGCGGCTTTACAGGCAAGAGCACCATGAATAATTTGCGAAGACTGAAGCTCGGCCTGAAAGAAAATGGTCGGAGCGACAGGATTCGAACCTGCGACGTCTTGCTCCCAAAGCAAGTGCTCTAGCCAGGCTGAGCTACGCTCCGATCCGCGCACATCATCCCATGAATTTTTCGTGATGCAATTCCAATCTTAACCAGGCAAGATTAGGATTGCGAAGTTGCTAGACGCCCGCCGGTGCCGTGTTAAATTGTTTCTGGCATGTCAATGGAAGCACCCGTAGCGCAGAAAAAAATTAATCTTCGCCGCCCCGACATCATGGAGGCGGTTCAGGCGCAGGTGCTGTCGCATTACCGCAGCGAACTCGTCGAACGCATTCGCGCCGGCGGCGGCATGCTTTCCGCCGACGGACTGACGGTAAAGCTCGCGAAGGAATTCGGCTTTTGCTACGGAGTCGAGCGCGCGATTGACCTCGCCTACGCAGCGCGCAAATATTTTTCCGACGTTTCGCCGCACACGCCGATTTATCTGCTCGGCGAAATCATCCACAATCCCGAAGTCAACGACCAGATTCGCGCCATGGGCATCCAGATCATCGC
The DNA here is from genome assembly GCA_035504945.1 of Candidatus Aquilonibacter sp. GTDB lineage: Bacteria > Verrucomicrobiota > Verrucomicrobiia > Limisphaerales > UBA11358 > UBA11358. Next base: position 75,755 of record DATJRH010000031.1, on the reverse strand, counting down.
GCCCAAGCCGACAGACGAGGAACTCGCGCAGTTGCAATCCGGCGACGCCGTCATCATTCCCGCGTTCGGCACGGAAGTCGGCACGCGGAAACAACTGGAGGCCAAAGGCTGCATCCTGGTGGACACGACCTGCGGCGACGTGATGAGCGTCTGGAAACGCGTCCGCCAATACTCCAAGGAAAACGTCACCAGCATCATTCACGGCAAGGCCAAGCACGAGGAAACCAAGGCCACGACTTCGCAGGCGCGCGCCTACGGCAGCGGGCATTATCTCGTCGTCTTCACGCTCGCGGAAACGGATTACGTCTGCAATTACATTTTACACGGCGGCGACAAGCGGGAATTTCTGGAAAAATTCAAGGGTGCATATTCGATCGGGTTTGATCCGGAAGTCCATTTGCAGGCCGTCGGCGTCGCCAACCAGACCACGATGCTGCGCGGCGAAACCGAGGAAGTCCAGCGGCGCATCAAAAACGCGATGACCCAAAAATACGGCGCGGCTGAAATTGAAAAACATTTCCGCTTTTTCGACACGATTTGCGGCGCGACGCAGGACCGCCAGGATGCGCTGGAAAAACTGTTGCACGAGCCGATGGATTTGCTGCTCGTCATCGGCGGTTACAATTCGTCGAACACCTCGCATCTCGCCGAAATGGGCGAGGAGAAGCTGCCGACGTTCTTCATCAAAAATGCGAGCAAGATGGTTTCGCACCAGCTCATCGTCCACTACGACCAGCATTTGCTCAAGGAAGTCGAAACGCGCGACTGGCTGCCCGCCGGCAAAATCACCGTCGGCGTCACCGCCGGCGCGAGCTGCCCGAACAATTTGATCGAAGACACAATCCGCCGGCTGTTTGAATTGCGCGGCATCTCCGTTCAGGAATTGCTGGCGAATTAAATTCATTTTCACTCATGCCGCGCACGCGACAGGAACTCGAACAAATCGAACGCCATATTTTCTCGCCGTGCGCGCAATTCAGCAGCGATACGCGCGGACGCGATTATCCCGAACCGCCACCGATTTGGCGCACGCAATATCAGCGGGACCGCGACCGAGTCATTCATTCGCGCGCGTTCCGCCGGCTCGAATACAAAACGCAGGTTTTTCTCAACGACGCCGGCGACCATTTTCGCACGCGGCTGACGCACACGATCGAAGTCGCCGCCGTTTCCCGCAACATCGCCAGCGCGCTGAAATTGAACACGGACCTCGCGGAAACCATTGCGCTCGCGCACGACCTCGGCCATTCGCCGTTCGGCCACAAGGGCGAGACCGTCCTTGCGCGTTTGATGAAAGGCCACGGCGGCTTCGAACACAATCAACACAGCCTGCGCATCGTCGAGCAATTGGAGCAAAAATATCCCGATTTTCCCGGCCTCAATCTTTCGTGGGAAGTCCGCGAAGGTTTGGCCAAACATCAAACGTCCTACGACCATCCCGACCGGCGCAAAGGTTTCGACGCAAAAAATTCCTCGCTCGAAGCGCAAATTGCCAACCTCGCCGACGAAATTACTTATTACAGCCACGATTTGGACGACGGCCTCGATTCCGGATTGCTTTCCGAAAAAAATCTCATCCGCGACGTCCGTATTTTCGCGCAGGCCGCGCGGCTCGTGAAAAAGGAGCACGGCGATTTGGCCGATGAATGCCGGCGCTATTTCACGATCCGCACCCTCATTGACATGCAAATTCACGACGTGGTGGAAAACAGCGAGCGCTTAATTCAAGCGGGGAAGGTCAATTCCGCCGACGACGTGCGCCGTTTCCCCAAGGCGCTGGTGCAGCACAGTCCCGAACGGCGCGAGCTGAACCTGGAATTGCGCGATTATCTTTACAGAAATTTGTATTACAATCCCGTCGTCCATCAACCGAACCGGCGCGCGGTGAAAATGCTTGAGGAGCTTTTCAATTATTATTTGAAGCATCCGGATGAAATCGGCGAAAGCTCGCGGAAGCGCGTCAAGAAAATTGGCCCGCACCGCGCCGTGTGCGATTACCTTGCCGGCATGACCGACCGCTACGTTATGCTCGAACATCAGCGCATCTTCGGTCAGAAGCCTAAAGTTTTGTAAGCGTTTCCTCGGAGGAAATTTCCGCGAGCAATTGCGAAACCGTTTTACTTTGGTTTGGCAAAATCATGTCTGGCGCAATTTCGCTCAACGGCTGAAGCACAAATTTTCGCAAATGCGCGCGCGGATGCGGCAAAACCAATTCCGGCGAATTCCGGATTTCGTTTCCAAAGGCAATCAAATCCAAATCCAGCGGACGCGGCTCGTTGGGAATTTTCTTTTTCGCGCGGCCAAATTCCTTTTCCAATTCGCGCAATTTTTTCAGCAACGATTCCGGCGTTTCATTTTTTCGCGGAACGAAGCCGGCAATCGCATTGACAAATTTCGGCGAAGCCGGCGGACAATTCACCGGTGACGTTTGCCACAGTGAAGATTTGAGAATTGGTCCGTCGGAAAAATTCCGCAACCGTGCCAGCGCGTCCAGAATGATTTTCCGCGAATCACCAAGATTGGAGCCAAGCGCTACCAAAACCAGTTTTGAGTTTTGAGTTTTCAGTTTTGAGTTCAAGACGCACCAAGAATTAACTCAAAATTAAGAATTCAAAATTCAAAACTATTTCAATCCCAGCACGTCCTGCATGTCATAAAGGCCCGGCTTTTGTTTCACCACCCAGAGCGCTGCGCGCAACGCGCCATTGGCAAAGGCTTCACGGCTTGACGCCTTGTGTATGAGTTCCAGCCGCTCGCCGTTGTTCGCGAAAACAACCGTGTGATCGCCGACCACGTCGCCGCCGCGCAGCGAATGAATTCCAATTTCACCCGGCGCGCGTTCGCCGATGCCCATACGGCCGTAACGCGCCGTTTTTTCGAGCGACTGCTTCCTCGCCGCCGCCAGAATTTCCGCGAGTGTTTTGGCGGTGCCGCTCGGCGCGTCTTTTTTCAGGCGATGGTGCATTTCGATGATTTCCAGGTCGAAATCCGGCCCCAAAATTTCCGCCGCCTTTTGGGTGAGCCAGAACAGCGTGTTGACGCCGGTGGAAAAGTTGGATGTCCAGACGATGGGAATTTTCGTCTTGGATTTCAAAATTTCCGCCTGCTCATTTTTAGAATGTCCCGTCGTGCCAATGACGATGGCTTTTTTGTGCCGCGCGCAAAGTCCGGTGATGCCCGCCGTCGCCGCGTGTTCGCTAAAATCAATGACGACGTCGGCGTCCGCAATGGTCGCGGGCAGGTCGTCGCCCATGTCAACTTGCGCCACGATTTCGACGCGGAAATTCTTCGCGCAGGCGGCCAGCGCCTGTCCCATGCGGCCTTTCGCTCCGGTGATGATTACGCGAGTCATGTTTATTCCAAAATGCCGCAGCGCTTCATTGTCGTGCGCAGCACGTCCCAATTTTTCGGGTTCATCGGCGCGAGCGGCAGGCGGTATTCCTCCTCGATCAATTTCATCATCGCGAGCGCGGCTTTCACCGGAATCGGATTGGTCTCGATGAACAAATCTTTGAACAGCGGATAAAATTTTTCATGCAGGCGCATTGCCGCCGCCGCCTTGCCCGCCAAAAATGATTTCACCATCTGCGAAACTTCGCGCGGAATGACATTGGACGCCACGCTGACAACGCCGTTTGCGCCGACGGCCATGAACGGCAGCGTCAGCGAATCATCGCCGCTCAAAATCGTGAATTTTGGGCCGAGCGCCGCGCGCAATTGCGAAACACGGTCGCAGCTCCCGCCGGATTCCTTGATGCCGACGATGTTTTTGCAATCGGTCGCGAGGCGTTTCACCGTCTCGACACCAATTTCCACGCCGCAACGGCCTGGAATACTGTAAAGCACGATGGGCAGTTTCGTTTCTCTCGCGATGGCTTTGAAATGCTGGTACAAGCCTTCCTGCGTCGGTTTGTTGTAATAGGGCGCGACTTGCAGCGAGCCATCCGCGCCGGCTTTTTCGGCGGCTTGCGTGAGTTCGATGGCTTCGCGTGTCGCGTTCGCGCCCGTGCCGGCGAGCACTTTGATTTTTCCGGCGGCAAATTTCACGGCGAGTTCAATGACGCGCACATGTTCGGCAAAATCCACCGTCGGCGATTCACCGGTGGTGCCGACGGGCGCAATGCCGTCCACACCGCCCTTGATTTGGAGTCGGATCAGATGTTCCAGCGCGTCCTCGTCAACCGCGCCGTCACGGAACGGTGTGACGATGGCGGTGTAAGTTCCGGTAAAATTCATTTTCGATGGTGGATAAAATTGCCGAAAAAAGGCGGCTTGGCGAGCGAAATTGAATCATTTCCAAAAGGGTTCGCCCGGCCAGCGCTGGCCGAACATCCGCAGCGCGCGATAAACGGCGGCGCATTGAAGGCTCGTCGCCGAAAGTTCCGGCATGGCCTCGTGAGCGAGAATTGAGTCGGCGTTCTTGCGCGACAGGTTCGTCTTGCTTTCATCTTCCAGCGTGACGATGCCGTGATTTTGATACAGCAAGTCGTGAACCCACGCGCCGAGTTCGATGCGCGGGTCGTCGCTGGCCATGAAAATGGTCCAGGCGAATTGCGGGATCGAGGCGAGGTCGGAAAGATAATTTTGCGGCACGACGATGATGCCCCCGGCGATGTCGCTGCGGAAACGCAACGGTATTTGCAATTGAAACAGCGCCGTTTTGACCGGCCGGTTCAATGCCTGCAATTTCCACGGTGCAAGTTCAATGGAAACGTCGCCATCAATGTCGAAAAAGCGGTTCATCTTCCGTCGCCATCCTAATCCCAATCGCGATCGCAATCCATTGTTTCCCGTGCTTGCGATTGCAATTAAGGTTATGATTACGATTAGAATTTGACATGGAACACTTGCGCGGCGCCGTCGCGTTGCTTAATTTGCCCGCGTCTTGAAAAGGAATGGACAGCCGGAAATCCCGCGCAAGACGATTTATCGCCTTTCGATTTATCTGCGCTGCCTCGCGCGGCTGCGCGAGAACGGCATCGGCACGGTTTCGAGCGAGGCGCTGGCCAAGGCCGCGGGCGTCAAGCCCACGCAATTGCGCAAAGACCTTGCCTACTTCGGCACGTTCGGCACGCGCGGGCTGGGCTATGAAGTCGCGGAGCTTTCGCAAAAAATTTCCGAGGAGCTGGGCACGTCGCGTTTGCAGCCGGTGATTTTGATCGGCGTCGGGCATTTGGGGCTTGCGCTGCTGTCGTATCGCGGATTTGAAAGGGAAGGATTTGAAATCGTTGCCGCGTTTGACGCCGAGCCGCGCCGCAAGCGCGACAAGGAAATCAAACAGCCGATTTACGGCATGGATGAATTGTCCGGGTTCGTCAAAAGGCAAAACATCAAAATGGCGATTCTCACCGTGCCCGCCGCCGTCGCGCAGGAAGTGGCGAACCATCTGATTGGCGCTGGCATCACGGGCATTTTGAATTTTTCCCCCATCGTGCTTTCCGTGCCGGAGGAAGTCATGGTCAATAACGTGAACCTCGCCATCGAGTTGGAAAATTTGAGCTATTTCACGCAGGAGTGAAGGCCACCGCCGTTGTGCGGCTTGAGTTTTTGCGTTGAGGCCTTGAGAAATTTCGGCGGCATTGGATAACGCGTCTTCATGTTCGCAATCAGCGATGCTGCTATTTTGCGACTTCGATTTTTATTTGCGATTTTGGATTGCCATTTGCCGTCGTTCGGCTATATTTTTTCAAACCCTATGTTTGTTGCCGGCGCGAATACAGTAATTGACAATTTGTGCAAAGGATAAACTTGAATTATGATAATCCAACCCAAACGAAAATCCGGCTTCACATTGATTGAGTTGCTGGTCGTCATCGCCATCATTGCCATTCTGGCGGCGATGCTGCTGCCGGCTCTGGCGGCGGCCAAACGCCGGGCGCAGGAAATCCAATGCACGAGCAATCTCAAGCAGATGGATTTGGCCTTGTTTATGTATTTGGGCGACTACAAATCAATTACCAGGGTTGCGGCCTCCGGCAACTGGGTGGACTCTCTTTTTAAGGTCCAAACCAATGTGATGGAATGCCGCTTTTGTCCCGTGGCGTCCACCAACAGTTCAGGATTTGCGCTTAATAGTGGTGATGGTAATGCCGTGCTGCCTTGGGTTGGGAATAATACTGCTGGCGGTGCGAGTGTTAACAACGCTGGTAGTTACATTCTCAACGGATGGATGTATACGCTCGACACGGCTGTGACTGGATATGAAAACGGAACCGCCATTACTTCGGCTGGAGCACTGACACAAGATTCTATCAAAAACTCTTCAGAAACCGTCATGTTTGCGGATGCCATATGGGAGGATGGTTGGCCGGATGGGGGATCCGCTACTACTGCCGGAGATGCTCCACCCAACAATTTATTCGCTGGCACGGGCAACGGCGCCGGCATGTTGGGGCGTGTCTGCATCGCGCGACATGGGATAAATCCCGCCAAGGCGCCTACAGCCGCTTCAACTGCCTCGCCGTTTCCCGGCGGAGTCAACGTGGCTTTTGCTGATGGTCGTGTGGATTATGTTCATCTCGACGACCTCTGGGATCAATGTTACTGGCACAAGCTTTCTGTGCCGAAAAAGCGTCCGGGCCTGCCGTGATGATTTTTGCATTAACTGCCAGGTGGTGCGCCGCGAATTGCCTATGAATAAAAAAGCCGCCTTTTTACACCACACAAAATAGGACTTGCGCGACGTGGCTTCTCCGGCTATTTTTTTTCATCCATGTTGCGCTGTCAACCTAGCACATTCATTTTCATTATTGACGTGGCGCGTGGACAAACTAAGTTGAACTATGACAAAGAACACCAAATCAAGCACAGGCTTTACATTAATTGAACTGCTGGTCGTCATCGCCATCATCGCCATTCTCGCGGCGCTGCTGCTGCCGGCACTGGCCGCCGCCAAACGCCGGGCGCATGATGCCAATTGCATCAGCAATCTCAAACAATTGACTTTGGCTTACACTTTGTATGACGGTGATTATGGAGTGGGTATTCCGGACACGGTAGGTAATGTAAACGGTGCATCAACCGGAGCGTGGATTGTCAATCTTTTTAAGTATTATAACAAAGCCACAAATTTGGTTAAGGATCCCACTTGCGACAACAATGATGGCTCCGGGGTCACGCCACCGGCGACCGGCTACAATCAAGACAACGGTGCCGCTGACAGGCTTTGGCATAAACAAATTACTGTTAATGGGGTTAACGAACAATTCTATGCCGGTTATGGGCTTAACGGCTGGCTTGATCCTTTAGATAGTAAAGGTGAATATCCTGGCGATGAATCAATAACCGCACCAGCTAGTTATCAAAGTTATGCTATTCTAAAGGGGTCGTCCATTAAATATTCCTCCGAAACTCCGGTGTTTTTTGATGCAAATTGGGCGGACACATGGCCGGACGCAGGGGACTCCCCGACCATAGACACTTACTTGGGCGCGGATCAAGGGAAAAAAGCGGGCAGGGAAATGGGACGCGTCGCTATTTCCCGGCATGGGAATGCCAATCCGAGCAGGCATTATCAATGGACACAAGCCACGCAGATACCGGTGGGGGCGGTCAATGTGGGAATGTATGATGGTCATGTTGAATCATCGTTGTTGCCAAATCTTTGGCAATATAAATGGCATCTTTACTGGGGCGTGAACCAGCCTGGCCCTCCTGTTATTAGTGATCTCATCAATATTGGCACTCCTGTTGCGGGACCTTGATAAATTTAATTGGTCTAGACAGACGTCAAACGATATTCTCAATTTTTTCAAGGCGATTCCTTCTTCACCGCCTTCACTTCAAGGTAAAGTTCGCGCAATTGGCGCGGGCTGACGGTGCTCGGCGAATCGGTCATCAAATCCACGCCCTTCGCCGTTTTCGGAAACGCAATCACGTCGCGGATGCTCGGCGTGCCGCAGAGAATCGCCATCAGCCGGTCAAAGCCCAACGCAATGCCGCCGTGCGGCGGCGCGCCGTATTTGAAGGCGTCGAGCATATAGCCGAAGCGCAGCTTCGTTTCCGCCGGCGGAATTTGCAGCACGTCTTCAAAAACGGTTTTTTGCACGTCCGGCTGGTGGATGCGAATTGAACCGCCGCCAAGTTCCACACCATTCACCACTACATCGTAATGCTGGCCGCGGACGCGCTTCGGTTCGGTTTTCAGAAATTGAATGTCCTCCGCCACCGGCGCGGTGAACGGATGATGACTCGAATACCAGCGGTTCTGCTCCTTGTCGAAGCTCAACAGCGGAAAATCCACGACCCAAAGAAAGTCAAACTGGTCGGCGGGAATCGCCAACTTCCCCTGCCCTTTCAAAACGTCGGCGCAATACAGCCGAATCTTGCCAAGAATTTCGCAGGCGTTCAGCCATTGGTCGGCGGCGAACAAAATCAAATCGCCTTCCTCGATTTTCAATTTCGTTGTGAGCACGGCTTTTTCCGCGTCGCTGAAAAATTTCACGATGGGTGATTTCCATTCGCCATTTTCCACCTTGATGTAGGCCAGCCCTTTCGCGCCAAAACTTTTGGCGTATTCGGTCATCGTTTCGATCTGGCCCTGCGTCGCGCCGGCCAGGCCCTTGGCGTTGAGCGCCTTCACCACGCCACCGTTGGCGATTGCGCCGGAAAAAACCTTGAACGAACTCGCGCGAAATTCCTCCGTGAAATCCGCCAGTTCCATCCCAAAGCGCGTGTCCGGCTTGTCAATGCCATAACGGTTCAACGCCTCCTCGAACCGCAGCCGCTTGAACGGCGTCGGCACGTCAATGTTCAGCGCGATTTTCCAAATCCGTTTCAGCAAACCTTCAATTAAATTATAAATGTCCTCGCGTTCGATGAACGACATTTCGATGTCCACCTGCGTGAACTCCGGCTGACGGTCGGCGCGCAAATCCTCGTCACGGTAACAACGCGCGAGCTGGAAATACTTTTCCACGCCGGCGACCATCAAAATCTGTTTGAACTGCTGCGGCGACTGCGGCAGCGCGTAGAACGTCCCCGGCTCGCGGCGATTGGGCACGAGAAATTCCCGCGCGCCTTCGGGCGTGGACTTGAACAGCGTGGGCGTCTCGACTTCGAGAAAGCCCTGCTCGTCCATGAACTGGCGCGTGGCGATGGCGACCTTGCTGCGCAGTTTCAAGTTGCGCGCCATTTCCGGCCGGCGCAGATCGAGGTAGCGATATTGCAGGCGCAATTCCTCGTTAACCTTGCTGGCGACTTCCGGATCGTCCACGGGAAATGGCAGGACTTCCGCCATGTTCAGCACGTCGAGCGATTGCGAGAGCACTTCGATTTCGCCGGTGGGAATTTTCGGGTTGTTCGTGCCGGCGGGCCGTTGCCGGACCTTGCCGCTGACGCTGACCACACATTCGCTGCGCAACGCGGCGGCACGTTCAAACAATTCCTTCGGCAAATCCGACGGGTCAAAAACCGTCTGCGTGCGGCCTTCGCGGTCGCGGATGTCAATGAAGATGAGGCCGCCGAGGTCGCGGCGCGAGTGGACCCAGCCGGTGAGCGTGACGGTCTGGCCGATATGCGCCGGGCGCAGTTCGTTGCAATGTTGCGTGCGTTTCATTTCAAGCGTGGAATTCAGAATCCAAAGCGAGCGTAGATTCTGGCGAAGAAAGCAGCGGATTTCAAAGCAAAAGTAAGTTGCCGCGCTAATCGAATTATTCCGGCAGAGAAATCCGCCAGACGTTGGTCGGGTCGCCGGAATTTTGCAGCGTGTCGCGCAGATCGGAATCTGAAGTTTCCTGCACACTGCCGTCCGACAGGCCGAGGTTGCCCTGATTGACGTGCATGGTTTCCGTCCAACTGGCGTTCTGGCCGGGGACAAGTCGGAGAATGCCATTTTCCGGTTTGTTGTCGCTGGTGATGTTGCGGTCGCCGTCGAGGAACCGCTGCGGAAATTCATCGCTCGCGTCCAGGCCGACGAAATAACTGACGTTTTGATTTTTTAAATGGTCAAAATTTCTGGCGGCAACGCGCGTGTCCGCGGGACAAATTAAAATTTTCGCCACGACCAATTCATTGGACATGGCTTGAAAATGGCGGAACGTGTCCGCGCTGCTGTTGAATTCCATCGTGCCGCCCTGGCTGCCGGGAACAGACATCGGATACTTGTCGTTGTTGTCGCCCGCCCAAATGCGAAAGGCGAGGCCGCATTGTTTCAGGTTGTTGACGCAATTGATGCGCTGCGCTTTTCTCTTCGCGCTCGCCAGCGCCGGCAGCAGCATGGCCGCGAGAATGGCCAGCACCGCGATGATGACCAGCAGGCCGACCAGGGTGAAGCCGTCTTTTTTGCGGGGTTGCGGTTCGGAGTTCATGATTGAACCATGAAGATTCACCTGCCGTTTTTAAGCAAGTAAAAAATAATGTTTTTCGCTTTACCTTTTTTCAAAAAGTGTTTGGCTTCTGATAAATCAACGCAGTTGCAAACCAAAAACTTTTATGAAAAATCCACGCTTCCTCATCTGTGCCACCGCCGCTTTAATCGGCCTCCTCGCCGCCGCCAGCTTCGGCTGCAAAAAAAAGGAGTCGCCATCTGCCGGACAAAACCCGCCGCAATCTCCAATGGCTGGCGGAGCAATGCCCGCCGCCGGAACGCCCTCCAGCCCGGCCTTTGTGTCGGTGGAGAAAACCAGTTTCAACGAAGTCACATCGCAGCTCGACCCGGGCGGCGATTTCTATCTTTATCTTAGCACCGCGCAATGGCTGGAAAACCTTTCCGCAAAAGTCTCGCATTGGCAGCAGGCTTTCGAGTCCATGCCGGACATGAACGGCGAAGACCGCGCCAACGTGGACAAGGCGTTCGGCGTCGCCGCCCGTCTCATCAAGGACAGCGGCATCGAGGACGTCACCGGCGTCGGCATGAGTTCGATTGAGATTGAACCCGGACTCTACCGCAACAAGGCGCTGCTGCATCATTATCCGGGTAAAGGCACGGGCTTCCTGTGGAATTTTTTGGGCAAGCAGCCGCATCCGCTCGCGGGACTGGATATGCTGCCGTCCAACACGGCGCTGGCGGTGTTTTCGGACATGGACGCGCCGCTGCTGTGGTCGGTCGCGCAACAGGAGGTGGCCGAGTCCGATTTTCCGCAGGCGCAGGAATTGATGCAAAAACTGCCGGCCAAATTTGAACAGCAGACGCAAATCAAATGGGACGATTTCCTGAACTCGCTCGGCGGCGAATTCGGCTTTGTGCTCACGCTGGACGATGACAACAAAATTCCCATTCCGTTGCCGCCTTCCGGCGCCGCGGAAATTCCCGAACCCGGCCTGCTCATCGTCATCAAGGTTAACGACGACACCATTTTCAACCGCCTCGACCAGGTGTTGAAACAAAATCCGCAGGTCATCAGCGTTGACAACGCCGGACTCAAAATGCGGACGATACCCGTGCCCATTCCGTTCATCGGCGAACTCCGTCCCACCGCCGCCACCGGCGGCGGCTATTTGTTCATCGCCTCGTCCGACGATCTTGTAAATGAAGTGCTCGCGGTGAAAAGCGGGAAAACCCCCGGCCTGCAAAGCACCGCTGAATTCAAACGCCTCTCGCAAAATATTCCCGACCAAGGAAACCAGTTCACCTTCGTCAGCCAGCGGTTCAGCCAGACTATGTTTCAAATTCAACAGCAGGCCATGAATGCCGCCGCCGCGCGCGATTCGTCTCCGGCGCAAGCCCAGTGGATGCAATCGCTCTTCAGCCAGAAGCCCATGTTTACCTATTCGGTCGGCATCAACACCGACAACGGTTGCCTGACCGTCGGCAACAGCAGCCAGAGCTACGCTTACACCGCCACCATCCTGCCTGCCGTCGCCGTGGTCGGAATGATGGCGGCCATCGCCATTCCCAATTTTGAGAAGGCGCGCGAAACCGCCCAGCGCAACGCCTGCATCAACAACCTCCGCCAGATTGATGCCGCCAAAGAACAGTGGGCCTTGGAAAACGGCAAGAAAGTCGGCGACGTTCCAACCAAGGACGACCTGTTGCCCTATCTTCCCAGTTGGCCGGTTTGCCCGTCCGGCGGCACTTACAGCATCAACGCCATCGGCGAAAATCCGACTTGCAGCATCCCCGGCCACGAACTGCCCTGATTCGGATTTTTCTTAATCTTAATCGTAATCCTAATTCGCGCCTCGCCATGCGCGCGAAATTGATTTATCCTGCCGCGATGGAGCCATTGCCAAAACCGGATGTCATTTTCACCCACGAAAGTGACCTCGACGGATTGCTTGCGGGTGCGCTACTGCAAAAGCTCGCCCGAAAACTTTTCGACAAGGACATCCCGCTCGAAGCGCATCATTACAATTACTGGAAACAGCGCGAACTCCGCGAATCCTCCGCCTGGGCCGCCGACTTCACCTTTGAACCGCGCATGGACAAGCCCGACTGGCTCATCCTCGACCATCACGTCACCGAATTTTCGCCCAAATACGCCCGGCTCATCCACGACGTCAACAAATCCGCCGCGTCGCTCTGCTACGAACTGTGCCGGGAAAATGGCATTCAATCGCCCGCGCTGGATCGTCTCGTCCATTTGAACAACGTCGCCGATTTGTTTCTCGAAGACGACCCCGACTTCGCGCTCGCCGGCGATTACGCGAACCTCGTCAAGACCTATCAATTCTGGAACCTCCACACCCTCATCGGAGGCGACGTGGAAAAATTGCTGGACCATCCGCTGCTTGAAGTCATGGCCGTCAAGCGCCGCGTCGAAAATCCGCTCGGCTTCGAGTGGAGCAAGGCGAACGTCGTGGAAATCAGCCCCACCGTCGGCTTCGTGGACACCGTCGTGGGCAACAACAACCTCATCGTCCATCAAATGCTCGAACAGGAGGCGGTGAAATACTCCGTGCTCGTCACGCTGTTTCGGCGCGGCAACGCCGTTTTTGCCAGCTTCCGCAGCCGCAACGGCGAGGCGCTGAAAGTCGCGGAAAAATTCCAAGGCGGCGGCCACGCCAACGCCGCCGGCGCGCTGCTGCCCAAATCCGTCCGCAATGTGCCCGACGCCGTGGATTATTTGCGGTTGATTTTGCAATCCAAAACGGCCCCGCCGCTGAACAACCTTGAAAGCCTGTTCGCCGGCATTGAAGCGGAGAAGAAATAAAGGGAGCTTATCTCCACCGCCTTCGCGCATGGATTTTCACTCCTGCGGAAGGACAGCGACCCGCGGGTTTTCGATTCAGTTCTGAAAATTCAGAGTCCAAATTACCGGCGTAATCCTGCAAATGCAGGATTGGGATCGTTAGACGACCTCGGAAGATATGAGATAGCAGCCTCATTACTTTTTATAGCAGCTTTGAGTTTTGGTTGTTCCATTGATAGAGCCTGCGGGTCTTGGCGACTTTCCAGTCGCCACTTTCGCACGGGCGGGGCACGGGACAAGAATGTCCCGCAAACTCGCAGACAAGAATGTCCGCGCTATCTGAAAAGGAAACCGGTCCAGACCGGAAATGTTCCCAGCTGGCCTGCGACAAAGAATCAGCCCGGACTTTTTCCGCCCAACCGAATGGTCATGCCTTCGCGCGCGGCGTCCACCTTGAGCTTCGCCTTTTGTTCCGCTGCCAGCCGGCGCGCGTGTTTCAGAAAGGAATCAATTTGCTTGTCGTCGTGCGCGGGGTCGTGGTGGAAGAGGCAGAGTTTTTTCACCCCGGCCTTCAGCGCGAGCGCCACGGAATCGTCCACGCAGCCGTGCCCCCAGCCGGTGTGCGCGCGGTATTCCGCACGGTCGTATTGCGAGTCAAGGATGAGTACGTCGGCGTCGCGGATGAATTCGATCATCTCGCGGTCATCGCCGCCGGGACGCGGCTCGGTGTCGGGAAAATAGGTGACAATGCCATCGGGCGAAAAGAGCCGGTAACCGACGCAAACGCCCGGATGGTTGGCGCGCTGCGCCCGCACGAGCACGGGGCCGATGTCGAAGTTGAAGTTTTCGAGTTCCTCGATTTCGATGTTGCCGGGCAGTTTGGAGAACGGCACGGGAAAGTAGGTGCTTTCCATCTGGCCGGTCAACGCGTTGAGCAGGCCTTCGCGCGAACCCTGGCAGCCCAGAATGCGCAGCCGGCAGCGCGGGTTGTAAATCGGCGCGAAGAACGGCAGTCCCTGGATGTGGTCCCAATGTGTGTGCGTGATGAGCAGGGTCAGGTTCAGCGGCCGGCCTTTGAATTCCTCCAGCAGCGCAAGGCCGAGCGGACGCAAGCCGGTGCCCGCGTCGAGGATGATGATTTCATCGCCGTTGCGGACTTCGATGCAGGAGGTGTTGCCACCATAACGCACGGTGGCCGGCCCGGGCGTCGGAATTGAGCCGCGCACACCCCAGAACTTGATGCGAGTGCCTGCTTTGATGGGACTAGTTTAGCGCGGCTCCGGCGAAAGACAAATGGCAAAACGAACGGGCGGCAGAGCGACGGCTGGTGGTTGCAAAAGGCCGTCAACGGATTGGGGCGGCTTTTTCGGCAAAGGCCGGCTGCAAATGCACACCCAGTTTCCTTTCCATCGCAACCAACACCAGTTCGGTGACGCTTTCAGCGTTGATTTCATCGGTGTTGACGAGCAGGTCGTGATTCAGGGTGGCGCCGACGTCTTTCTTGAAAATTTTCCAAACAAAGGCCGCGCGTTCCGTATCAACCCGCTTAATCTTCAATCGCGCTTGTTCGGGCGACAAATTCAGACGTTCCGTCAACCGATGAATCCGCGTTTCCAGCGGCGCAACCAGACGTACGCGCAACGCGCATTGTGAAGGAAGCAAAAATTGCGCGCCGCGTCCGACGAACACGACATTGCCGTGATGCGCCAGCGCCATGACCACTTGTTTGAGGTGGCGCAGGTATTTCTCGTCAGCCTGGTCGTCCAGCAAAATGTCGCGCCACGTCCGTTCCCAATGGGAGCGAACGCGCTCGTCCACACTTTGTACCAGCCGTTGATGGACGTTGGCAAGTTGGGCGATTTCGTCAACAATCCGGGCATCAAAGACGTTCCAACCCAGGCGTTCGCCGACTCGCTGCCCCAGCAGGCTGCCGCCACTGCCGCATTCGCGTGAAATTAGCAGACAGGGTCCGAAAGCCACGCCGTCTTCGGTGACATAACGGCCCGGTTGCGGAGCGGTTTCTTCCAGGCGATTCCGGATGTCCGACATCGCGATTTGCTTCTCAATCAACTTCAAGGTGGCGTTCATAACGTTCCCTTCCGGCGGTTCGTTCACCCGCCAACGCCGGCGTATTCTTCATCCACTTTCAGATCCATGCCCATGAGAATGTAGTCGTGGGAGATTGCTTTCATGTCGAGCACGTAATCTTCACGGCGCATGAGAAAATGAAAGCCGATGTCCTCCAGCGCGCGAATGGCGACCTTGCGTTCGCCGTTTAATTCGGATTCCAATTTGCCCAGCCCGAGGGCGCGGGCGATTTCGATTTGTTCGGTAACAAGGATTTTGGCCACGTCGCGTCCGCGATAATCGGGATGGGTCAAGACGGTGACCACGCCGATGTGGCGTTTCCAACCGCCGGGGCGCTGGCATAACGTCGCTTCGCCGATAATTTTTTGCCCGTGCAACATCAACAGCATCACGTTTTCCTTGAAATCGGGATGCCGCAGCCACTCGCGGAACATCGCGCGCTCAAAAATTGGACGCTTGATGAACAACCGCTCCTCCTCGGGCACGGCGGTGAGAAATTTGTGCAGGCGGGCTTCGTCGCGCGGGTAAAAGGAGCGCATGACCACGCCGGTGCCATCGCGGAGTTTCAGTGAAACGGGAAATTTTTCGAGCGCGTATTCCAGCTTGATGGCCGCGTCGCTCATTTTTTTATTCTTTTTCACTCCTGCAAATTATCCGCACCGGCCGTTTTTTGGCCAACCATGAATTGGTCAACTCCGACCCTTATTTGCCATTTATCCAGCATGGCGCCGAACTGCCGAGCCCGGTTGACGACGGCAAGAAATGAGCAATCACCGACAATTTAGGTGGAGCCTTGGAAAATTTCCGGTCGTATAAAATGACAACGACCAAATGCCAAGGCGCTTTGGTAAACAAACATTTATGCGGTCAAGCCATCCAGCTTTGTGGGCTGCAGTCGGTGCCATTGTTGTCCTTTTGGCATTGGGCGGGCTATACGCGCTTGCCCCGCTCAATGACAAATCGCCGCAGCTGGGATTTATCCTGTTCCTGCTTTTATTTATGTTGTTTTGGATTTGCTGGGCGATCTTCAAATTTTCCACGAAGCGCGGGCGGATGGATTCCAATGGCGAAACGATTGATTAGCGCCAAGATCGCGAAGGTCGCGAACCGCCGGCGGTGTTTTGTTGGTTGTCCTTCTGACCGAATTCAATAGCTCATCCGGTCCATTTTCACCTTGCCACGGAAAATCCAGTAGATGCAGACCGTGTAGGTGAGCACCACGGGAATGCCGATGCACGCGATGACAAGCATGATGCCGAGCGTTTTTTGCGACGACGCGGCGTTATAGATCGTCAGGCTGTTTTCGGGGTTTGGCTGGCTGTAAATGAGATACGGATAAGCATCCACGGCGAACAGCGCCATGAGCGTGAGCATCGCCCCGCACGATGAGAGAAAGGCAAATCCGTCGCGCTTGTGATGAAATTCACGCGGGATGTTCGCAATCGAGAGCATGTTGGCCAGCGCAATGCTGAAGAGCCACGGATATTCTTTCACGCGCGCGGCCATTTGCGGCACGTAAAGCAGCGTAGCCATTGTGAGTGTCACGGCGCAAATTACGAAGAAGATAATGCAGCGCATCGCCCAGACGCGCAGCTTGTCGTGCAGTCCGCCCTCGGTTTTCATCACGCCGTAAATCGCGCCATGCATCATGAACAGCGACACCGTGGTGATGCCGACCAGCAGCGGATAGGGCTTGAGCAGTCCCAAAAATGTTCCGGCGAATTCGCCGTTGGCGTCAACCGGCACGCCGCAGGCAATGTTGCCGAGCGCGACACCAATGAGCAGCGCGGACAAAACGCTGCCGACGGAAAAACTCACGTCCCACATCTGCCGCCACCAGTGTTCAGGCCGCTTGCTGCGGAATTCAATCGCCACCGCGCGGAAAATCAGCGCCACCAGCAGCAGTATCAGCGCGAGATAAAAACCGGAAAAGGCGGTTGCATAAACATTTGGAAACGCGGCGAAGAGCGCGCCGCCGCCGGTGACGAGCCAGACTTCGTTGCCGTCCCAAACCGGCCCGATGGAATTGATGAGGATGCGGCGTTCGGTGTCGTCTTTCGTGAACAAATGCAGCGCGCCGATGCCGAGGTCGAAGCCGTCGAGAATGGCGTAGCCGGTGAACAACACGCCGACGAGGGCGAACCAGATGGTGTTCAAATCGAGATTCATGATTTTTCGTGGCGCGTCAATTCATCCGGCAGGGTCAGTTTGCCGGACGGAATCAAATCCTGTTCGTCGGGGCCGTGCTGGATTTTGTCGTTGAGCAGATAAATGAAAACCGAGAACAGCAGGAAATAAATGAACGTGAACAAAATCAGCGACGTGAGCACGACGTTCGCCGTTAGAATTTTGGAAAGTCCTTCAGGCGTCCGCATCAGGCCATAAACGATCCATGGCTGGCGGCCCACTTCGGCGGCGAACCAGCCGAGCTGGTTGGCGATTTGCGGGCCGAGCACGGAAAAGACCAGAATCCACAGCAGCCAGCGTTTTTCGAACAACACCTTGCGCCACGAATAGAAGCAGCCCAGCATGGCGATGGCAATCATCGTGAACCCGACTCCCACCATGCCGTGAAAAAACACAAATGACGCCTCGACCGGCGGACGGTCATCCGGCGCGAAGGCGTCCAGTCCCGTCACCGTTGCCTGCGTGTTGTGGGCCACCAAAAAACTCAACAATCCCGGCCATTGCAGACCGACGACCTTTTGATCTTTTTCGTCCACGTAGCCGACCAGCGTGAGCGGCGCGTCGTTGGTGGTGTGGTAAAGTCCTTCAAACGCGGCGAGCTTGGCCGGCTGATATTTCGCCACTTCGCGCGCGCTGCTGTCGCCGCTGACGAGTTGCAACAGCGAGGCGATCAAACCGACCGTCAAGCCGACCCGCAGCGACGCCCGCGCAAAATCCAGGTGACGTTTCTTCAGCACATACCACGCACTGACGCTCACGACCAGAAATGCTCCGGTTTGCCAAGCGCCGCACAACACGTGAAACAGCCGATCCATCGAGGACGGGTTGAAAACCATCGCCCAGAAATTTGTGATTTCCGCGCGCGCCACACCGTCATGAGTCACGATGTGGTAGCCGGCCGGTGTTTGCATCCAGGAATTGGCGACGACAATCCATACCGCGCTGAAATGCGCGCCAAGGCAAACCATGCAGGTGGAAAAAAAATGCACTTTGCGGCTGACCTTGTCCCAGCCAAAAAGCAGCACGGCGAGAAAACCGGATTCGAGGAAAAACGCGAAAATGCCCTCCGCCGCCAGCGCACTGCCGAACACGTCGCCGACGAAACGTGAATAGGTTGCCCAATTCGTGCCGAATTCAAATTCCATCACGATGCCCGTCGCCACGCCGATGGCGAACGTGAGCGCAAACGCTTTTGTCCAGAACCGTGCCATCTGGTGATAGAGCGGATTTTTCGTTTTGAGCCACAGGCCCTCCATGATGACGAGCATCACGCCCAACCCAATGCTCAACGGCGGGTAAAGATAGTGGAAGCCTATAGTCAGCCCGAATTGGATGCGGGATAAAGTTAAGACATCCATACGCCGATTACGGTTTTCATGCTCGTGTCAGTTTGTGGACAATCTGCGATGCTGTCACGCATTTTTCAAAAAGTTCGTTTGATTTACTCGTTAATCTCCCAATGTTCCGGAGGATGGAAATCCAGAATTTCCTTGAGCAGCGGCGTCATGGTTTCCGCGCGAACATGAATTTCCTCAATGGAATAGAGCGAATCCGGCCCTGAATGTTCAGGCAAAATGTTGCCACTCGCATTGAAGCGGGCAGCAACATCGGCCAGCAATTTCGGTTCCGGCCTGACGCACGCCGCGTTCATACGCCTCAACTTAAGCGCCGGGTTCTTTTTGACTCCACTTTTTTTGCCAAACATCAACCATTTTTTGCCTCGTGATTTGGCTGCGCTCCCGCGACTTGCGATTCCGACCAACGCACCGCGAAGCGCATCAGCTCAGACGCGGACCCCAGCGTCAGTTTTTTCTTGATGTTCGCGCGATGAACTTCAACGGTCTTGACGCTCAAGTAAAGCTTGTCGGCGATCTCTTTCGCGCGCTTGCCCTGGCCGATGAGTTGAAAAATTTCAAATTCGCGGTCGCTTAATTTTTCGACGGGCGAACTTTCCCCGGTCGGGCGGTGGCCGGAAAACATTTCCAGAATTTCAGCCGATATTTTTTCGCTGACGTAAATTTTGCCGTCCAGCACCTGCCGGATCGCCTGCATCAATTTTTTGCCGCCTTCCTGTTTCATGATGTAGCCGCGTCCGCCGGCGCGCAGCACGCGTTCGGCATAAAGTGATTCGTCGTGCATGGAAATGACGAGCACGGGCAGGCCTGGCTGAACGGCCTGAAAATCCTTGATCAATTCGAGTCCGCTTTTGCCCGGCAACGAAATGTCCGCCAGCACGAGGTCGGGTTTCAAGGTGCCGATGACGTCGAGCGCTCTTTCGGCGTTTTCCGCCTCGCCACAAATGGCCAGATCGGACTCCGCGCCGATAAGCTGGACCAGTCCCTGCCGCATCATCGGATGATCATCCACGATCAAAATACGTTTCTTGTTTTTCGCCGCGGTTTTTCTGCTCATAAATTTTTCCGGAAAATACACGCGACCTCCGTGCCCACGCCGTCAACACCCGAACGCACTTCGAGCGCCGCATCCACGACGCTCGCGCGATATTTCATGATGTGCAGGCCGATGCCGCCGCTTTTTTTTGTTTCCTCGGAAAATCCCATGCCGTCATCGGTCACGGCCAGCGCGAACCGGTCGCCCGCCGGTTTCAGCGAAATGAGAATGTGTCCGGCCTTGCCGTGTTTGATGGCGTTGTTGATGGCTTCCTGGACGATGCGATACAAATGTGTCGCAAAAACATTGTTCCGAATCAAGACGGGCTCGGCACATTCAAAGCGGCATTCGATGCGGAACAATTTTTGCACGTGCGCCGCCAGCTCGTGCAGTGCCGACATCAGGCCGTTGGCTTCGAATTCAACCGGCGAAAGCCCGCGCGCCAGCTTGCGTGTGTGGGACACGGCATCGCGGATGTGTTGTCCGATTTCGCCGGCTTGTTTCGCCTCGGTCTTCGATTTTGCCTCCAGTTTTTGTTCGAGCGCCTGGCACATCAATTCGATGCCGGTCAATTCCTGTCCCAAACCGTCATGCAAATCCTGGCCGATGCGCTGTTGCTCGCGGTTGCTGATTTCGATGATTTCCCTTTCCAATTGTTTTCGCTCCGTGATGTCGCGCACAAAGCCGGTGAACATTTTTCGGTCCGCCAGCCGCATTTCGCTCACGGACAAATCCATCGGGAAAATCACGCCGCTCTTGCGCCGGCCAAACACTTCGCGTCCGATGCCGATGATTTTTGCGCGGCCGATGCGACGATAATTTTCAAGGTAGCCGTCGTGTTCCTGCCGATACGGCTCGGGCATGAGCAATTTGACATTTTGCCCGATGGCTTCGTCCGCGCTGTAGCCAAAAATTTTTTCCGCCGACGGGTTGAAGGATTCGATGGCCCCGCGCTCGTCAATCGTGATGATGCCCTCGACTGCCGTTTCCAAAATCGCCCGCAGCCGCTCTTCGCTGTCGCGCAAAGCGTCGGTCTGCCTGGCTTGCTGCGCCACGTTGGCCATTGCTTTTTTTTGCAATTCCTTGACGAGTTCGATCAATTCGGCGCGCGTCCACTGGCCGTAATTTTCCATTCGCCGGATAATAATAAAATCCGGCGCCGAAACACGCGAAAAGAGGCCGGCTCAAGCCCGCACCAGCTGGCCGCGGTAATCGGTTGGCGACTGGCCGAGAATCCGCTTAAACACGCGGTTGAAATGGGTCAGCGACTGGAAGCCGACTTCATAGGCGATTTCGCTCACGCGCAGGTTTGGGTTAAGCAAAAGATTTTTCGCCCGCTCGGTGCGCACGCGCGAAAGATAATCGGTGAAATTGATGCCGGTCGCGCGCCGGAACATTTTGCAGAAATAAAATTTGCTCGTATGAACCGCCTTGGCAACCTGCTCCAGCGAGAGCTCCTCGGTCTGATGCTCGGCGATGAATTGTTTGGCGCGTGCGATGAGCGGCGGCTCGGCATTTTGCTCCCGCACGATGATCTGGTTGCTCACCATCGAGAGATGCTCGGCGAAAATGGTCAGGAGTTTGACGACCGACTCGTGCTGCCGCGCCGACAGGACACGCGTGTCAAAATAGGCGTCGCGCAGTTGGTTGACGTTCGTTTGCACGCCCCACTCGGCAAGCAATTTGGCCGTGCGGTTGAATTGCGCCTCGGTTGGTTTTTTGCAAAACACCTGGCCCGTGGTCAGAAAACCGATCAACTGGTCGCCCATGCGCACCGGCACGGCAACGTCGCACAAACCCGCCGGACAGGTGACTGTCTGGGGCTCGCGCGCGGCGGTTTCGGAAAGCCGTTGCTGCGTTTGCAGGCAGGCGGCGCAGGAGCGGCTCTTTTGCGCGAGCATCGCGCAGAATGGATTCTCAAAACGCTTGCCGTGGTGCGGCAGTTGCCACGATTCCACCGACCGCAACGCGACGGGCAGCTCGGTCGCCTCACTGAACGCCCGTTCGTAGTCTTGATAGATTTTTGCTCCGGCCAACGCTTCAATTAAATGTTTTGCCATAATCATCTTCTTTCTAATTGTGCCAAATCTTGCTTTGGCTTGAGCAAAATAAGGTAAGTCAGCAAAACAAACAATTGGGGTTGCGCCTGATTGTTTTTAGGGAGAAATAACTAGGTAGGCTAGGTAAAACTCTTATCCAGCAATAAGCTAAAACTACCTAACCGCTGCTGTCCTTTGGCGCCGATTAAACCAGACTTGTCTTTTTGTCCAGCAGCCGGCGGCGCGTGGCTTGCAACCGGCCAATGACTACTTCGGCCGTCCGCTTCATCAATTCGTAACCGAATTCGTGGTCGTGTTCACATTGCTCGCGCAGGCGTGTGCCGTAAAAGAAGACGGCCTTTACCGGCGTCACGGCGCGCGCGTCGAAATGCCAGTAATACGGCGGAAACAGCCAGGACCAGCCGAGCACCTCGCCCGCGCCAATGGTTTGTATCAGTTCAGGATCTCCGTCCATTTCCCCGGCCGCTGATTCCAGCGCGACTTCGCCTTCGAGAATGAGGTAAAAGCGGTTGGCCAGCTGGCCTTCGCGGAAGATTGATTTGCCGGCTGGAAAATCAACCGGCATGGAATTGCCCAACAGAAGTTCAAGATGTTGCCCGGACAACCCTTTGAAAAAAGGTTGTGCCGCCAATCTGGTCGCGTTGATTTCCATGACAATTTCCTTTCGTCGATGTTGTTTCAACTGGTTCTGTGTTCGCCGGCCATCGCCGGATTAAAAAACTTCCGCCTTCAGTCCGCTGATTTCGCGCATGCGCTGGGCGATGTGCGCGAGCGCCTTCAACGGCAAATGCCCGCATTGGGGATGCGCCGTCGGGCGGGCGGCGGAATAAATTTGAACCAGCGGAATTTGCGCCCCCGCCTGTTTCAGTTCATTCAGCCGTCGCGCGTATTCTTCAATTTCCTCGACGGACTGCTCCCCGGGACTCACCAGCGGAAAAAGGCTTTGAATAACCACCGGCCGTTGCCGGGCGATCAAAAGAATATTCGCCAGAATTTTTTCCAGCGAACAATTTGCGCGGTTCACGCGGTTCATGTGATACTGCGTTCCGGCTTCGAGCTTGGCCCAGATTTCATCCTCCTGCGTGAACAATTTCAATCCGTCCTGCACCGGCTGCGAATCCAGCCCCGTCGCGTTGGTCAACAGCACGATTTTGAAAAAGGGAAACCGTCCCAACGCGCGGGCGTGGATGACCGCGCGGACCGCATCGAGAAAATTCGGGCAAAGCGTCGGCTCGCCATCGCCGCTCAACGCCACCTGCCGCAGTTCGAGCAAGTCAGGAGGTATGTTGCGGTAGCCAAGAAAATTTCGCAGCTCGCCGGAGCAGGCCAGCCACAACGTGCGCTGCAATTCGTCCGCCATCACTTCCACGTCCAGCGACGTTTCCGGCGCGGGCGTGGCGCGATCCACTTCGCAATACTCGCAGTTGAAATTGCAGCGCCGGTCCGGGTTCATGTTCACGCCGATGGACAAGCCGCGCGCGCGCGGCGACACGACCGTGTAGACGAAGCGGTTGCCTAAAAACTGACGCGGATGACCAAACGCCGAGCCGGGAAAATCCGGGACGGTCTTGTCTGCGGAGCAAGAAACTGGAGCCAGTTCAGCAATCATGCGGAAATATTTTTTCTTTGAGTTGGACCGGTGCCAGCGCCGGTTTCCATGCTGGTGCGAGCATGGTGGTATTGCGTTCAATCCATTTTGTTTTCTTCGCTTCGTCGGCGTCGAAGCCGGTCATTTCCTTTTCCAGCACGAACGTGATCAGAAAAAGGCCAAACATGATGGCGCTGATCGGCATCACCACCGTCCATGCCGGCGCAACGCTGATGCAGCCAAACCACATGGCGGATCCAATCACAAACGTCACTGCTGAAACCACCAAACATATTTTCGGTAATTTTGTCATAAAATGCGCTCCGAGTGTTTATCTATCGTGCTAACTATGATTCCGCGAACGGCAAGGCGCTTCTCTATTATTGGCCGACACGCATCGTTTATTGCTGATGTAAAAAGCGCTCCGAAGCGAATTTTTTTGGGGAATGCCACAAAAGTTGCGAAGCAAAAGGCAAATGAGGTTAAGCTGCGCCGGAATTGTTTTTGTAAATTTCCCTCAATGAAAATTAAGAATAATCCCGGACCGAAGGCCGCAAAGACATTCAACAGCCTGTCTTTCCAACGCTTGCCATGCGGTGCATGAACGGCAACAATACAAAAAGTGCCAACGATCTCGCTTGAACGAATCATCCCGGAACTTCAGGAGGCCATCGGCCCGGTAATTTTGATTTCCGGCGTTGGGCTGCTGTTGCTCACCATGACCAACCGGCTGGGGCGGGCCATTGACCGTGCGCGGCTATTGAAGCGCGATCTCTCCGACCGCGCCGGTCATGAACGCGCGCAAACGCTCGCGCAGGTGGCGATGCTGTATCGCCGTGCAAAAATCATCCGCTTCAGCATCATTTTGGCGGCCACGAGCGCGTCGCTGGCGGCGGTGCTGATCATAACTTTGTTTGTAACCGCGTTGCTGCAATCGCAAGAGGGAATTTTGATCGGGCTGCTCTTTATCGGCTGCATGGCTTCACTGTTTGCGTCGCTTGTCGCCTTCATCTGCGATATCAACCTTTCCCTGCACGCGCTGAAATTGGAATTGGAAGGCATCACGCCGGATGCGAAATAATTTGGGCAAACCGCAAAACTATATGTCGTACGCGACGCAAACGACCCGGCGATCGCAGGGTTCGCGGGCTGGAAAAATCATTTTGGCGGCCAATGGTTGTCGGTTCTTTCAAGCCGCGGGATCAGTTGACGATTGATTCGGTTGGTTGCGATTTTCTGCATTCCGAGTTCGGCACATTTCTGACCAACAGCGGCGGCGGCGTCCACGAACATTGGAACCCACGCGATCGACAAACAATATAGCCGCAATATGAACCGCAGGGGCAAGGGCATTGAATTATTCGCGGTGCATGAAAAGAAGCGTGGCCTGATGCTGTTAAAACTGTGACATCATTAAAATTTCAAAAAGTCCTGAACTCGTTTTTCCAAATCTTGCCGGTTGGGCTTCTCCAGAAATGACAATTTACGGTTAGTTTTTGGCAATCAAGTGGAAGCGTCATTGTTGTGGAGACGTTAAATTCCTACGAGACCGTGTGGTTTTGTATTTGTGTCTGGAAGTGTCTGAAATTTGCGCCGGTTGCAATGCCGCGGACAGGTAACTTATGAAAACCTTCTTCAAGTTCTGGCACGATTGGACTGCCAACGGCCAGTCGTGTGAACAATCCCGCCTTCGGTTGCGCTGGTTCCGGTTCGTAGTTCAGGTGATGGGCGCGATGTCCGTGGCGTGGTTCTTCGTGCGCGTCATTCCCAAACCCATTCGCGCCACCTATCCCTGTCAACAGGCGGCGTTTCCGATGGCGTCCACGTGCATCATCTGGCTCTTGGGTTTGAAAGCCAGTCTGGCGGCATGGCTGGGCGCGTGGTGGAAAAAACGTCGGCGTCTCGTCTTTACGGGATCGGGAATTTTGATGGCGTTGGTTTTGCTAACCTGGGTTTGGCGTGCGATGGCAGCCAATCCGCCTTATTCCCCGCCGCCGGCCAATTCGCCGCTGGGCGTGGCCAGAGGAATTTTCCCCGGTCGCGTCACATGGATACGCGACACCAATGCGACGCCGTGGGATGGCACTTCTTCCGCCAACGGCCACCATTATTGGGACGCGACCAACATCAATCAGTCGGTGGTGGAAAGCATGATGTCGCGTTCGTTGCAGGCGCTGACCGGCGGGACCAATGACAGCCAGGCGTGGGATTTGATTTTCCATTATTACAACAACACTCACGGTCGCGGCAACGTCGGCTACCAGACTGGCGAATCCATTGCCCTGAAAATCAATTGCAACAACGCCTACGGCGGGAACACCGGCGAAACCAATTTGAATCAAATTGACGCCGATCCCCAATCCGTTCTGGCGATGCTCAACGAACTGGTCAATCAAGCGGGCGTGCCGCAAAACAAAATCATGGTCTATGAAGCCGTTCGTTACCTTCCCAATCACATCATCACCTATTGCCAGTCGCAATTTCCAAGCGTGATTTGGATGGACAACGCTGGCACGAACGGTATTTGCCAAAAAGTGGTTTGGGTGCCCAGCGGGTTCCAATATTCCGCTGTCAACACCGAAGCGGGCAGCGGCGGCACCAACATCCCCCAACAGGTGATTAATTCCACCTACATCGTTAATATGTCCTTGATGAAAGGCCATCCGAACGGCGGTGTCACACTGACGGCCAAAAATCATTACGGCAGCGTCAATGGCCGCGACCACAACACCTACCTGAGCGACTACAAATACACCATGGGCCGCTATTCCCCGCTCGTGGACCTCATCGGCACGAAACAACTCGGCGGCAAAACTATTTTGTTCATGATTGACGGGTTGTTCGGCACAAAAAACGCGAACGACACCGTCACGGCATCGAACGCGGCTTGGAATAATCTCTTCAACGGC
This sequence comes from Candidatus Aquilonibacter sp., assembly GCA_035504945.1. Taxonomy (GTDB): domain Bacteria; phylum Verrucomicrobiota; class Verrucomicrobiia; order Limisphaerales; family UBA11358; genus UBA11358. The sequence goes on along the minus strand of DATJRH010000031.1, from coordinate 49,462 downwards.
CAGTGGTCGTCGAGTTATTTCATGTCGTTCGACCCGGTGGCCATTGATTCAGTCGGCGTAGATTTCTTGACCAGCGAATTTGGCACCAGCCTCGGCGGTGGCGACAGCTATAATTGCGACAATTACCTGGAAGAAGCGGCCTTGGCCAACACCAACACTTGGCCTTCCTGGGCAAGTTATTCCGGCACGGTTTATGAACCTGATGGAACACCGATCTCCAGCCTCGGCGTTTGGGAACATTGGAACAATTCAACCAACAAACAATACTCGCGAAATCTTGGCACCGGCACCGGCATCGAATTATACACCATTGCGCCGGTGGACATTTCCGTCGCCCTCACCAATCCGGCGGACGGCTCCGTTTTCCCTGCCGGCACAAATATCACTTTGCAAGCCGCCGCCGGCTCAACGAACAGTCAAATCAGCCGGGTGGACTTCTATGCCAACGCGAGCACTTGCCTCGGCACCAGCAGCAACAGCCCTTACCGCGTGACTTGGAGCAACGTGCCCGCCGGCAATTGGGCACTGACCGCCGTGGCCACCGACACGAACAATTACACGGCCACCTCCACTGCCGTGAACATCAGCGTCATGAATGGCGGCTTTCTCGTCACCGCCAGCCCATCATCGCAAATCGTGATTCAAGGCAACGCCACAAACTTCACGGCCACAGTTACGACCAACAGCGCCTTCACCGGCAGCGTGACTCTTACCGTTAGCGGCCTGCCTTCCGGCGCGAACGGCGTTTTTGTTCCGCCATCGTTGAGCAATTCCGGCAATTCGACCTTGAACATCACCACCTCTATCAACACGCCGCCGGGCACCTATCCGCTGCTCATCAGCGGTGTTGACGGAAACCAGACCAACACCGCGACGGTATCACTCGTCGTTTCGGGTGCGCCTGTGACCGCTTACTGGAATAACACCATTACTTCTGGCCCGCAAAGCTGGAACGTCAACGCCAACTGGACCAACGCCACCGTGTTTCCGAACACCAGCAGCGAACTGGCAATCATCCACGCCGGACTCGCAGCGCCGCAGACCATCAATTTGAACCAGCCCATCACCATTGGCGCGTTGCAAATCGGCGACGCCAACGGGCTGGCTGCTTACACCCTCGCCGCCAACGGCGGTTCGCTCACCTTCAACGGCACCAATTCAGCCACGCTGACGCAACTTTCTTCGAGCACCGGCGATACGATAAGCGCGCCGGTTTCCGTAACGACCAATCTTACCGTCGCCAACAATTCTGCCAACCCGCTCACGCTGTCGGGAGCCATTTCCGGCCCCGGCAGCGCGACGCTGACATTTAACGGCGCGGTCAATTTGAATGGCGCGAACACATTTACCGGCAACCTCAACAACAGCGGCGCGCTGACGATTGGCGGTGCGGGACAATTGGACGGCGCAAGTTACGATCAGAGCACCGCCGTCGCGACCATCCTCAACAACGGCACGCTGAATTACAGCACTTCGACGTCGCAGACAAATTACGCGGTTATTTCCGGTTCCGGCACTTTGGTTCAAAACGGTCCCGGCACGTTGACCTTGAGCAATGCCGAAACATTTACCGGCCCGACCATCGTTAACTCCGGCACGCTTGCCTTGGGCGGAGCCAACAGCGCAAATAGTGGCATTTATCAGAGCAGCCGGCTGACCATCAATTCCAATGCTGTTGTTCAAATCAACATTGACAACGCCTTGAGCGGTTCCGGTGCCGCCAACACCTTGCCAGTGACCATCAACGCCGGCGGCACATTGACCGGCCCGGCTTCAGCCGACACTGGCAACGGCTCCAACAGCCATCTTCGCGGCCTGCTGACGCTCAACGGCGGCACACTGACGATGAACGGCAATTACCAGAATGACACCAAATACGGCACCTGGGATTTGGACGGCGGCCTCGCCGTCGGAAATCCGCCGGCGCCCATCACCTCCGTTATCACCAATTGCTGGCCGGATCCGAGCGAAACCGGCGGGACCATTTTCAATGTGACCAACGGCGGCACGGCCGGCGGTGTTGATTTGATCGTCTATGGCTCTTTGATTCACGGCACCTCCGAAGGCGACACGGGAATTATCAAAACCGGCAACGGCGTCATGGCCTTGGACAATAACAACACCTACACTGGCGGCACGCTCGTCAGCAATGGCGTGCTTCAAGTGGGTGCGGCCAACGACACCAGCGCATGGACCTCGCCGCTGGGCACGGGGAACGTGACCAACAACGCCGCTTTGAGTTTCGCCGGCGGCCAGGGCGCCACTGTCGCCAACGCCATCAGCGGCTCTGGCATTCTGCTGGTAAGCCGCGGAAGCAACGTTCTTACCGCAACCAGCACTTATACCGGCAACACCATCATCACCGGCGGCACGTTGACAATTGGCGGCGCTGGGAAATTGGGCAATGGCTCTTATGCGGGCAACATCACCAACAACGGCATTTTCAACTTCGGCAGTTCTGCGGCGCAGACTTTGTCGGGAATCATTTCCGGCAACGGCGTTTTGATGCAGAACGGTTCCGGCACAGCCACCCTCACCGCCGTGAACACTTACACTGGCAACACGACCATCAACGCCGGACGACTGGCCTTGAGCGGCAACGGTGCCTTCGCGAACAGTCCGTTAATCACCGTTGCCTCCGGCACAACCTTGGACACGAGCGCGCGTATCGACAGCACGCTGACTTTGGCCAACGGCCAGAGCCTGACCGGCAACGGCACGGTCAGCGGAAATGTTGTTGTCGGCAACGGCGCGACACTCGCGCCGGGCGGCGCGTTGACGACGATGACTTTCAATAACAATCTCACGTTGAACGGCGGCAGCGTCACGCGGATGGGAATCAGCAAATCGCAATTGAAGAGCGACTTCGCGCAGGTCACCGGCACAGTGACTTACGGCGGCACGCTGGTCATCACCAATCTCGGCGGCTCGTATGCCGCTGGCGACAGCTTCAAGCTGTTCAATGCCGCCGGCTATTCGGGCGCGTTCACAAACATCATTCCGGCGATTCCGGGACTCAACCTCGCATGGGACACAAGCACCTTGAGCAGCGGCTCGTTGAGCGTCGTCGCCTCGCCAACACCGCCGCCGGTCTTCGCCGGGTTGACGATGAACGGAAACAGTCTTAATTTCTGCGGCAGCAACGGCGTCGCCAATTGGAATTACTATGTTTTGTGCTCGACCGACCTCACTTTGCCGTTGAGCAATTGGACGATTGTTTCAAGCAACTGCTTCGATGCCGGCGGCAATTTCAGTTGCACCAATCTGCCGGCCACCAATTCCCAGTTGTTCTTCCGGCTTCAGTTGCAGTAAATCGAAACGCCGCGCATTTGATTTCCGGCGTGACGGCACGGCGGTTCTCTGACATGGTTAAGTTGTGACAACCACCGAAGCCGCCAAATTGCTCGACCAGTTTCGCGCCGGAAAGACCAGCCGCGACGCAGTGTTGCGCGCTTTCCAGGCCGCGCCGTTCGCCGACCTCGGCTTCGCGCGCGTGGACACGCATCGCGCCCTGCGCAAGGGTTTTCCCGAAGTCATTTTCGGCGCAGGCAAAACTTCCGCGCAGATTTTGAAAATCGCCGCCAATCTGCTCCAGCACGACGGTCGCGTTCTCGTCACCCGTGTCACACCGGAACAGGCGCGGCAGTTGCGGAAAAAATTCAAGCGCGCCGTCCATCACGAACTTGCGCACTGCGTCACCATCGAGGAAAAGCCGCTGCCGAAACGGCCCGGCGTCATCGTGGTGATTTGCGCCGGCACGAGCGATTTGCCCGTGGCCGAGGAAGCGGCGGTGACGGCGGAAATCATGGGCAATCGCGTCGAGCGCGTGGCCGATGTCGGCGTGTCCGGCTTGCACCGGGTGCTCGGCAAATTGGAAACGATTCAAAAGGCGAACGTGCTCGTCGTCGTCGCCGGCATGGAAGGCGCGCTGCCAAGCGTCGTCGCCGGCCTGGTTTCCAAGCCGGTCATTGCCGTGCCGACCAGCATCGGTTACGGCGCGAGCTTCGGCGGCGTGGCCGCGCTGCTCGGCATGTTGAACAGTTGCGGCAGCGGCGTGACGGTCGTCAACATTGACAACGGCTTCGGCGCGGGATTCGCGGCGGCGCAGATAAATGCGCTCATCGAAAAATGAAAACGCTTTACCTCGACATTTTCAGCGGCATCGCCGGCGACATGTTCATCGGCGCGCTGATTGATTTGGGCGTGGACGAGGAAAAGCTCGAACGCGAGCTGGCGAAATTGAAGCTGGACGATTTTCATTTGCACATTGCGCGCCGGCAAAAATCCGGCATCGAAGGCGTCAAGTTCGACGTTCATCTGGCGGACGCGCATGAACACGGACACTATCACGACCACGATCACGGTCATCACCACGAACATCACCATCATCACGACGACAACCGGAATTTTTCCGAAATCAAAAATTTGATTTCGCGCAGCAAATTGTCGGCGTGGGTGAAACAAAAATCCATTGCTGTTTTCCATCGCATCGCCGAGGCCGAGGGAAAAATCCACGGGCTGCCGCCGGAAGAAGTCCATTTTCACGAAGTCGGCGCGGTGGATTCCATAGTGGACATCGTCGGCGCTTGCATCGCGCTGGAATTGCTCGGCAAACCGCGCGTGCTCGCCGCGCCCGTCGTCGAGGGCACCGGCTGGATTGACTGCGCACACGGGCGGTTTCCCGTTCCCGCGCCCGCGACGCTGGCAATTCTCGGCGCGCGCGGCATCGGCGTCACGCAATGCGACGAGCCGCACGAACTTATCACGCCAACCGGCGCGGCGCTGCTCGCGGAATTTGCCGAAAGCTTCGGCCCGATGGAGAATTTGACGGCAGAAAAAATCGGCTTCGGCCTCGGCACGCGCGAGAACAAGTCGCGTCCGAATGTTTTGCGCGCCGTGCTGGGCGCGCAATCCAAAATCTCGGCAAGCTTGGATTGGGAAACGGATCGAATTGCAGTTTTGGAAACGAACCTCGACGATTGCGTCGGCGAAATTCTCGGCCATTTTGTCGAAACCGCGCTCGCCGCCGGCGCGTTGGACGTTTTTCACACGCCGATCCAGATGAAAAAAAATCGTCCCGGAGTTTTGCTGACGGTTTTGTGCGCGGAAACGGCTGCGGACAAATTTTCCGAAATGATTTTGCACGAGACCACGGCGTTCGGCGTGCGCCGGACCATCGCCGAGCGGCGGAAATTGCGCCGGGAATTTGCCGAGGTCAAAACACCGTTCGGAAAAGTCACGGTGAAAATTGGCCGGCTTGGTGGTAAAGTGATTCAGGCCGCGCCGGAATTTGAATCCTGCCGGGAATTGGCGGAGCGGAACAAAATTCCATTGAAACAGATTTACGACGCGGCCATCAAAAACGCAAAACAATTGAAATCATGACGCACGTCGCCAACAAACTCGACCGCCTGCGCGAACAAATTCGCGGCTACGGTTCGTGTCTCGTCGCCTATTCCGGCGGCGTGGATTCGGTGTTTCTCGCCCGCGTGGCGCATGATGTTTTGGGTAAACGGACTTTGGCCGTCATCGCCGATTCACCCAGTCTGCCGCGGCGCGAATTGAAGGAAGCACTGGCGCTCGCGGAGCAATTCAAATTTCCCGTCCGCGTGGTGAAGACTGCGGAGTTTGAAAATCCCGACTACACCGCGAACCCGGCCAACCGCTGTTATTTTTGCAAACACGAGTTGTTCGAGGAACTCACGGCCATCGCCAGGGCCGAAAATTTTTCGGTGATTGCCTATGGTGAAAACGCGAGCGACCTCGGCGATTTTCGTCCGGGCGCAAAAGCGGCGGGCGAATTTCAGGTGCGCGCGCCGTTGAAGGAGGTTGGCTTGACGAAGGCGGAAATCCGCGAATTGTCGGCGCAACTCGGCCTGCCGACGGCGGACAAGCCGCAGATGGCCTGCTTGAGCTCGCGCATTCCGCAGGGCGAAATCGTCAGCCCGCAAAAGTTGCGGATGGTTGAGGCAGCAGAAAATGTTTTGCGCGATCTTGGCTTCCACGACGTGCGCGTGCGACACCATGAATTGGGAAAAAATCCGACGTGGCTGGCCCGCATCGAAGTTGGCCCGGCGGAATTGCCGAAATTTCTTGGCAATGGCACGGCTGAACAAGTCGCGGCGGCGCTCAAGGAAATCGGCTACGCGCACGTGACGGTGGATTTGCAAGGTTACCGGCGTCCGGGTTGAAAAATTTCAGGCGGCGGAATCGGTGTTCACTTTGATTTCGTCGTAGCGGTTCATCCGGTAAATGAGAAGCGAAACAATCCAGCTTCCCGCGAAGACGCCGATGATGACGAACCCGATGACACCGAAATTGTTGTTTAAGTAGCCGATGATGTCCCAAAGCGCGCCGTGGGTTTGGAGATGATCGCCAATCAGTCCCAGCACTTCGATTCCGCCAATCAGCAGCGCCACCACGACTGAAACAAAGGTGATGGTCATGTTGTAATAAAGTTTGCGGATTGGTTTCACGAAAGCCCAGCCGTAGGCGCCGAGCATCAGGATGTTGTCGGTCGAATCCACCAGCGCCATGCCCGCCGTGAACAGCGCCGGAAAAACGAGGATGGACCAGATCGGAAGACCTTTGGTCGCTTCCGCTGCCGAGATGCCGAGCAGGCCGACCTCGGTTGCGGTGTCGAAGCCAAGGCCGAACAGAAGGCCGATGGGATACATCTGCCAGCCATGCTCAATCAGCCGGAACAAATTCCGAAAAATGCGTCCGAAAAATCCGCGCTGGGCGAGAATCAGGTTGAGGTCCTCGTCCACAAACCGGCCGCCGCTTTTGACGCGTTGAAAAGTTTGAAAGACCGATTTGAGCACGATGAGGTTCGCGGCGGCGATGGCGAGAAGAAAAAATGCGGAGACGGCGGTGCCAATGATTCCGCCGATGGCTTCGAAGAAATTGAAACGATTCTTGATGGCCACGGAAGTCAGGGCGATGGCGACCGACAAACCGACCACGATGGTCGAATGGCCGAGGGAAAAAAAGAAGCCGACGCCAACCGGCCGTTTGCCTTGCTGCATCAGCTTGCGCGTCACGTTGTCAATCGCCGCGATGTGGTCGGCGTCCACCGCGTGGCGCAGGCCGAATGTGTAGGCCAGCAGCGCCGTGCCCAGCAGAATCGGATAATCATGAAAGGCAACCAGCGCCCAAATCCATGCGCCGGCATTGGCCGCGATGAGCAGCGCATACATGGCAACAATCCGGCCCTTCAAGTTGCCGGGAGATTTCATTGCTGCCGTCGCGCCTTCAATTTGCATGATTGAATTTTCCCTTTTTGCCGCCCTCGCGCAACAGAAATCTTCACACGATTATTGTCTTTCATAACACCAATTTTGCCGCTGTTTCGCTATTTATAAACCAATCTACAGCATTCTTAAATACAAACTCACGCTGTTGGTAATACTATTTTTATGTTGCGTAACACTTGAGGCATTGGTAATACTATTTTACATGAACGTAACATTTATTTCAGATTCGGGTCAAGCGCGGATTTTTCACCGGGCTTGGACAGCCATTCTTCGCGTTGCGGCCTTTGGTTTCTGCGGAATTGTCGCTGCCAGAATTGCCAGCGCCCAAACCCTTACCAACCTCGAAACCGCCGCCAACACGGTTTCCAACCAACCAGCGGCTGACACCAACCATGTCGTCCGTTTGCCCGACATCACTGTGGTGGGCCGGCAGGACAGCCTGCTCGGCATCGCCACCTCCGCGAGTCAGGGCACGACCGGTGCGGCGCAACTGGCCGACCGCCCCATTTTGCGCAGCGGCGAGATTCTCGAAACCGTTCCGGGCGTCATTATCACACAACACGCCGGCGGCGGAAAGGCCAACCAGTATTTTCTGCGCGGCTTCAATCTGGATCACGGCACGGATTTCGCCATATTTCTTGATGGAATGCCATTGAACCTGCCGTCACACGCACATGGCGAAGGTTACGCGGACATGAACATCGTTATTCCTGAATTCGTTGAGCGGATTGATTACGAGAAAGGTCCTTACTACGCGGATGTGGGCGATTTTGGTTCGGCGGGTGCAGCCCATATCGTGTTTTACCAGACCCTACCGCAGGACTTCGTTACCGTGCAAGGCGGCATGTATGGTTTTGAACGTGGCGTGTTTGGCGCGTCGCAAAAACTTGGCGCGGGCAACATTCTTTACGGCGGCGAAGTGTATCATGATGACGGTCCCTGGGTGCATCCCGATGACTATTCCAAATTCAACGGCATTTTAACCTACAGCCAGGGCGATGAGGTGAATGGATTCAGCGTCACGGCGCTTGGTTATCATGGGAAATGGAATTCGAGCGACCAAATCCCTGCCAGCTTCGGCGCAACGAATTTTTTCGGTGCCATCAATCCAACGGACGGCGGCAATTCACAACGCTACAGCCTGCAAGCTGAATGGCATCATCAGGATGAAAATTCTGAAACGCACGTCATGGCCTATGGATTTTATTACTACCTCGACTTGTTTTCCGATTTCACTTATTTCCTCACGGACACGAACCAAGGCGACCAATTTGAGCAGCAGGACAATCGCTGGGTGGCCGGTCTTGACGCAAGTCACACCCTGTTCAACGAATGGTTTCACCGCGATGTTCAAAACACGATTGGCCTACAAGTTCGTAATGACTGGATTGACAACGGCCTTTACCAAACGGAAGACCGCGTGCGCGTGGAGAAACTGGATTCGGCAACCGGCACCATCTTGCCCGCCACAACAGAAGCCGATGATTTTACGGATACGCAAGTTGGTCTTTATGTGCAGAATCAGGTTCAGTGGGGGGATAAATTCCGCTCCGTCGCGGCCTTACGCGGCGACCTGGACTATTTTGATGTCACCTGTCTTAACAATCCGGCCAACTCCGGCACCGCTTACAGTCTGCTGCCCAGCCCCAAGTTGAGCTTGATTTTCGGCCCGTGGGCTAAAACGGAGTTTTATGTGCAAGGCGGTTTTGGCTTTCACAGCAACGACGGTCGCGGCGCGACACAAACCGAGGAACCAGTTTCGGCGGACAATCCTTATCCAGGAACGCCGTCTGCGAAAATCCCCGCGTTGATCCAGACCAAAGGCGCGGAAGTTGGTGTTCGCACGTTGGTCCTGCCACATCTGCAAAGCACCGTTTCGCTCTGGTATCTTTACAGCGAATCCGAATTGCAACAGGACGGCGACACTGGCGGCACTGTTCCTTCAAAATCGCCGAGCAACCGTTATGGCATCGAATGGGCAAATTACTATATGCTGACAAAGCATCTGGCGTTTGATTTTGACATGGCGGATTCCATCGCCCGATTTACATCGGTGGACGCCGATGATGCCGCACCGGGCAGTCCCGGCGGCACGCATGTGCCCGAAGCGGTCGGGTTGGTGATTGCCTCCGGCATTACGCTGCATGATTGGCATGGCTTTTCGTCAAGTCTCCGGCTGCGCTATTTCGGCCCGCGCGATTTGACCTCGGACGGAATTTATCGCTCCGACCAAACGATTTTGGTAAATGCCGAAGCTGGCTACCAAATCAACAAAACATGGCGCATTTCTGTCGAGGTTTTGAACCTGCTTGACCGTCACGACCACGACATTGATTATGCCTATGTCTCGCGCGTTACGCCAACGGCCACGCCAACATTCCAGGATGTTTTCCATCCGGTCGAACCGCTTCAGGCGCGGGTTGGCTTGACCGCAACATTTTGACCGCAGGCAAATTGGCAAAGCCTGAAACTGACTTCGATTCAATTTGGCTGCTCCGAGTTTGACACGATGGCCGACTGAATTACGATGTGGCAATTGAATTTGCCATGAATAAAGAAACCGTCAGCCGTTTCAGCGTGTCCCTGCCGCCGTCGCTGTTGCGGCAACTGGATGAAATGTCGGGCGAGAAGGGCTACGATAATCGTTCGTTGGCCATCGCCGATATGATTCGCGACCGCCTCGTCGAACACCGGCAAAAATTTGGCAATGAAGACATCGTCGGCACCATCACGCTGGTTTATGACCATCACAAACCCCACCTTCAAGCCGCGCTTACGGACATCCAGCATGATCACCATGACGTGATTCTCTCGACAGTGCATGTTCATCTTGACCATCACAATTGTCTGGAAGTGCTGCTCGTGCGCGGCAAGGCGGCGTTGATCCGCAAAATCGCGGACGCCTTGATTTCGGCCAAAGGCGTGAAACACGGCAAATTGACAGTAACAACGACCGGTAAGGATTTGCCTTCTTAAAAATCATGAGCCGGCTCGATTCCAATTCGCCGCTGCAAAAAAAATCCGGCGCGAAATCCATTGACCGCTTTGAATTTGAGCGCGCGTTCTGGCAAAAGAAACTGACGCGCGTTGCGGGCGTGGACGAAGCCGGACGCGGGCCGCTCGCCGGGCCGGTCGTCGCGGCGGCGGCGGTTTTGCCCGCACGCTGGGGCGAAAGCGGTTTGCCACAAGAACTCGAAGGTTTGAACGATTCCAAGCAACTCACGGAAAGCCAGCGCGAAAAATTTTTCGACTTCATCACGAGTTGCGGCGAAATCATTTTTGCCGTCGCGCAGGTGGACGCGCCGCAGATTGACGAAATCAACATTTTGCAGGCGACGCATCGCGCGATGAATGCGGCGCTGGCACAATTGAATCTGCCGCCGGAGCACGCGCTGGTGGACGGCTGGCCGGTGAAATCGCTGCGCGTGCCGCAGACGGCCATCGTGAAGGGCGACGCGCGCAGCTATTCCATCGCCGCCGCGAGCGTCCTGGCCAAGGTCACGCGCGACCGGCTGATGCGCGAATTCGACCGGCAGTTTCCAAATTACGGATTTGCCGGGCACAAAGGCTACGGCACGGCAGCGCATCTGGCGGCGATTGAAAAATTCGGCGCGTGTCCGATTCATCGAAAAACCTTCTCCCCGCTCAAGCCGAAAGAATGGCAATTATTTGAAACCACGGATTAGGCGGATTGATATTTTTCAATCCGTGAAATCCGTGGTTCCAACAATGACTCTTTTGGAAAATCTCAAAGCGCGGTTTGTCGGCAAGGCCAAACCGGAGCACTTGCGCCGTGGCGAATTGGGCGAGCGTGCGGCGAAAAAGTTTTTGCAGAAGGCCGGCTTGAAGTTTCTCGCGGCCAATTTCCGCTCGGAACGTGGCGAAACGGATTTAATTTTCCGCGACGGCGACTGCCTCGCGTTCATCGAGGTCAAGACGCGGTCGTCGGAGGATTGGTCGCGTCCGGCGGCGGCGGTAAACGCAGCGCGACGACGGCGGCTCTCGCAATGCGCGTTGGATTATTTGCGGCGGCTGAAAAATCCGCCGGTGAAAATCCGGTTCGACATCGTGGAAGTTTTGCTGACCGCCGGTGAAGTCCGGGAAATCCGGCATTTGCCAAACGCATTTGCGATGGCCAGGCCGTTTCGTTACGGCTGAATTTTGCTTGTATTTATTGGCAAACGGGATGAATTTGCGGCAGCAGCCATGAGTCAGATCCTGCAAATCATTTGGAACGTAGTTTTATCGCTAATTGCCGTTGGTTTCTGCATTTGGCTTGCCGTATGGTTGCTCAAGCGCAGTGATGATCCTCCCAAATTAATTTTTAAGTGGATTGTAACCGGCGTAGCCCTATGGTTTGAATTCTTTGTGGCGCTTCCTAATTTCGGAGCGGGTGGATTTGCCGCGCTTTATGGTCTAGCTGTCGCGCTTCTTTCGAGCATCGTGATGGTCGTAACTTGGCGGCACGGCATAATTGATTTAATCGCCAACCCGATTGCGTCGCTTTACGACGGTGGCAAAGTGGAGATTGAATCGAAGCCGTATTACTCCATCGCGCTTGCAAAACGGAAATTGAACCATCCGCTGGAAGCCATCGTCGCCGTGCGCGAGCAGCTCGCGAAATTTCCGCACGATTACGAAGGCGTGCTTTTGCTGGCGACCATCCAGGCCGAGGACACGAAGGACCTGCCGTCGGCGGAAATTACACTGAACCATTTTTGTGATTGGGAAAAAGCGCCGCCCAAACAGGTTGCCGCCGCGCTGACGCTGCTGGCCGACTGGCATTTGAAGTTTGCGCAAGACACCGATTCTGCGCGCACCGCGCTGGAAAAAATCATCGCCAAATTTCCAGGCACGGCGCTGGCGGCGGCGGCGGCGCAACGCATCGCGCATCTGGGCGGCGTGGAAAAAATTCTTTTGTCCGCGCACGACCGCCGGCCGGTGGTTGTTCCCGAAGGTTTGCCCAGCGCGGGCCTGCGCGGGACGCTGCGCGATTTGGCCCCGGCGGAAATCGCACCCGAAAAGCTCGCGGCGGATTTCGTTAAGCAACTGGAGCAGCATCCGCTTGACACGGAGGCGCGGGAAAAACTCGCCATCCTTTACGCAACGCATTATCACCGGCTGGATTTGGCGGCGCAGGAGTTGAAGCAATTGGCCGGGCAGCCGGACCAGCCGGCCCGACACGTGGCGCACTGGCTGAATTTGCTGGCGGACTTGCAAATTCGCGCCGGCGCGGATTACGACACCGTGCGCCCGACGTTGGAAAAAATCATTGAATCATTTCCCGACTTGCCGGCGGCGGAGCTGGCGCGTTCACGGTTAAATCATTTGAAATTGGAAATCAAAGGCCAAGCTGCCGCCTCGGAAAACAAGAAACTCGGCACCTACGAACAGGACATTGGATTGAAACCGGGATTACTGCGATGACTCCGCCTGCAACTGCAGTGCAATTTGCGTTTGCAGTTGGGAGGCAAGGTCAATGTCGCTGATGCCTGCGGACGAGCGGGCTTGCACCGTGACCTGGGTGATGTTGGGATCAACTGCCTGGACGCGAATCCACACATTGCGCTGGTTCACCTTGCCTTGCAAAGCGCGCACCACGTTGGTGGTGTCGTGCGGGATGAACTCCGTGACCAGCACGCCGTTGTTTTGGATGACCGCGACCGAGGCTTGATAAACCTGGTCCACGGTGCGTTGATAGCGCGCCTCGAGGCGGTCCTTCGACCACGTCAGCGCCGGCGTTTTCGTGCCGCTGACGGTGCCGATGCAACCGGTGACGACAATGGCCACTCCGACAAAAGCCGCAAAAATTTTCATTTTCATATTGGGCACAGTCCAATCAAAAACCCCGTCCGCGTCAAGCAAGATTCATGGATTTGAAACTTTCGGCCGGGAACGGGTTTTGATATAAAGAATTATGCCGGAATTTTCTTACAAGGCGCGGCGCCGCAGTGGTGAACTGGTCGAGGGGGTTTTGGACGTGGCTGACCGTCCGGCGGCGCTGATGCAAATCCAGCGGCTCGGACTTTTTCCCATCGCCGTGGAAACAGCCAAGGCGGGCGCGGCAGCCAGCGGCAAACGCAATGGTCAGCAGGTGGACTTGCTCGCGTTACTGCCGCCGACGTTGCGCGCGCAACTGCAGCAGAAGCGCAAACCGAAGTTGCAGGAGCTGGCGACATTCACGCATCAACTGGCCAATTTGCTCCAATCGGGGATGCCGTTGACGGTCGCGCTCAACAGCATGACGCACCTTGAATCAAAGGGCATTCCCGCCGAGGTGAGCCGCGATTTGAAGCAGGAGGTGAGCGAGGGAAAAGGCTTGTCGGACGCGATGGCGAAGCAGCCGCGCATTTTTTCGGATTTGTATATCAACATGGTGCGCGCGGGCGAGCAGAGCGGCTCGCTGGTGGAAGTGTTGCGGCGCATGGCGACCCATTTCCAGCAGTTTGCGGAGGTGCAGGCGAAGTTGTCCTCGGCGATGATTTATCCGGTGCTGGTGATTTGCATGGGCCTGCTGCTGATCGCGTTCTTCATGTTTTTCATGATGCCGCAGTTCACACTCATCTTCCAGGGCTTCAACATCGAATTGCCGTTGCCAACGCGGATGCTGATCGACATCAGCAATTTTCTGCTCGGCTATTGGTGGCTGCTTGTGCTGCTCATCATCGTCACAGTTATTTTATTTTATCGCTTCAAGGCCAGCGAAGCCGGGGGAAGGATGCTGGACGAATGGAAGATGAAAGCCCCGGTTTTCGGCAAGGTGGTGAGGTTGAATCTATTCGGGCAATTTGCGCGAACACTCGGCACGCTGCTGCAAAACGGCGTGCCGGTGCTGACGGCCTTGAAAATTACCGAGCGCGTCCTGTCCAACCGTCTCATCAAAGAGGCCGTCGCCAAAACGCACGACGCGGTCACGGATGGCAAAACGCTCGCGCAGCCGATGGCGCACAGCAAGATTTTCCCGCAACTGATGATTGACCTCGTGCGCATCGGCGAGGAAACAGGCGACGTGCCGGGCGCGATGAACAATCTCGCCGACACATACGAGAGCGAATTGCAAATCGCGCTGCGCCTGATGACGCAACTTATCGAGCCGGCGCTGATTGTCGTCATGGGTATTGTCGTGGCCTTCCTGCTGTTGAGCATTTTCCTGCCGCTGTTCAAACTGGTTTCGTCAATTCACAGTTGAGCCGTATGAAGTTTTTTCGACGTCCCCAAATTTCAGGTTTCGACTGCCGGCACCGCGCCTTCACACTGATTGAACTCATGGTTGTTCTGGCCATTATCGGCCTTATCATGGCAATGGGCATTCCTTCACTAATGATGACCGTGCGCAAAGAGGGGATGCGCAAAGGTGTCAGCGATGTCATGGACGCCTGCAGCGAAGCGCGGGCGCGCGCGATTTTTCAGGGCAAGACAACGGAAGTCGTTTTTTATCCGCAACAACGCCGGTGGGAGGTGACCGCTGCGCCTGTAGACGCGGCGCAAGCGCCTGTGGACGACGTTGCCGACAGCTCCGGCGGCAGCAATTCAGCGCCCGCGCAGGCATTGCATACTCCCTGGAGCAAGGCGTCGTCCGGGACGTTGCCCGACGGCGTGGATTTCGTGATGTTGGACATCAATTTGGATGATTACCTTGAGTCACCGGAGGCGCGCGTGCGCTTTTTCCCGAACGGCACCTGCGACGAAATGACGGTGGTGCTGCATTCCGGCGGCGATTGGCGGAAAATCACCACGGAATTTTCAACCGGCCTGACCGCCGTATCGAGTGTGAACCAATGAGAACGGCCATCCCATCCGGCGCCGGGCGGCGGGCGTTTTCGCTTTTGGAAGTGATGATCGCCATCGGGATTTTTGCCGTGGCGACGTTCGCAATTCTGTGCCTAGTGTCCAGTTCACTCGAAAATGCGCGGCGGTTGCAGATGCCCATCGTGGACGCGGGCATGGTGGCGAGCGCTTATTCGCAGACGAACCAGCTCGTCGAGGGCAATGATTCGGGCGACCTCTCCGACTTTCTCGGCGATGCCTATCAGGGCTACACTTGGACGAGCGCCGTTGACGAGGTGGAATCGAACAAGTTGTTTCAAGTGGATTTGATTGTGCAGAGTCCCGCGCCCGGAAACCCGGTCATTTCCAAAATGAGCATCCTGCTTTACCGCCCGCAGTCTCCGGCGGGCAGCCTTGACGGAGCCACCACGGCCCGATGAAAATTTTTAGTCAAAAATCAAAAGTCGAAGGCGCGGCGCAATTGCGCGCGCCGCAAAAATCTTTTTGCGCTCGGCCGCTTCGCCGCCGCGCGTTCACCTTGATCGAAATCATGGTCGCTCTCACGATTTTCATGCTTGTCGTCGCGGCGGTCTATTCCACGTGGATTCTCATTTTAAAATCATCGGCCGTCGGGGAGGAAGCGGCGGCGCAGGTGCAGCGCGAGCGCATCGCCGTGCGGACAATCGAAGATTCGCTCACCTGCATCCAGTCGTTTCAGGCGTCCATGCAGTATTACAGCTTCGTGGTCCAGAACGGCGACCAGCCGGAATTGAGTTTCACCGCGCGGCTCCCGGCCATTTTTCCGCGCAATGACCGGTTCATCAATCCGGTCACGGGACAGAATTTCCCCGTGCGGCGGCTGACGTTCACCGTCGAAAGCGGGCCGGATTCGGAAAAGGAACTGGTGCTGCGTCAAAACCCCATTCTCATGGACATGGACCCGATCGAACAAAACAACCCGCTCGTGCTGGCGCGCGACGTGAAGGATTTCACCGTCGAATGCTGGGACACCAACACGCAAGACTGGGCGACTGAATGGGACGATACCAACGCCATCCCCTCGGTGATCCGTGTCACGCTCACGCTTGGGGGCGATGCGGCGCCCACGCGGACCATCGCGCGCCTCATCTCGGTGCCGTCCACGACCGTTCCGGTCCAAGCCCAAGCACCAATGTTCGGCGGCGGAGGCCGTCCGACGATCCCCCCACCAGCGCCACCACGTTGATTTTCATCCATGCCACGCCAATGAAATTATCCTCCCGCCCAAATTTCCGTGCCGGCATCGCGCTCGTCGTCGTGATGGTCGCGATTTTTGTGCTGGCTTCGATGGCGGCGATTTTCTCGTATTCGATGAAAGTCGAGACCAAGCTCGCGGCGAACGGAAATGCCGACGAGCAATTGCTTTGGCTGGGACGTTCGGGCGTGGAATACGCGCGCTGGATTCTGGCGCAGGAAGCGTCCATTGCGAGCGAACCCTACGACTCGCTCAATCAAATCTGGGCGGGCGGACCGGGCGGGCCGGGCGAGACCAACAGCGTGCTCGCCAATATTTCGCTGAACAATTATCCCGTCGGCAACGGCACAGTCTCGCTCAAGATCATTGACCTCGAACGTTTCGCCAACATCAACACCGCCACCGCGCCGGAATTGCAGCAGGCGCTCACGCTCATGGGTGCGGACGCCGACAGCATTTCCGTCGTGTCCGATTCCATTCTCGACTGGGTCCAGCCGGGTGACTCGCCGCGCATCGCCGGGGCGAAGAACGATTATTACCAAGGCTTGAATCCGCCCTATTATTGCAAGGAAGCGCCGATGGACGACTTGTCCGAACTGATGCTCGTCAAGGGCGTGACGCCGGCGATGTATGACCCGGAAACTTTTGGCAACGCGTCGTCCCCGTTTCATCATCAACTCGGCTTTGGCGGCACGCCGGACGAGCAGCCGGATTATCCGTTCGGCTTGAAAGACCTTTTCACGGCCATTTCCTCCGGTCGCATCAACATCAACACCGCCGACACCAACGTGCTGCAACTGATTCCCGGCGTGGACGGCGCCGCCGCCGCCGCCATTGTCCAGCAGCGCGCCGGACCCGACGGCGTGGACGGCACGGAAGACGACACGCCCTTTCAAAATATCAACCAGCTCACCACCGCCGGCGTCAGTCCGCAAGTCATCCAGCAGGCTGCCCGCTATTGCACCGTGCGCAGTTCCACGTTTGAGGTCCAAGTCACCGCCCGGCTTGGCGATTACACGCGCGAATACGACGCCATCCTCTTCCGCAATTCCGGCACGGACATCCAGATTTTGAGTTTCTACTGGAAATGAATCCGTTCAATCGGGCAAGGCCGGCTTTGTTGTTTTATTCTCAAATGAAAATCAATGTTGAATTTGCGCCGCCGCTGATTATTGTTTCCCCATGCGTCGGCTTTTGATGACGGTGCTCTTGCTCGGCTCGCTTTCGGCGTTCGCGTCAGAGGCCGTCACTGGCCGCGTCGTCAAGGTCCTGCCGCTGCTCCTCGATTTGAAAGGCCACGACGCAATTTCACCGAGCCTCTTCGACCGCGACGCCTATCAGGCGTATCTCCGCAAACACACAAACGAAATCTCCGCCGTCCGCTTCGACATTTTGTGGAAGGCTTCGGATGCTGCCGGCGCAAAATTGAAATTGCGGGTCGAGCTTCGCGGCATCGGCGAACACGGATTGCCGACGCAAACGGTCCTGGAACAAACCGTGTCGCCCGGCATTTTCAGCCGCTGGACTTCCCTTCCGCTTGCGGGCGCGGACTACAAAAAATTCGGCGCGCTCATCGCCTGGCGCGCCACACTCTGGGACGGCGACGAAATGCTCGGCGAACAAAAATCATTTTTATGGTGAACGCCGCGAACCGCTTTTGGCCCGTCTGCGTTCTTGCGCTGTTCAGTATTTTTTCCGTTCACGCCAAAGACCTCTCCACGTATCGCGTCGGCGACATTGCCGAGACGGACATCACCACGCCCGTTCCGCTCGACGTAATTGACCCGGACGCCACCACCGCGCGCAAAACGGAAGAGGCCTTGAAAACGCCGGCGATTTTCCGCAATTACCCGGACATTACCAACGAGGTCGAAAAAGATTTCCGCGCCGTGTTCGCCCGCGCGCGCGCCGATTTTCTCGCGGACTACAATAACGCCGCGAAACAACTTGTGCTTGAGGGCCAGACCAACGCGTCGCCCGACGTGGCCAAGCTCGTCGCCGCCTTCAACCGCAAAAATGAAACGCTTCCGCTCACGGACAATCTTGCGGAATCGTGGGCGCGCGGCGACGGCGGCCAAGCCGACGAAGACACGATCGTCGGGCGGTTGCGCCAGGCCATGCGCCGTCCCATCCGCCCCGACGATTTGCCCGACGGCTTTGTGCTCGGCGACACGTTGCGCCTTGTGCCGGCCGGCAGCCCGCAGGAAGCGCTGACGCTTGTTGACGCGGAACGTCACGGAAAAATTGTGACGGAAACGAGCGTGGCCACGCTCGCGCGGGCGCGCACGCTGTTGCGCCAGGAATTTTCCAAAAACGAGCAAACCTTGGCGCGCGCGTTGGAGGCGTTTCTCAAGCCCGATTGTTTTCCCGATGAGAACCTCACGCAAGAATCCCGTGCCCGGCAGGTTGCGCAACTTGCCGTGACCGCCCATTACGACGCCGGGGAACTAATCGTCCGGCAAGGCCAGGTGATTGATGCAAAAGCCAAGGCCGCGCTCGATCAATTGAACGAAATAATGCTGCCCGGCCAGCTCAACGAGCAAATTGCCGCCGAACGCGACCGCGCCCGGCAGGAACAGGAACAAGCGCAACAGGAGCACGCGCAGGCAGTGCAGGCCGGCAATCTCGCCCAAAGTGAACGCGAGCAGGCGCTCAAAATGCACCAGCAGGCGGTGCTCGCGCAAATCCAGGCGCTGCAAATCCGCGAGCGCAACGAATGGCTGCTCGTCGCGTTGGCGGGTGTTTCCGCCGCCGCGCTGGCTGCGTTCTGGGTTCTGGTGCGAAGCCGCCGGCGCGCTGTTTTGCTGCTGCCCGCGCGTGTGGAAAGAATGCCGGCGCAAAATCCGGTCGTGCTTCAGCCCGATTTGGCGCCGCAACTGGCGCAGGCGCTCAAGGAAGCCGTCGTTCAGGAACTGGCCATGCAGCGGGGCGAATTGCTCAAGGCGCAGCAGAGCGCCGCGCTGGAAATCGGCGAATTGGTCCACCGGCTCGACCAGCTTCAAGCGCCGATGCAAGAGCGGCTGCGGACTTATGAGGTGCGGATTGAACAACTCGAAAAGGAACTGGCCGCGCGCAGCGAGGAAAACCGCGAACTCCTGAAACTCAAAATCGAGATGATCCGCCGCCAGCTTGAATCCGAGCGCGCCAGCAGCCGGATGGAATTCAATTGAGGATTACGCTGCGGCTTGCGCGGGCGGCGATTTTTTTTCCTGCGTGTGCAATGCCTGTTCGTAGCATTGCAGCGCCTCGTCGTAACGCGCCAGCCGGTTGAACAATCCGCCCTTTTGCAGATAGGCGATGGTCAGCGCGCCGTCCGCCTCGATGGCGCGGTCGTAACAGGCGATGGCTTCGTCCGTCCGCCCCAATTTTTCCAGCGCGCCGCCTTTTTTGACCAGCGCCTCGGCGTGCTTCGGATCAAGCCCCAGCGCCACGTCAAAACATTCCAAAGCCTTTTCCGGCTCGTTGTCGTCGAGCAGCGACTGGCCTTCGGCAATCAAATTGGCAATGCATTCATCGCGGTCGGTCGTTTCCGTTGCCGCGCCGTTTTTGTGTTGGGGCGCGGCGGACGGGGCCAGCGCCGGGTGGCTGCCGTGTTCCAATTCCAGAATGCGTTTCTCCAGCCGTTCGACCACGCCGAGCAAATGCGTGTTCGCCGATTCCACGGCGGCGCGGCCGGGTGCGGCCAGTTCCCCGACCTTTTCCACCATCGGCAGCGCGCGGTTTTTTTCCGACGCGAACGCGGACAATTCCGCAAACCGCGTGACCGTGCGCCATTGGAAATAAATCAGCAGCAACATGGCCGCCAGGCCAGCGGCGCCGAACGCGCCCGCCAGCTCCAGTGTGATTTGCTGCATGTTTTGCACCGCCTCGACTTCGCTGTTGTGCTGCGCGACGATTTTTTGATCCAACGCGGTCAGAGCGTCGGCGTTGCGCTGGGCGGCGGCGGCGGCATCCGCGCGGTTCTGATCCAGTTGCATCTGCATCGTGTGCAACTGCGCCTGCAATTGCACGTAGGCGTTCATCAGCGCGTCGGAATTCGTGGATGAAGAAAGGGAATTGGTGTCCGCCGCGAAGCTTTGCGCCGTCAAAAGCGATGCGAACACCATCGCGCCAAAAAATTTAAGAATACCTTGTTTCATAAATAAGCCGGTAAAGCGTGAGCCGACGGCAAAACGATGTCAACTCCATCTTGACTTCCGGTCACTTCGTTTGCAAATCGAAATCAATCCGCGTGCGCGAGCCGGTCTGGACGTTGCGGATTTCCATGCCCTGCAATTCCCACTGGCCGTTCACTTTTTTGAACGATTTCGGCTCGAAGATTTTCAGCAGCTTCCCGCCGGCATCGTAAGCCTCGGCCTGCAGGATGCCGCCGGTTTCCAAGTCAATCCACGAATCCACGCGCGAATAGCCGTTGGTCGGCGGGTTCGGGTTGGTGCTCTCCAGCAGCTTGTAGGCGCGGCCGCGGCACAAGCTCGTCGGGTTCGGCAAAATTTTCTGCTCCGGCCAGTGGAGAAATTCCAGGCCGAGGTCGCAAATCCAGAAATCGGAGCCGGCGAAGGAAATTGCTGTTTGATCGCCGGCAAGAATTTTTACACCATAATCAGGTTTTTCTAATTCAGCAATTTCAGCAGGCAGTTCATAGAATTGATAACGGTTGGGGTTACCGCCATAGTGTGTGACGACAAGCGAAGTCCAGCCGGGATGATTTTTTTTCGAGCCAAATAGCTTGTGAATGTTATAGACGCATTGCCAATTTGTTTTTGTGATAACAGTGCGAAAGCCTATTGGAATTTCGACCGTCTTGTTATTGCTATCACGAATTTCCAAAACGCCCATGTTTGTAGAATTTTCAGCTGGCCGCATTTCACAAAGCTGCTGCGCCAATTGCCGCCCTTGAATTTCCGCGTCGGACAAACCATTTGTCGTTTCCGCCATCGCGCTAAATCCCACAAATAAAATCATTGCGGCAACCGCAAATTGAGTCGCGACAGCGCCAGAGGCGCGGAAGAAAATAGCCCACGGTGAAACCGTGGGTAAAATGACAAATCGGAACAAGCCTCGGCAGGGGCGAAAGAATCGGTTCGCGGGTTGATTTTCTGCCGCCCCTGCCGGGGCTTTATTTATCTTTGGATCGAATCCCATGGTTTCACCGTGGGCTATTCTCGGTCGCCACTCCGTGGCTGGAAACGATTGGAAAATTTTCATTTCGCTTCCAACGCCAGCGGGAAAATTTCTGCAATCTGCCGGACGAAATGCGCCTTCAATTTCGCGCGCACTTCCGCCGGCACGTCCATCCAGTCGGATTTGTTTCCTTCCGGCAAAACGACCTGCTTCAGGCCGAAGCGCGCCGCCGCCAAAACTTTTTCCTTGATGCCGCCCACGCGCAACACGCGCCCGCGCAGGCTGATTTCGCCGGTCATCGCCACGTCGGATTTCACGCGGCGCTTCGTGAGCAGCGACGCCAGCGCGGCGACAATCGCCACACCCGCGCTTGGTCCGTCCTTCGGCGTCGCGCCTGCCGGAACGTGGATGTGCAAATCAAATTTTCCGTAATCGCTCAAATCAATGTCCAGCTTTTTGGCCTGCGCCCGCAAATAACTCACGGCGGTCTGCGCGCTTTCCTTCATCACCTCGCCGAGCGAGCCGGTCAAAAGCAGCGCGCCGCGTCCGCGCATCCGCGTCGCCTCGATGAACAGAATTTCGCCGCCCACCGGCGTCCACGCGAGGCCGGTGGCGATGCCGTATTCGGTGATTTTCTCCGCGCTTTCGGAAACGAACGGCGCGTGGCCGAGATAAGTTTCGAGTTCCTTTGCGTCGAGTTTGATGGCCGTGGCCGCGCCGTTGCGGGAAACGATTTTGCGCGCAGCCTTGCGCGCGAGTGCGGCGATTTCGCGTTCCAATTGCCGGACACCGGCTTCACGCGTGTATTCGCGGATGAGTTTGCGCAGCGTGGCGTCGGTCAGTTTCAAATCCTGTTTCGTCAGGCCGTGTTCCTCAAGCTGGCGCGGGACGAGGTAGCGCTTGGCAATTTCGAGTTTTTCGGTCTCGGTGTAGCTCGGCAGTTCGATAACTTCGAGCCGGTCGCGGAGCGCGGGATGAATCGGGTCGAGCCAGTTGGCGGTGGCGATAAACAGCGTGCGCGACAAATCGAACGGCAAATCGAGATAGTGATCGGTGAACGTGTGGTTTTGCGCGGGGTCGAGAACTTCGAGCAGCGCCGCCGCCGGGTCGCCGCGAAAATCCGCGCCGACCTTGTCCAGTTCGTCGAGCAAAATCACCGGGTTGCGGCTCTCAACGCGGCGGAGGGTTTGAATAATCCGTCCGGGCATGGCGCCGACATAAGTGCGGCGGTGACCGCGGATTTCCGCCTCGTCGCGCATTCCGCCCAGCGAGATTCGCGCGAATTTTCGGCCGAGCGCATCGGCGACGCTTTTGCCGAGCGAGGTTTTGCCGACGCCGGGCGGACCGACGAGGCAAAGAATCGGGCCTTTGATTTCTTTGCGGCGCTTGATGACGGCGATGAATTCGAGCAGGCGGTCCTTGACCTTGGCGAGGCCGAAATGCTGCTCGTTCAAGATTCTTTCCGCCGCTTTCAAATCCAGCTTGTCGTCGGTGGATTTTTCCCATGGCAGCGCCAGAATCCAGTCGAGATAGTTCCGCGCGACGCCGTATTCGGCGGCGGCGGGCGGCGTCTGTTGCAGGCGCTCCAATTCCTGCTCGGCAGCCTTGCGGACTTCGGCGGGCAAAATCGCCTGATCAATTTTTTCGCGCAGCGATTTGGTTTCGCCTGCGTTCGGATCGGTGTCGCCGAGTTCGCGTTGAATGGCGCGCATTTGTTCGCGCAGGAAAAAATCGCGCTGCGTCTTGGCGATGGAGGAGGCGACGTCGTTCTGGATTTTGGAACTCAACGTCAAAACTTCCTGCTCGCGGTTGAGCAGCGGCAGAAGTTTTTGCAAACGCTCGCGGACAGAGACGGTTTCGAGCAGTTTCTGGCGGTCTTCAAGCGGAAGGTTCAAATTCGCGGCAATCAAATCGGCGAAATGGCCGGGATGTTCGGTGTTGAGCGCGGCGATTTTCACCTGGTCGGTCAGCGCCGTTGACATTTTGGCGATTTCCTCGAACTGCCGGTGTGCGTTGCGGAGCATGGCTTGGAGCTCGACGGAATTTTCCGTTTCGTCGCGGAGCAGTTCGTAGCCGGCACGCAGATACGGCGCGGGCGGCAAATAATTTTTCACACGGATGCGCCAGAGGCCCTCGACGAGCACGCGCACGGTACCATCGGGAAATTTCACCATTTTCGACAGGCGCGACACGCAGCCAACTTCATACAAGTCCTCGGGCAGCGGCTCGACGATTTCCGGTTTGCGCTGCAGCACCGCGCCGAACAAGCGGTCACCGGCGACGATGTCGTCGATCAGTTTAAGGCTTGGCCCGGTTTCGACGAGCAACGGCACGATGGCGCCGGGAAAAATCACGATGTCGGAAAGTCCGAGGATAGGCACAGTGTCGGGCAGCGAACGTGATGAAATGCGCGACGACTCCGTTTTTTCAGGAGCGCCCAGGATACTGACAAATTCTGTTTCCGGCGGTGCCATCGTCATTTCCACATTATTGGATGCCGCCGCGCGGGAAAAGATTCATGCGCAGCCGGCTAACTTCCTTCGCTAATCGGAACTTTGGTCGTCCGCGAGTGTGAATGTTGCGTCTGGGGCACGTCAACTCGCAAAAAGCCGTTCACATAGGCCGCCTTGGCCCGGCTCAAATCGTAACCCTGCGGCAACTCCAGCACGCTCTCGAACGGTCCGTAGTTGATTTCCATGACGAGAAAGGTGCAGTTTGGCGCGCGGCAGCAATCGGGACGCGTTCCGGCAATTCGCAGGCGGCTGCCCTCGACGGTGATTTCGAGGTTCTCGCTTTTCATGCCGGGCAGTTCCACCTTGATGACGAGACCGGTGTCGGTGGAATAAACATCCGTGTTGGGCACCCAGCGGCCATTGGCCGCGCCGTGGCGGCCGCTCACTGCCGAGCCGCGCGAAACGAAATGCACCGTGGAACTGACTTTGGTTACGGCCATGATGAACAATATCGCAAAAATCGGAACCCGCAAGCGAACAACTGGCGTTGGTTCACGCTGGCAACATAACCGTAAAATCCATTCGTGCAAATGATTTTTGCGCAGCAGGATTTGCCAAAAATTGTCATTGCGGCAACAGAAAATGCAAAGCGGCAACTTTCAACTTTCAACTTTCTAAGGCGCGCTGCAAAATGCCCCCCATGTTTTGCCACACGCACCGCGTCATTTACGCCGAATGCACCGTCGGCAATCACGTTTATCACTCGCGCTATCTGGATCTGCTTGAAGCGGCACGCGGCGAATTTCTCCGCTCGCTCGCCTCGCCGGTTTTGCGCTGGCAGGAAAACGGCGTGATTTTCCCCGTCGTGGAAGCGCGGCTGCGCTACAGATTCCCGGCGCGCTACGACGATGTGCTGACGATTGAAGTCTGGCCGGCACTGGTGGAAAAAGTCCGCGTCAATTTCAGCCACCGGATTTTGAACCAAAACGGGAAAGTGATTTTGGAGGCGGAAACCTTCCACGTCTGCACCAGCTTGGACGAAAAGCCGAAGCGGGTGCCGGAAGAATTGGCGAAAAAATTGAAGCCGTTTTTGAAAACGATGGTTTGAATTTCACACCATTGTTCCAGGTTGCGCCCCCGAAAATTTTCTGCGACAATTAAGCGGCGCGGGCGATGCAAAACGATGCAAAATTATCCCAAACATTATTGCGGTGTGTTCGGCATTTTCGGCCATCCGAATGCCGCCGAACTCACCTACTACGGACTTTACGCGCTCCAGCATCGCGGGCAGGAAAGCGCCGGCATCGTCACCCGCCACGATGGAAGCTTTTTCAAACACCATGGCATGGGCCTCGTACCGCAGATTTTCAATGGCGAAATTTTGCACGATCTCGTCGGCGACACGGCCGTCGGCCATACGCGCTATTCGACCACCGGCTCGTCGCAGTTGAAAAACGCGCAGCCGCTAACCGTGGACTGCGCGCGCGGGCGGATTGCCATCGCGCACAACGGGAATTTGACGAATGCGGCAAAATTGCGTGACGAACTGGAATCGCGCGGCTCGATTTTCCAGACCACGGTTGACAGCGAAATCATCTTGCACCTGATGGCGCAGCCGAATTTCAACGGCTCCAAAAATCATCTCGCCCACACGTTGCGCCGTATCGAAGGGGCATATTCACTTGTCATCATGACGGAGAAGGAATTGATCGGCGCGCGCGACCCGTTCGGCTTTCGCCCGCTGTCCATCGGCCAGCTCGACGGTGCCTACGTGCTCGCCAGCGAAACCTGCGCGTTCGATTTGATCCACGCGAAGTTCGTCCGCGACGTTGAGCCGGGCGAAATTGTCATCATCAACGAAAAGGGCTTGAGCAGTTTTCAGGCGTTTTCCGAACAGACCAAACGTGCGTTCTGCATTTTTGAATACGTTTATTTCGCGCGGCCCGACAGCACGATCGCCGACCGCAACGTCTATAAAGTCCGCGTCGAAATGGGCCGCCAGCTCGCGCGCGAATTTCCGATCCCGGCCGACGTCGTCGTGCCCGTGCCCGACAGCGGTAATTGCGCCGCGCTCGGCTACTCGCTCGAGTCCGGCATCCCCTTCGAGATGGCGTTCGTGCGGAACCATTATGTTGGCCGGAGTTTTTTGCAGCCGTCGCAGCTCATCCGCGACTTCGACGTGCGCGTGAAGCTAAACCTCATCGCCGAATTGGTGAAGGACAAGCGCGTGGTCATTGTGGACGATTCCATTGTTCGCGGCACGACCTGCAAGACGCGCGTGAAAACGCTCAAGGAAGCCGGCGCGCGCGAAGTTCATGTGCTCGTGAGCTGCCCGCCGCACATGAATCCGTGCGTTTATGGAATTGATTTCCCCGACCGCAGCAAATTGATGGCCGCGAACCATTCGCTCGAGGAAATCCAAAAATATCTCAACGCCGACTCGCTGCATTATTTGTCGCAGGACGGAATGGTCAAGGCGACCGGCCTGCCGAAAAATTCATTTTGCATGGCGTGCTACGACGGAAATTATCCCGTGCCCTACGATCCGCTGTTCAACAAGCACATCATTGAACGCCGCCGCACCACGCAAACGCTCGGCGAAGCCGTCGAGCAGGACGAGGAACAAATCAAATTGCTGCCGGTTTAGCGGCGGCCGGCGAAAATTTTCCCAATTGCCGAGATGCCAAATCCGCAATCGCTCATCCGCCCGCTTGTGTGCGAGTTGCAGCCTTACGTCTATGGCGAGCAGCCGAAAATCAAAGGGCTGGTCAAGCTCAACACGAACGAGAATCCGTATCCGCCGTCGCCGAAGGTTTTGGCGGCGGTGAAAAAAGCGGCGGACGCGCGGCTGCGGCTGTATCCGAATCCGACGGCGCAGGGGTTGCGCGAAACGCTGGCAAAGCTGCACGGCTGCCACGCGGACGACCTCATCATCGGCAACGGCTCGGATGAATTGCTCGCGCTGGCGACGCGCGGATTCGTCGAGCCGCTGCAAAATTCAAAATACAATTTTAGAAGCGCCAGGCCAGCCCGGGCCACGGTGCAATATTTCACGCCGAGCTATTCACTGTATCCGGTGCTGGCGGACATTCACAGCGCATTAAAGAATACAGTGGCGCTAGACCCCGATTTTTCACTGCCGGGCATGAAGGAATTGAAGCGCAGCAGGCAGTGGGACTTCAAGGCGGCTTTGACTTTTGTCACTACGCCGAATGCGCCGAGCGGCTGCGGCTACAAAACTTCAGAACTCGAAAAACTGTGCCGCGCGCAAAAAGGCGTTGTGGTTTTGGACGAGGCCTACGTTGATTTCGCGGAGGAAAGCGCGATGGAACTGGCGCTGAAACTTCCGAACGTGCTCGTCGCGCGGACTTTTTCAAAGGCGTATTCGCTGTGTTTTCAGCGCGTCGGCTATTTTGTAGGACATCGCAACCTCATTTCCGCGTTGCACAAAATCCGCGACAGTTACAACGTCAACGGCCTCGGCCAGATTGCCGCCGTCGCGACGCTCGGCGATTTGAAATACTACCGCGCAAATTTCAAAAAAATCATCGCCACGCGCGAATGGCTGTCACGCGAATTGACACGGCTTGGCTTTCGCGTTTTTCCGAGCCAGACGAATTTCATTTTGACCCAGCCGCCGCGTTTCACCGCGCGAGAGTGGCAGCAAAAATTGCGCGCGCGGAAAATCCTCGTCCGCTGGTTCGATTTTCCCGAAGTGAAAAATTATCTGCGCATCACAATTGGCACGCAGGCGGAGATTGAAACGCTGGCTCAAGCGGCACGGCAAATCTTAAAATCTTAATCGTAATCATCGAGCCGGAGGTTGAGATTCTTTGTGGCAACCGGGTTTGGTTTCTGCTAAAAGGCCGGCGTGTATTTGGAGTTTTACGGATTGAAGCACGCACCGTTCGACATCACGCCGAACCCGCGTTTTCTTTTTCACAGCCGGAAACATCGCGAGGCGTTCAACCATTTGCTTTATGGCATCCGTGAGCGCAAGGGCTTTGTCCAGCTCACGGGCGAAGTCGGCGCGGGCAAAACGACGTTGTGCCGCGCGCTTCTGGAAAAACTCGACGGCCATTATTCCACCGCGCTCATTTTGAACCCGGTGCTGAACTCGGATGAGTTGATGAAAGCCATCGCGACAGAATTCGGGCTGAAGGTCAAGGGGCGCGACCGGCTGGAAACCATCGCGGCCATCGGCGAATTTCTCCTCAAGCAAATTGAACTCGGCAAGGAAACGGTCCTGATCATTGACGAGGCGCAAAATTTGACGGAAGACCTGCTCGAGCAAGTCCGCCTGCTCTCAAACATCGAGACCGACGACCGCAAGCTGTTGCAAATCGTCCTGATGGGCCAGCCGGAATTGCGCGACCGCCTGAACAGCCCGCGTCTGAAACAATTGCGCCAGCGCATCACGGTGCGCTATCACCTAGCGCCGCTCACGCGCGTCGAGGTGGCGCAATACATCCAGCATCGTCTCGCGATTTCCGGCTCAAAGGGCGCCCCGTATTTCACGCAGCCCGGCATCTGGCGCGTTTTCGGTTACAGCAAAGGCGTGCCACGCCTCGTCAACGCCGTTTGCGACAAGGCGCTGCTCGCCGGATTTGTTGAAAAATCCGACCGCATCAATTATCAAATGGTCGGCCGCGCCATCCGCGAGCTGGAAGGAGACATCCACGCATGAGCCTGATCAACGACGCCCTCAAACGCGCCCGGGACTCGCAGCAAAAACCCCCGCCGCCGGGCGCGACGCCATTCCTGCCGGTGGAACCGCGGGAACGCGGCTTCAACTGGATTTTGCCGGCGCTGGTGGTTCTTTTGATTGCCCTTGCGTGTTTTTTTATCAGCCTGGCCTTGGCCAAGCGCACGGTGGAAAATACCGTGGCCGCTCCTGACGCCGTCGCGCCAGACGCGGTTGTGTCCGAAACTCCGGCGCCACCGCCGGTCGCAACCGAGCCGGTCGAGTCCGCTGTTGCAGCCGCCCCGCCGGCGCCAGCCAACACCGATACGGTTGTTTCCGTCGCCATCGCGCCGATCAAAGTGCAGGGCATCGTTTATGATCCGGTTCGACCCTGGGCGATTGTGGACGACAAAACCATTTATGTCGGCGACCGAGTGCGAGATTTCCGCGTGAAGCAAATTTCCAAAAATTCCATCACGTTGACGGGGCCGGGCGGAACAACTGAAATTTTGGGCCTCGGCGAATAAAAATTTCGCGTGCGCCTTCTGGAACAATTTTTCGCCAGGTCGCCCGCCGTCACGCGCGTCGCGCCATATGTCATTTTTCTCGCGCTGACGTTCGGCCAGGGAAAATTCGGCGCGGCTTCGGTGGATTGGTTTTATTTTGCAAAAACAATTGCCGGCGCGTGGCTGATTTGGGAAATGCGCCCGTTCGTTTCTGAAATGCGCTGGGCGATTTCATGGGAGGCGATTGCCGTCGGCATCGGGATTTTCGCGATCTGGGTCGGACTCGATCCGTTTTATCCGAAAATGTTTCACAGCGGCGCGACGGGAAATCCGTATGAGCTGTTTGGCGGACATTCCACGCTCGCGCGATTTTTCATCGTCGTTCACATTTTGGGCGTGACGTGGATTGTGCCGCCGCTGGAGGAAGTTTTTTACCGCTCGTTTTTGTATCGCTACTTTGCGAAGCAGGATTTTCTATCCGTGCCGCTCAACCAGTTTTTGCCGTGGCCGTTTCTGGCGACGGTGCTATTTTTCGGTTTTTCCCACAACGAATGGCTCGCCGGAATTTTATGCGGTGCGGCGTATCAATGGCTCGTCCTGCGCAAAAACCGCCTCGGCGACGCGATGACCGCCCACGCCATCACGAATTTTCTTCTCGGCGTCTGGATCGTGTGGCGGCACGCGTGGCATTTTTGGTAAGAAACTCGTTCTCGGAAACGGAAATTATTTCGCCTCGAGGTTGATGTTATAGTGTTCGAGCGTGCTGCCTTGCTGCTCGGCGAGATTGGCCAGGGATTCTTCGTAATTGGCGAGCGCGCGGATTTCCTGGCCGCGCGCGGTGGTCAGGTTGTTTTGATAGGTCAACACTTCGAAGGTGGTGGCCTTGCCGACAGCGTAGGTTTTCTGTTCGGCGTCCAGCGCGGCCTCGGCGTAAATGCGCGCCTGCCGTGTGGCCTGCACGCTTTGATAGGCCGATTCTGCCTGCTTCACCGCATTGTCAATTTCCACCAGAATGTTTTGTTCGAGTTGTTTAAATTGAAGATCAATCTGCTGCAACGTCGCCTTGGTGGCCTTGTATTGGTTGCGCGGACCGAGATTGCCGAGCGGAACGGAAAGTTGCGCGCCGTAACTGTAAAACGGGGCGTTCCCCTGACCGAGTTGCCCGAATGTGCCGTTGAATTCCCGTGACGCGCCGTTGAATCCGTAAGAGCCGGTCAAATCCAACTCGGGAAGAAGCTGATTGCGATAATATTTCAACTGGATGCCTTCCTGTTCGATGTTCAACTTGGCCTGCAACAAATCTGGCCGGTCGGTCATGCCTTTGCTCCAGCTCTCCTGCAAGTCGAATGTTTCCGCCGGCGCCATCAGTGTTTCCGTCGGCTGGATGTCCGTGCTGTGCCATTGGGCATAATCATCGGTAAGCAGGTTTTTCAGCGTGTTTTGGTCCGTGTCGAGCGTGCTTTGCGCGGCGATCAAATTGGCCTGGTTCTGCGCGACCTGCGACTCATCCTGTTGCTCGCTCAAAATTGCGAGCGTGCCGATCTGCACGCGCTGCTTGTCCTGATCCAATTGCGTCTGGGCCAATTTGAGCGCCTCCTGCTGCACTTGGACATTTTGCTGGGCATAAATGAGTTCATAGTAGGCGTTGGCGACCGCGGTCACGCTGGTGATGAGTTGCTCGCGCAGGCCCTGCTCCGAATATTGCAGCCGGTTTTTGGCGACCCAGATGTTCAGCCGCGTGCTGTCAATCCAGAAGTTTTTCAACAGCGGCTGCGTGAGGGTGACGCCGATGCTGCCGTCGGAATTGTCAAACGGATCGGGATCTGTGCCGTATTGTTCCAGAATATTGCCGCTGAAATCATACTGCAATCCCCACGGCAACGAGCCACTGAGGCCGGAGTCGAACGAATTTTCATTGGCCACCGTCGGCGGAGTTTCGTTGGTTGAATACGGGCTGTATTTGCTCGGCGACACGTCAAAATTATGCTGGCCGGAAATGCTGAAGGTCGGGTCGTAGCCTTCGTAGGCCGCGTTCAAATTGTAAAGCGAGATTTGCGGGTTATACCGCTGGACCTGAACGTCGAAATTTTGCGACAGCGCCTGCTGGATGCAGTCCTGCAGGGACATCGCGCGCGTGGCGCCCGCGTCTGTGTTCGTTTGCGCGGCGACGGCAAAAACCGTCGAGAAACAAACTGAAACAATGCCGAAACATTTCATGGTGCTGCGATTTTGCGGCTTTTGGCCAAATCCGTCAAACTCAAGACGCCACCGGGCGCGCCGAGGTAACTATTTAGTTAATTAGAACGCCGTTTGTCAAACAAACTCCACGCAACGCACAAAGTTGCGGCTGGATTTACTTCGCTGTCGCCGGAACGTTCTCAATTTTGGCGTTGATTTCGAGGAAATTGAGGACTTTCTCGTGCGCGATCTGGTCATAAAGCTCGTTCACCCCGTTGCGCTTCTGCAAGTCCTTGATGAACTTGTCCGGCGGAATCTGATACGCCGCCGCCAGTGATTGCACGCGCTGCAAAACTTCCTCCTGCGTCACCTGAATTTTTTCCTGTTCCGCGATACGCTGCACCAGAAACGCCAGCTTCACTCGCTCCTTTGCGCCGCGTGCCGCCGCCGCGTAAATCTCCTCCTTCTGCTTCTCGATCAACTCGCGCGGAACGCCGCGCTGGGAATTTTCCCGCACGAGGTCATAAACCACGTTGCGCGTCTCGTGGGCGACCGCCGTTTCCGGCAAATCAAAATTCGCACCGGCCAGCAGCGCGTCAATGATTTGCCCGCGCATCGCCCGGGACTGCGTGTGTTTCAACTCGTTTTCCAAATCCACGCGGACGCCCGCGCGCAATTTCTCCAGATTTTCCGCGCCGTATTTCTTGGCAAGCTCGTCGTCCACTGCCGGCGGAACTTTTTCCTTCACCTCGACGATTTCCACTTCAAAGACGCCTTTTTTGTTTTGCAATTGTTTCGTCACGAAATCAGCCGGGAAATCCACGTTGACCGTGCGCTTGTCGCCCGCCTTCGCGCCAATGAGTTGCTCCGCAAACCCGGCAATGAACGTATCCGGCGCAATGTCCACCCAGAAATTTTTCTGCTCCGTCAAGCCCTTCGCCGTCGGTGCGGTTTCGGTGATCGGTTTTCCGTCGCAAGCGCCGGTGTAATTCACGACCGCGACGTCGCCCATCCGTAATTCGCGTGCGACCGTCTCGAATTTCATGTGCTGCTGCGCCAGCAATTTTAGCGCGCGCTCCACATCCTCATCCGTGACAGATTTGGTTTCCCGTTTGACAGGCAAACCCTTGTATTCGGGCAGTTGAAATTCCGGCGCGGTCTCAATCGTCGCGGCAAATTGCAGATTTTGCCCGCGGCCAAACTGGATTTCCTCGATGTCGGGTTGGCTGATGGCGGAAATTTTTTTCTCTTCGAGCGCCTTGCGGTAATTCTCGCCGATGAGCTTGCGCTTGACCTCGTCCTTGATTTCCACCTCGTATTTTTTGAGCACAAGGGCGCGCGGCGCCTTGCCAGGGCGGAAGCCGGGCAGCGCCGCCTGTTTTTGGAAGTCCTTGGTGATGGACTCGAAGGCTTCGTCCACGGCCTTCGCGTCCAGTTCCACCCGCAGCAATTTTTTGCACGGCGCCAGATTTTCAACGGAGATATTCACGGCAATTTTTAATCAAACGAGCCGCGCAGCATATATGAACCCAACGGATTTCGTCAACGGTTTTAGTGGCGCGGCGGGGGCATTTCTATTTTCATGTCTAAAAATGAAGCGGACATTTTTGATCACCGGCACGGATACCGGCGTCGGCAAAACGGTTTTAACTGCGCGGCTCGTCCAATTTCTGCGCGCGCGTGGCGTCAACGCGGCGGCGCTGAAGCCGATTTGCTCCGGCGGGCGCGACGACGCGCGGAAACTGTTTGCGGCGATGAGCGGTGTGCTGCCGCTCGATGAAATCAATCCGTGGTGTTTCCGCGCGCCGATTGCGCCGTCGCTCGCCGCTCGCCGCGAAAAAAAATCCGTGAAACTGCCGCAAGTGCTCGCGCAAGTCCGCGCGATGCAAAAAAACTTTGACGTCTTGCTCGTCGAGGGTGCGGGCGGCTTGTTGAGTCCGCTCGGCGAAAATTTCAATTCGCGCGATTTGACCCGAAAATTGCGCGCGACGCCAATTGTCGTCGCACAAAACAAATTAGGCGCAATCAACCGAATTTTGTTGACGCTGGAGGCAGTGCCGAAAAAGTTGCGGGCGAAAACGTGCGTTATTCTGATGTCTCCGGCAAAATCGGACGCGGCGACAAATTCAAATGCCAAATTACTCTCGGAATTTTTCCCGGCGGAAAGAATTTTCACACTGCCCCGATTCGGGAAAAATTCCAGCGCAAAAAAGGTTCTTCGCGCGCTGGTGGAGATTTAATTTTTCGCCGGCGCGTTGGTCGCTAGAAACGATTCGCGCCACGGCTGGTGTTTTTTGTAAAGCTCCAGCCTTTGTTGCAGCGGCTCGAGTCCGGTCATTTTCGCAGCGTTGCAGAGGTCGAGGGCGTGCTGCGTATCTTCCACCGCGTTGGTGAAATCGCCGGTCGCGGCGCACGCTATGCCGAGCGCGTCCAACACGACCGGCTGCGAACCGCCGGTCAGCGCGTTGGCCTTGGTGGCGAGAGTCAGCGCGGCTTTTCCATCGCGAATGGCGGGATTTTCAGAGGCGGCCAGAACGCGGGCGACGTAGGCTAGAATTTGATAATTGTCCGGGTCGAACCGCAGTGCCTCGCGGAATTGGTCAACTGCTTCGGCGTCGCGGCCTTGCTCAAGCAGCACCTTGCCCATTTGAAAATACGCCCACGAATAAGTCGGGTCCAGCCGCGCGGCTTCCTTGAACTGGCTCATGGCTTCTTTATAACGACCAAGTTCAGCGAGAATATCACCTTCGCCACTATGTAATGCGGGCGAACGTGGATTCAAAATCACGGCTTCGCGGTATTCAATGAGCGCTGCTTTGGGTTGTTCCAGCTTGTCGAGCAAATTGCCGAGATTGTTGTGGACTTCGGAAAGCTCCGGCGCGAGTTCTTCGGCGTCGCGATATTGAACCAGCGCTTGATTTAATTCGCCCTTTTCTTCGAGCGCGACGCCCAAATTGACGTGGGCGACATCATTGTCTTTGGTCACGGCGAGCGCGTGAGTGAAAAGTGTTTCGCTGTCGCGCCAGTAACGCAGTTGATTTTCGGTCAAAACTAGGCACGCGACGAGAATCAAAGCGGCTGCGGTGGGCAAAATAATTTTCGGAAATTGAAACCGCTCCGCCAGATCGCGAATTCCGAACGCGACGATGATGAAAATTCCCACCGCCGGGAAATAAGTGTATCGGTCAGCCAGCGCGGCGCCGCCGACTTGCACGAGTCCGATGACCGGAACGAGCGTTCCCAAAAACCAAAGCCATCCCACGGGCACGTAGGGGAATTGCCGGCGCACCTGCCAGGCAAGCCATGAAATCGCAGCCAGAGCAATCGCGGACACGTAAGCCATCACCAGCATCCAGGTAATGTGTTGGAGAAGCGGGTAAAAGACCGCCAGTTTTGTGGGGCAGAACAATTTGAGCAAATAGCGTGCGTAAGAAATCAATGTGTTGCAAAGCCGATAATCCAGCGGAATAAATTGCAGCGAAGCGACAGCGTCTCCGCCTGTTTGGCTCTGCGCAAGGAAGGTCACGACGCAGGACGCGGCGGTCAGCGCGAAGAATGGGATTTTTTCGGCAAGTAATCGCGGAAGCGTTGAAGCGTTGAAGCGTTGAAGCGGCCAGAAGTCGAGCAACAGCATAACGAAGGGCAGCGTGACGAACATCGGCTTGGCCATCAGCGCAAGCGCAAAGGCCGTCAACGCCAGCGCGTAGAAAATTTTGGACTTTGGACTTTGGACTTTTGACTCTCCGACAAATCGCTCGTAACACAGCAACGCCAGCAGCGCGAAAAATGTGCTCAACACGTCCTTGCGCTCCGACACCCACGCGACGGATTCGACATGGAGCGGATGCCATGCGAACAGCGCCGCGACAAATGCGCTCGGCCACAATGCGCCGGTCATTCGTAACAGCAAAACAAAAAGCAATGCGGCATTGGCCGCGTGGAAAAGCGCGTTGACGAAATGAAATGCGCCGGCGTTGGGACCGAACAATTCGGCGTCGAGCATGAGCGAAAGCCACGTGAGCGGATGCCAGTTGCTCGCGTGGCCGGTCGTGAATGCCCATTCGACTCCCGACCAGGTCAGCCCATTTAAGACATTGGTGTTTTCGGTGACGTAATTCTGGTCGTCATAATCCAAAAACTGGTCTCTCGTCACCGGCAGATACGCCAGCAACGTGAGGAGCGCGAGCAGCAGCGCAATAAAACGCGGACGAGACATCCCGCCTTTTGTATGCGATTTTCGGGCGGCGGACAAAGCTTGTTTTTTTGCGCAAAAAGGCTTGGCAAAGCTCCGCGCCCCGAAGATAATCCGCCCGGCAGAAAAAAATTGACTCGACGGTCTGCCGCTTGGCCGCAAAATCGGTTCCTCACGAGCAGGTGAATTGTCGGTATGAACGGACTATCGTTTATTGTCGTGGGGGCCGCTTCCAATCAGGCGGACATCCCTTACATTTGGGAAGAGGCGACGCCGGAAGCCAAGGCGATCATCGTCTTTCTCATTTTCTTTTCCATCGTCGCCTGGTCGGTGATGGTCTACAAAGCCGCGCAAATGCGCCGCGCGCGGAAATTAAATTATTACTTTGAACAGGAATTCCGCTCGCAAAAAAACGTGCTCGATATTTTCGACCGCAAGCTGCACGTGGAAGGCTGCCCGCTTTACGAAGTTTATCAAACTGGCTGCGTGCAATTGGACGCGCGGCTGCGCGGGCCGGGCGGCGAGCGGCGCAAGCAAAGCGTTTCACTCAAGAATATGGAGCACGTCAAGCGCGCCATCGAAAACGTCGTCGCGCAGGAATCGCTCAAACTGGAATCCGGCCTGATTCTGCTGGCGATTGCCGTCAGCGGTGCGCCGTTCATCGGCCTGCTTGGCACGGTCTGGGGCGTGATGAGCGCGTTCGCCGGCATCGCGCAATCCGGCTCGGCCACGCTCGCGGCGATGGCGCCGGGTGTCGCGGCGGCACTCATCACGACCGTCGCCGGACTGCTGGTGGCGATTCCCTCGATGTTCGGCTACAATTGGCTGGTGCATAACCTGCGCGCGTTCACCGTCGGGCTGGACAATTTTGCGCAGGAACTGGTTTCCAAAATGGAATCGGAATTTTTGGCCGATGAATAACAATGAGACGCTTCTCACAACATGGCCGGCTCGTGACGTTGAGTGAAATCAACATCACGCCGCTGTTGGATTTGGCGTTCGTGCTGCTCATTATTTTCGTCATCACTACGCCGCTGCTGGAGCAAAGCATTGATTTGCGTCTGCCGCGCGGCGGCCAGACGGCAAAAACGATTGATAAAAACGACATCCGCACGGTCGAAGTTTCCGTGACCGGTGTTTATGCGCTCGACCGACAGCCGATGGAACTGTCGCAATTGATTTCGCGGCTGGCGCGGGATTTTCGCGCCAACCCGAATCTCGTGGTTTATATCCGCGCCGACAAGGACAGCCGCTACGATTTGGTCGCGCAACTGATTGGCGGCTGCCAAAAAGCTGGCATCACGCGCTATTCGCTGCGCACCGACCCGACCACACAATGAACCGGCTGCAAAAAAAATGCGTCCTTGCGACAGTGGGAGCTCACCTGCTGCTGCTGGTGATTTTAGTCGTCGGCCCGGCGTTCTTTAATCCGACACCGAAAACGGACAATACGCAAGTGCTGGACATGATTCCAGCCAACTTGATTGACGCCGCGTTCAACAGCGGGGTCAAAAGCGCGCAACCGCCGCCGCCCGCGCCGCAGCCAATTGTTCAGCCGCAACCGCAACCACAACCCGCGCCGCCCACGCCAAAACCTGTCGAGCCGACGCCGACTCTTGTGAAAAGGATTGAAAATTATTTCACACCCGAACCCAAACCCGAACCGGAGAAACAAGCATCAAAGCCGGTGGAAAATCCACCGCACCAGATTAAGCCGAATCTCAATGAAGTTGTCCGCACTCCGTCGAGAATTTCGGCGCAAACCGATAATTCAAAAAATTCGCGGGTGCTAAACAATGTGCTTCGAAGTTTGCAACACAATTTGTCTTCCGACATGAAAATTGATATGCCCGGCAACAGCAGCGTGGCTTACGCGAACTACGGTGACGTTGTTGTGAGCGTTTATCACAATGCTTGGATTTCGCCTGACAACATGGCTGGCAACAGTGCGGTTGTGAAATTTTCCGTGACCATCGCCCGCGATGGTAGAGTGATTAACGCACACATCATTGAGTCGTCCGGGGACGCAAACGTGGATGCCGCCGTGCAACGCATGTTAGACCGCGTCGTGTCCATAGCACCGTTTCCAGACGGCGCGACGGAAAATGAACGGACTTACACCATCAATTTTAACGCTATACGAACGATCGAATGAAAAAATATTTTTTCAACCTCATTAAAATTTGCCTACCGGTTTTTGCTTTTGCGGTTCCACTGAATTTTGCACAAGGCCAGAATCAAAATTTGCTAAACATGAACGAGCAGGTTCCTGTTCCTGGCCTGACTCCGCCCATTCCCGTCTCACTGACCGGTTTCAGCGGCGAAGTCCTGGACGTTTTGGAATTTGATCTTTACGTCCAAGGTTTCAGCTTCGTCTCATCGGACGCGGCGCAGTATCAAATCAGTGGGAGCAATTCCGGCAGCGTCGCCGGCACCGTCACCGACAAGTTTGCGCGAAAGGTCATCCTGTCACGCAGCTACACCGGCGCGACGTTGCGGCAACAAGCCCATGCATTCGCCGACGACATTGTTTTTGCCATTACGGGAAAAAAGGGAATCGGGCGGACGAAAATCGCCTTCAAGGCCGAGGCGCCCAACGGCCACGGCGAAATTTACGTTTCCGATTTTGACGGCTACAACGCGGTGGCCGTCACGCACGACCACGCCATCGTCGCCGCGCCAGCGTGGGTGCCCGGTCGGCTGGTGCTGCTTTACACGTCCTACAAACCCGGCAACCCGGACATTTTTTATCACGACCTCACCACCGGCCAGCGCCGCATCTTCGCGGGATTTTCCGGTTTGAACACGAGCGCGGCGGTGTCGCCGGACGGCACGAAAGTGGCGATGATTTTGAGCAAGAGCGGCAGTCCGAACGTCTGGGTCTGCAATCTGGACGGCTCGGATTTGAAGCGGTTGACGACGGGCATCGAGGATTCGTCGCCGTGCTGGTCGCCGGATGGACGATGGATTTGTTTCGCGACAAAAGTCAATGAGCGCCGCGAACTCGCGAAAATTCCGGCGGACGGCGGCGCGGTTCAACGAATTCCGACGCCGGGCGTTGCCAATCCAACCGACCCCTGCTGGTCGCCGGATGGCAAGTGGATTGCTTTCACGTCGCAGATGGGCGAGTTCGACATTTGCGTGATGCCGGCGGACGGCAGCGCGCCGCCGACGGTGCTGGTGGCGGGCGAAGAGCCGTCGTGGTCGCCGAACTCGCGGACGCTGATTTACACCAAGGTCGTGAACTGGCGTTATTCGCTGTCCGTGCTTGACGTTTTCACGAAACAGGTCAAGGATATTGGCCGAATTTCTGGAAATGATTCGGAGCCGTCATGGGCGAAATGATTTTGACCTTAACTTTTAACCAAAAATTAACCGAAGGAAAAAAATGAAAACGATGAAACTGATTTATCCGCTGGTCTTCGCGCTGGCCGTCACGCTGGCTTCCACCGGCTGCAAACATGAACCGACAAACGTGACGCGAATACCGGGTCCAGCTCCGGCCATTGTTGACAACGAAGGCGGCAACAACACTCTGTCTGGCGGTGGCACGATGTCTCCTGAAAATGGTGTTGGAGAGCAGGGCGGCGGGCCGTTGGCGGGCTTGAAAACTTTTGATGGTATGGCCGAAGACACCAACACGCTGGCACCTGACACGATTCACTTTGCCTTTGACAGCGCGGTCATCCGCGACAGCGAGCAGGCCAGTTTGCAAGCCGTGGCGCAGGCACTGGCCGCCAATCCAAGCGACAAGCTTCTTATCCAAGGCAATTGCGACGAGCGCGGTACGGAAGAATACAACCGCGCGCTCGGCGAACGCCGCGCGCTGGCCGCGCGCGAGGCGCTGGCCAAACTGGGCGTTGACCCGATGCGTGTTCGCACCATCAGCTTCGGCAAGGACAACCCCGTTGACCCCGGCCACGACGAGGCCGCGTGGGCGGAAAACCGCCGCGACGATTTTGTGCTGCTGCTGCCGCAAACCGGAACGTGATTTCGATTTGAAAGGGGCGCGGGCGGGCGTCCCTGATTTGCCGGAAAAGTTTGGGTGGCGGCGTGCCATTTCGCCTGTTGGATTTGGCGCTTTACTATTCGCCGTAATGGGCGTAAGCTTTCACAGGCTCGATAAATTTATGAATACCATGTTGGCAGGAATGCTTGGCGGATGGGAATGGCTGATTGTCATTCTGGCCGTTCTGCTTTTGTTCGGCGCCAAGAAAATTCCCGAACTGGCCCGCGGTCTCGGCACCGGCATCAAGGAATTCAAAAAAGCGACAAAGGAAGTGACGGACGAAATCCAGAGTGCAACGACTGAAACGCCGCCGGCCAAACCCGCCGCCAACGGGCAGTCGCAACCGGCGCAGACCGTTTCGCAATCGTCCAATCCGCCCAAGGCCTGACGCGCGGAACTCCCCGGCATGGCCGCGCACGAACCGGATCGTCCCGATGAAACGCCGGAAGGCGGACCGGTAAAAACTTTTCTCGAACATCTCGAGGACTTCCGCTGGGTGCTCATCAAAAGCATCGTCGCGCTGTTTCTGGCGATGCTCGTCTGCCTGGTCGCGGCCAACCACGTCGTCGGCATCATCAAATGGCCGCTGGATCATGCTCAGTTCCGCCACACCAGCGTGAACCAGATCGTCGTCGTCAGCTTCGGCACCAACCACATCGGCAATTTTCAACTCACGCCCGAACAGGAAAAATCGCTGAACCTCGGCACCAATCGCTTTGTCTCCGTGACCGTTGAACCGATCATGCTCGGCACAAACCAAGTGCTCGGCTGGCGTGTCACCGACAATCCGGCCGCCATCGCGGGCGCGCAGCGGATGAACGTTGAACTCATCAATTTGAGTCCGGCCGGCGGATTTGTCGTGGCATTCCAGGTCGGGCTTTACGGCGGCGCGTTGCTGGCGGCGCCGTTCATTTTCTATTTCATCGCGTCATTCGTTTTTCCGGCGTTGAAAATCCGCGAGCGCAAATACGTCTATCGCGGGCTGACCATCGGTGTCGGGTTGTTTATCACCGGCGTGGCGT
Source organism: Candidatus Aquilonibacter sp. (assembly GCA_035504945.1). Classification (GTDB taxonomy): domain Bacteria; phylum Verrucomicrobiota; class Verrucomicrobiia; order Limisphaerales; family UBA11358; genus UBA11358. Next base: position 9,040 of record DATJRH010000031.1, on the reverse strand, counting down.
TTTGTTATTTCGCGCTGATGCCGGTGGCGCTGGCGGCGGCGCAGATGTATTCCCACTGGCTCGGCCTCGGCGCGATGCAATGGCAGGCGGAATCTTACATCAGCTTCGTCTGCAAATTCATGCTTGGCATGGGGCTGGGCTTCGAACTGCCGGTGGTGATTCTGACGCTCGTGAAAATCGGCGTGTTAAGTTATTCCACTTTGTCCAAGGCGCGGCGCTACATGATTGTCATCAATTTGATTCTCGGCGCGGTGTTGACGACACCGGAACCGATCACGCAAATCGTCATGTTCGTGCCGCTGCAATTTCTTTACGAACTCACGGTCTGGATCGCGTGGTATTGGGACCAGGCGGACCGGGCGAAGGCGCGGCGACGGCTTTTGCTCGCCCTGTTGATCATTTTATTGCTTGTCGGTTTGGTCTGGGCCGGTTTGGAATATGGCTGGCCGTTGTTGCGCCAGCGCTGGCATTGAAAATCCAAAAATTCATCAATTCACCAAAACGCGCTTTACAAACGACAATTTCGGCGTAGGCTCAAGTCAACAACTTAAATCTTATGCGAAACGCAATGCTTATCCTCGCACTCGCTGGCCTTGCCGCTTTGTTCACGACCGGTTGCGCCGGGCCGGAAGAAAAATTCGGGTTGGGCATGAGAAACGCCTATGACATCGTCCGCTTGGGCGAAATGCGCCGCAGCATCGAGCAAACCTCCGTCTTTGATTCGCCCGATGCCGGCTTTACCACCGGTTTGGTTCGCGGTTTTGACCGCTCGCTGGCGCGCACGGGCATGGGCATTTATGAAATGGCCACCGCGCCGATTCCGCCTTATGGTCCGATCTTCACGAAAGAATTTGCGCCGGAGCCCGTTTATCCCGACAGCTACGAACCCGGCCTGCCGTCGTGCGGGATTTTGGACACGGACACCTACACCGGCTACAGCGGTGGCGACGTCGCGCCGTGGTTTCCGGGCAGCCGCTTCGAGGTGTTTGACAATTGATTGGTTAAATGGTTGAACCGTTAAAGCGTTGAAGCGTTCGGAATTTTCGCTTCAACGCTTTAATTTTTCAACACTTCAACGTGCCACTAAACAAAAAATCTCCCTGCAAGGTCAATTTGCTGCTGAACATCCTCGGCCGGCGGGCGGATGGCTTTCACGAGCTCGAAACCGTTCTCCAGCCGGTCAATGTGTGCGACGAGCTGACTTTTGAACGCGGCGGAAATCGAATTCAACTTTCGTGTGGCGACAAAAAATTGCCGGTTGATTCGCGCAATCTGATTTTTCGCGCGGCGGAAAATTTTCTGGCGGCGGCGAACATTTCCGAAGGCGTCAAGATTCATCTGGAAAAGAAAATTCCGCTCGCCGCCGGATTGGGCGGCGGCAGCGGCAACGCGGCGACGACATTGCTCGCGCTCAATGAACTATTTGAACGGTCGCTTCCGCTGGAAAAACTTTACGAATTGGCCGCGGCGCTTGGCTCGGACGTTCCGTTTTTCCTGCAAGACAAGCCGGCGCTCGCGACCGGACGCGGCGAAAAAATCCAGCCGCTCGAAAAATTTCCCGCGCTGGACGGCAAGGCGTTTCTGCTGATTCATCCCGGCTTCGGCATTTCCACGCCATGGGCCTACCAAAATTTCTCGCGATTTCCCGACGCGTTGAACAGACAAAAGGGTCGCGCGGCGGAATTGATTTCAAAACTTCAGACCCGCGATTGGCCCGCTGGCGGCGTTGGGCTTTACAATTCACTCGAAGCCCCGGCGTTTGAAAAATTTCCCATTTTGAAGATGTATCAGGAATTTTTGCTGGCGAACGGCGCGCTGGCCGCGCTCATGTCCGGCAGCGGCTCGACGACATTTGCTGTCACCGAAAATTCCGCCGCCGCCGAAACGCTTGGCGAAAGATTTAAATCGCAGTTCGGGAAAAATTGCTGGACGGAGGTTGTTTCTATTTGACGCGCCGGAATTTCGCCAGCCCAAACTCCAGCATCTCTTTTGCCTCCGGAACTTTGAACGCCAGCGCAATGATTCCATAAACCAATCCCGCGCCGGTTGCCGGAACAAACACGGCGCCGATTTTCAGCGCGATGGTCGCGTGCCCGATTTTGCTCTCCCACATTTGCCAGCCGAACCAGGCAACGATTCCAGCGGCAATCACGGCCAACGCCAGCGGCAAAAAAGTCTTTTGCAGCGATTCCATTTCCAATTGCCCCATTTTCTTCCGCAGCCAAAACGTCAGCAATCCGACGTTGAAAATCGAAGTCACGGTGTTTGCAATTCCCAGCCCGCCCTGCCGCAACGGTTCGACGAGCGCGCCGGCCAGGATCAAATTCAGCGCGAGACAGGCGATGCTGATTTTCATCGGCGTTTTCGTGTCGCCGAGCGCGTAAAAGGCGCGTGCCAGAATGTTAACCGTGGAAAAGGCAACAAGGCCGGGCGCGAGGCACATCAAAGCAAAGGCCGCCCGGTCGGTCGAATCGGCGGTGAATTTGCCATGCTGGTAAATCAGCCGCACAATCGGCTCGGCGAGCACGACGAGTAAAATCGCCGCAAGCAAATTCAGAAACAGCAGCGTGCTGACACCATGCCGCAACGTCGCGCGAAAATCGGAATATTTTTTTTCTGCCGCCAGCCCGGAAAGTGTCGGCAGCAGATATGTCGCCAGCGAAATGCCGAACATTCCCTGCGGCAATTCCATCAGCCGCACGGCATAATTAAACGACGCGACGATTTGCGGGCTGACCCAGAACGCAACGGCCAGCACGAGCGTGACGTTTAATTGAAACGCAGCGACGCCGATCGTTCCGGGAATCATCCGCGTGACGACGAGCCGCACGGTTTCATTGCGCCACGGCGAGACCCATTCGTAACGGAAGCCGTCATGCCAGAGCGTCGGCAGTTGAAACGCCGCCTGCGCCACACCCGCGGCCAGCACGCCGTAGGCGAGCGCGAAAATTTGCACGGGCAATTTTTCGCCCTTCGGCAGATTCATTCCGAATTTCGGCGCGAGCCAGAGCACGGAGGCGATCATCACGACATTGAGCATCGTCGCGCCCATCGCTGGGATAAAAAAATGGCCGCGCGCGTTCAACATGCCCATGAACGCGGCGGCGAGGCACACGAGCATCATGTAGGGAAACATCACGCGCAGCAGCCGCAGCATGAGTTCGGTTTGGACGGCGAAGTGGTGACAATTAAGCGCGAGTGAAAGACCGAGCACCACGACGCCGATGATGACCGCCGCCGCGATGACCAGGCCGGAAATGACGGCGTTGGCCGCGCGCCACATTTCCTTTTCACCGTGCATTTTTTCCTTTTCCTTGAAGATGGGAATGAATGCCGCTGTCAACGCGCCTTCCCCGAGCAGCCGCCGGAAAAGATTGGGAATCGTGAAGGCGAATTGAAACGCGCCGGCGACCATGCCGTCGCCCATGAACCGCGCATAGATGATTTCGCGCGCCATGCCGAGCAGGCGGCTGATGAACGTAGCGGTGGCCATCGCGCCGGACGATTTCAACATCTGTGACACGCGCGAAGGTTAAAGTCCAAAGCCCGAAGTCCAAAGTCCAAAGTGGCGGCAATTGGAAATTGGCAATCGGCAATCGGCGATTTATCCTGCCCGCGTGAGCATTCTGGAAGAACTCAAATGGCGCGGCCTCGTCGCCGATTGCACCGACGCGGCGGAATTGGAAAAGAAAATCTCCACGCCCATCACGCTTTACTGCGGCTTCGACCCGACGGCGGATTCATTGCACGTTGGAAACCTCGTGCCGTTGCTCGCGCTGCGGCGGTTTCAATTGCTTGGTCATTATCCGATTGCCGTGGCTGGCGGCGCGACCGGTTCCATCGGCGATCCGAGCGGCAAGACGCAGGAGCGGCAGTTGCTGACGAAAGAAATTTTGGAGCGCAACATCGCCAGCGTGAAAGTGCAACTGGCGAAGCTGCTGGATTTTGAGACGAAACAAAATCCCGCGCGGCTGGTGGACAACGCAGGCTGGGCGCAAAACATTTCCTATTTGAATTTCCTGCGCGACATTGGAAAACATTTTTCCGTCAACCAGATGGTGGCCAAGGAATCCGTGCGCGCGCGGATGGAAGACCGCGAGAGCGGCATCAGCTACACCGAGTTCAGCTACATGCTGCTACAGGCGTTTGATTTCATGGTGCTGGCGCGCGACCAGAATTGCGAACTGCAAATCGGCGGCAGCGACCAGTGGGGTAACATCACCGCCGGCATTGATTTGTGCCGGAAAAAACTGGGCAAAACCGTTTTCGGCCTGACGCTACCGCTCATCACCAACGCCGACGGAACGAAATTCGGAAAAACCGAGGCTGGTGCCATCTGGCTCGATCCGAAACGCACAAGCGTTTATCGCTTTTATCAATTCTGGATCAACACAGATGACCGTGACGTGATTCGCTATTTAAATTTTTTTTCATTCTCGCCTAAAGAACAAATTGAGGAATGGGAAAAATTGCACATGGCAAATCCCAATTGGCGTAAAGCGCAAAGAGAGCTTGCTTTTGCAGTTACGGAATTAGTCCATGGGCGGGAAGCTGCTTTTGCAACTGAACATGTAAGTAGCCTTCTGTTTTATGGAACTTCGGACCATGATAGACTAAAAGATATGTCCGAAAGTACCTTTGAGATTCTTCTTGGCGAAGTGCCGACGAAAGAAATGAAAAAAACAAAGTTGGACGGCGCAGGAATTTCTCTGGTTGAGCTTCTGGTCCACGCCGGCTTGTGCTCTTCCAAAGGTCAGGCGCGAAAAGACATTGAAGGCGGTGGCGTGAACATTAACAACGTCCGCGAAACCAATTTTCAACGCGCCGTGACTACCAACGATTTGCTTTTCGGCAAACACATTCTGCTCCGCAAAGGCAAAAAGAATTACGTCGTCGTGACGGCGAAATAATCTGCAGCTTTTCAACCGCCCGCGGGTTTTGCCGCGCGGCGGCTTGAAATCAATAGGATGCCGCACAGAAGAATTCCCACGCCGAAGGCCGCCAGCGTGATGTAAAGCGGTTTGTGCGGCAGGATGAATTGAAATTCGACTGTGTGCTGGCCGGGCGTGAGATAAACGCCGCGCATGATGAAATTGCAGCGGAGCAGTTCCGCCGGTTCACCGTCCACGGTCACGTGCCAATCCGGGTCGTAGCGGTCGTTGAGCAGCAGGACGGAAGGCGCATCGGCGTCGGCGCTCAGCACGATGTCCTTCGGCGCGTAGCTTCTGAATTCGACCATGCCGGGGTTTTGGTTGGTGCCGGGCGCGGTGGGCAGCGGCTTGGCCAGCAGGACGGTTTGCCACGGGTCAAAGTTTGTGGCGCTCAAGGTTTCGAGCGTGGCTTGGTCAAGGGCGTCGAGGTTGGTCAAAATTCCGTAGGCATCTTCCGGCAGATAAGGTTTCATGTCGGCGAGCCAATGTTCCACCGCGTTGTCATGGTTCGTGCAAACCCGCCAGTCGGTGTAAAGCTTGGCGCGGGGCAACGCGCCGCCGTAATCAAAAAGCGCATAGTCGCCATTGTCACTCAAAACCGCCGTCAGTTGCGAGAGTTGGTCCGGGTGTTCGATGCCCGGTTTGGGCACGATCTGAAACCGTTGGAGGATGTGAAAACTATGTTGAAGTGGGTCAAGCTGACTGTTCAGCACATCGAGATAACCCGCCGGTCCGAGGAGATAGCTGGTGTTGCTCAATTGCCATCGGCGGGCGATAAGATAGATGGTTTCCGGTGTGCCCCGAAAGGCCAGCACGCTTTCGTACGCCTCCATCTCTGCCGGCAGGCGCGATCGTTGAACGAGGTCAAGAGACTGGATGTTGTAATACGGAAACTGGTGTTGCATCCATTCAATAGCGTACAGGCCGCTATATCCGTTGAACAAGGGGTCAGGCACGCGGAACGGCAGTTGAGCAACGCGATGTTCGTAAGGTTTGTCGCGCAGAATGTTGAGGATGGGATTGGTCGAATTGGCGTGGTTGGCCGCATCAATATCGTATTTTTGAATGTAATTCCAGTAATTGATGTAAGGCAAATCCGCCCGGCCCAAGTCCACCACGAGCAATGTGCCGAGCAGAACGCCGGCGAATTTTGCGCGCGGGCCGGAAAAAACTCCGGCGATGATGAGAAGGCAAAGCAGAATCGCCGCCGCAAAGAACAAGAGAAACCAGCCAGTTTGTGAAATGCTGAAAGCGGCAATTTGATTTGGATCGCCGGGAGCTTCGACGGCTTGCAGGTAACGGACGAGATTTGCCTTTTCCGACGCGTAAATCAGCCATGCGAGCGCGGCACCGATGAAAACAATTCCGCAGCCAATGGTCCATTTCCGGTCGAAGCCGCGGATGTTTTTCCACCAGCTTTGGAGTTGGGCCACGGAGGATTTTATTTTGCCGGCGGGAGCATCCAAATACCGCCGCTGCATGGCGTGAATGCCATAGGCAAAGAGAATCACCATCGCCCACGAAAAAACATGAATGAATTTGGTCGGGTTTCGGATTGAGGAAAAATATGGCAGCTCATAAAACCAGCGATAGGGAATTCCGTCGAAAAATCCGAACCGTCCAAACGACAGCAACAGTGAAGCCACCAACATGGCCGTCCAGAACCAGATGAGCCGTTGCTGGTTTGTTGAAAAAAGTGAATCGCGCTGGCGTAGTGATTGGGCGATGGCCCACGCCGCCACCAGCGCCACCAGAATCCCCGCGTAATCGCCGCCGCCGGTGAACCGCATGACACCGTTGCCGGGCAACACAACCGATCCTTCAATTCCCTGTGAGGCGTAGGCATGGTCAATTGTTTCCTTTAATTTGAGTCCAGACAACCCGGCGGCTTGGATCGGCCCAAGCCCCGGGGCATTGATGTTGCCGTCCGGCCCGATAGTTAAGGCAGCACTTTGGCCGGGATGATCCGGGGTGTTGATGTTGACCGTCACTTCGTCGCCCGGCTGCAATATTCCGTCAAGGAAACGGTCTGTGTTTGGATCGCGCCCAATGCCGCCCCAATAATTGCCACCCTGGTAACTGTTTTGCAGGAACTCCATCATGTTGTTCGGCGTGTCCATCTTGTAACCGAACAGTCCGGGCACGAATAAACCCAATGTCTCAATCTTTGGCTCGCTCCACTCCGTGGCCCAATCCCAATGCTGTGCCTTGGTTTCCGTCTTCTGCGCGGGGCCGACAATGCCCGCGATTTGCGTGCCAACCAGCGACACCAAGGACTCTGCGGCGATGAAGACGGCAAATATGGCGATCACCAGGACGCTGCCAACGCCAAGGCTGATTTTCGTCGGTGCGGTGGAATTGTTTGTTTCAGTGATGGCTTTGTAAAAGACAAAGCCTGCGACACACAGACTAAAAATGGCGCCGATGTCCGCCGCTTCAATTACGTTGAGGCCCACGCACAGGCCGGCAAGCGTCAGCCGTGCCCAGCGCGTGAGCACGGGAGTTTCCGGCGAATTGGAAACCACCAGCGCGAGCGCAAAATAATTCATGCCGATGGCGATTTGCTGGGACGCCACCCCCCAGCACGCGGTTGCAAAAAAATCGGAATTCAAGGCTGCCGCCAGCGCGCCCAAAGCTGCCGCCAACGGTGACAATTTAAGCTGGCGGAAAAACGTCCAAGCGCCGAGTCCCAGAATGAAGAGCGCGAAGGGTGCCAGAAATTTTGAATATCCCACCGGCCCCAACGCCCAACGCATCAGAGTGCTCAAACCGAGTGGAGCTGTCCCGCCATTGTTGCCAATATCATTTAGGTCACCCCAGACTCCCGTGAACGCGCCGGGCAGCTTGCTCCATTCGGTATTTTGCTGGCCAAGCGGTCCGTCGTTTGAGAAATGGACGTAGTCCGGCAAGAAGCTCTTCCAGAAAAGCACGGCCAAAATCACCGCCAATAAAATCGGGATGAGAAACGCCCGTTGCTTGGCTGGCGGCGAAGATTTGGCAGCTTTCATAAAATAATGATCGGCTCAAAAAATGGAACCAACATTCTTGATGGTGGCCAGTTGAGTGTCAAGACGACGTGCACGTTCAAAAAAGGCAATGTTAGATTTGAAATCGGCTTTCAGTGGGTTGCCATCTGCTTGTTTCTTGAAATTCAGCCCAATAGCACGGAATGCTGCTGAAAACCTGCCAATGGCGGGAAAAATAAATTGCTTAGTTGAACGTGATTAAAGCCGACATTCAAAACGAATAGCGCACAGAAAAGCCGCAAGATGGTTCCCGAGATGATTCGAATTTGTGTTTAGAAGCGCGCGTTTTATCATTGCATCAATTCACTCCAACCAGTCGAAGGAGTTGGCAACGCCAGCGGTTCGCCGTGGTTTTGCTCCGTGCAAATGGCTTGGATTTCTGAAGCCGAAAGCGCGCGGTTGTAGAGCGCGATTTCATCCATCAAGCCCGCAAAAGCCCGATCGGTTGACCAATTGCCAGGACGTCTATCAATCTTGCTGAACCAAAGATCACCCTTCGTGTTGGCAACAATTTGAGGGCTCAACTGGTGTTGGGCCACCATCACGCCATTCACGTATAGCACACTCATGCCGCTGGCCTTGTCATAGGTCATGGCAATATGTTGGAAAGCTCCGCTAATCAACACCCCTTGTTTTGACACCAGCCAATCATTTCCCTCTCCGCCTCCCAAATTTGCACGCAGGACACCATTTTCATCGGGTCGGGCACTAATCCACAAATGCACCGGGTCGCTATCTTGACCCGGATTGTTGTCCGACCAATCAATGATTGGATGGAGACCTTCAACATCCGACGGTTTGATCCAAGCCATGATGGTGAAACCGTCATCCGCACCGAGATCGAGTGACGGGCCGGCTGGTATCCTGATGCACGAAGTTGTTCCATTGAATGAAAAAGCCTGGCCCACCTTGCCGTCCGCAAAAGAAATGTCCGTCAGTATCGCATTGTTGCCGCCGACGGAATCGTCGCCGTTGCCTTCGCCCGACCACAACGCCACCAAGCCCGATGGCAGTTGCCCCGGCCCTGTCATCGCCGAGACTTGAATGCTTTGAATCAATTGCACCGGCAACTCCGTCTTGCCA
>DATJRH010000030.1:0-107464 GCA_035504945.1 Candidatus Aquilonibacter sp. | reverse complement strand
CCGCGATTGAAGGGCGAGTTGATTGATGTCGGGTGCGGACTGCAACCCTACAAAAATTATTATGCCCACGCCACCCGCGTGGTGGCCTGTGATTTTGATGCGAAGCGCGGCCAGGTGGATTTTGCCTGTCCGGCGCACGCCATTCCCGTGGCGGCGGAAAGTTTTGATTCGATTTTTTGCACCGAAGTCCTCGAACACGTGCCGGACCCGCTGGCGGTCTGGCGCGAGTTCCACCGGATTCTGCGGCCGGGCGGACAGGTGTTGCTGGCCACGCCGATGTATTGGCCGGCGCATGAATTGCCCTATGATTTCTACCGCTACCCGGAACACGGGCTGCGTTATCTGGCGACCACGGCGGGCTTCGAGGTCAGGGAACTTTGGCCGCGCGGCGGCAGATGGGCGATGCTCGGACAAGTCGGGATGCACACGCTTGGCCATTATATGAAACCGCGTTGGATGCGCCGCGCCTGGAACGGGTTCTTTCTCTGGGCGGACCGGAAACGGAACAATCCCGACCTCACCCTTGGCTGGACAATCTTGGCGCAGAAACCGGGCTGAATTGGAGTATGAACGGGCAATTTTTGTCTACTCTCACCCGCCTCCTGTCAAAACTGGCTGTTTTTGGCCACAGACACTCCTGTATCCGTGACGAACCAGCGCTTGTCGGTGACGAACCATTGCTTGTTCGCGACGAACCATTGCTTGTTCGCGACGGACCTTTGCTTGTCCGTGACGAACCTTTGCTTGTTAGTGGCAGATTTTTTGCCGTTTTTCGCAAAATACAGGGGTTTTTGGCCACAAGCCGTGGCAACGGACATGAGCCCGCTCTGGATTTCTCCATAAATGCTGAAAAATATCAGCCGGCTTACGCCGGTTGCTGCTTGGAGAAGATGGTTCTGGCTTTTGGTTATTGAAAGCGCGCCAGAGCTGATTTTTCTTGAAACAGAATTTCGCCGTGGCACCTTCTATTCGGATATTTTTAACATTATGATTCACAAAGATAAAATTACCTTCGGTATTCTCGCTGTTGCCACCGCGACGCTCATTTCGGGCTGCGTCGTCGCCGTTCGTCCCTACCGCCCCGCAGTCGTTATCGCCGCTCCGCCGCCGCCCCCGCCGGCCGTGATTGTCCAAACGCCACCACCGCCGCCTCCGCCATCTGCGGTCGTCGTGGTCCCGGATTCCTACGTCTGGGATGGCTACGAATATGTCGGCGTGGTGGGCGGCCAATATTACTATCTTGGCCCCCATAACGTCTGGATTGTCTGCGATCGCGTCCGGCTGGATCGTTTCCACGCCTACATCCGGATTCATCCCGACTGGCGCACCCATGCCGTCCGCAACGACCGCTACCGTCGCGACGCGCATTGAGCCACGCCAAACCGGGCGCTGGACGAAGAACCAAAGCCTTGGAAGACAGTCGGAACAGGAATTGTTCCGGCTGTTGATTTTTCTGGCGCTTCGTCGAAAAAATAATCAGGGCGGCGCACAACACCGCCCTGCCGATTTCCGTTTTCTGCTTTCTGCTTTCTCTTTGAGTCATTAGCCTGAACGCACAAATGAGCCGCCGCGCCGTCGTCCACACCGCCTTTGCCTCGTATTTCCAGATGGGCAGCGTCGTGCTGACGGGAGTGATGTCCGTGTCGCTGGCGCTAAGTTTTCTGGACACGGCGCGGATGGGGTTGTGGTCGTTCACCGTCCAATCGCTCGGTTATTTCATGGTGCTGGATTTTGGTGTCAGCAGCTCCATCGGACGGCTGATGGGCGAACCGCTGCATTCGGGGGATGAAAAGGAGTGCGGCCGGTGGTTGAGTCTGCTGCTGCTCGTCACCAGCTTTCAGGGCCTGCTCACTTTTCTGGCCGGCTGGTTTTCGGTGGATTGGGTGATCCACTGGTTCGACATCGCCAAACCGCTGCGGGCGGAAGCGCATTCACTGTGGCTATGGATGCTCACGCTGAACGCGCTGACGTTTCCGCTGCGCATCTGCGGAGGGATTCTTTATGCGCAAAATCGCTATTACTGGGTGAGCCTGTCCAGCGCGGCGGCAAACTGGGCCGGCCTGCTCGCCTTTTATCTTTTTTTGAAGGCGGGGGCCAACACGCTGGCCTACGGCTACGCCGCCGCGATCATGACCGGTATTTCGACCCTGCTTCCATGGCTGGCCATCATCCGGGGTCCGCAGCGTTTCATAATTTCCTTCCGCGACATCCGCTGGGGCGACTTGAAGGCCCTGTTCAATTTCAGTTCCGGCGTGTTTATCATCGGCCTCGCGGTTCAGGTGGTTTTTTTAAGCCAAAGCCTCGTTATCACGAAATTGCTCGGGCTGGCGGCGGTGACGCTGTTCACGGTTTCGTCGCGCGCGGGAACTTACGGCCTGCAAATTTTGTGGCGGACATTCGACTCGCTCAATCCGCGCTGGCAGCAAATGTTCGTGGCCGGCGACCATGCGCATCTGGCGGGCAGCTTCAAGCGTTACACGGGTTTGACCATGAGTTTGGCGCTGCTCGGCGGGACATTTTTGATCATCTTGAATCATCCGTTCGTGGATTTGTTGAATTTACGGGCGCAGCGGGAGGGCGTTTATGCCGGCGGCATTTTTGACGCGTTGCTGGCGCTCTACCTCTGGCAGCACGCCTGGAACCATTGCCTCGGCTTTTGCCCGGTGCTGGTGAAAAAAATCCGCGTCTTCTCGTTGGTGGCGGCTTTAGACATGGTGCTGAACCTCGGGGCCAGCATCGCGCTGGCGCGCAAAATGGGCGTGGAAGGCGTGCTGGCCGGCAGCATCCTCGGCTCGCTGGTTTCAATGGCTTATCTGACGTGGCGCGCGCCGGGTTATGTTTCGTTGACGGCGCGCGATTTGATTGTGCCATCGTTGCGCCGTTGGCTGGCGCTGGCGGTGTGCGGGGTGCTGGCGTTCTTGTGTTTTCACGCCGCGAATGTCAGTGCGCTTGATCTCTGCTGGCGCGGCCTTTTTTGCGCGCTGACGCTGGCAGTGTTTGTGGTTTTGCACCGGGACGATTTGCAGGAGTTCCGGTCAAGGGCGAGGAAGCAAAAGCAGAAAGGAGAAAGTTGAAAGCGGAAAGCGGCAGCCAAATCAATTTCAGTTTTCTGTTTTCAGCTTCTGAAATTATTGGCGGAATTTTGAGGCGAGGCGCCGGAGCGCGCGCAGCGGCGGCGAAAACTGGACCGGATGGCACGCAGGCAGCGGCGCGCGGATGTTCCAGCGCGACGGCCATTCGCCAACCGCGGCGGCGTTTTTTGGAAAAACGGCCAGCCAGCGGTCGGTCATCGCTTCCACGGAAAATTCCGTTTTCACCCGTTCACGCGCAACGGCGGATTTGGCGGCGAGTTCGTCGCGGTGCTGGTGCAGATGAATGATGCCGCGCGCGTAGCCGGCCACGTAGTCCACCGGCACGAGGATGCCGGTGGTCGCGTCCACAACTTCGGGAATGCCGCTGGGCAGGTTGCTGACGACGGGAACCAGCCCGTGCCCCATCGCTTCGAGCAGACTCAACGGCAGTCCCTCGTAATCTGACGCCAGCAAAAAAATGTCGTGCGCCTTCATGAGTTCCGGCACTTGCGCGTAGGAAATTTTCCCCGGGAATGAAACCGTTTGTTGCGGCGCGCTTTTCAACGCCTGTTCCAGCACCGCCTGCTCCGGCCCCTCGCCGGCCATCGTCCAATGGAACGGAATGCCGGAAGCTTTCAATTGCTCAAAAATTTGCGGGAACAAATGCGCGCGCTTTTGCTCGCGGTCCAACCGGCCCAGATAAAGAATTTGCAGCGGCCCATGCAAATTGCACCGTCTCACGCCGGCTTCCCCCGGCACGCCAACGCCCAGGGAAAGATGTTTCAGCGAAACGTTTTTGAATTGCGGATGGGCGGACAATTCCCGAAAGATTTTTTGGGAAACGGCGGCCAGCAAATCCAGATGTGCCGCGTAGGGAGCAATCATGTTGCGCTCCCGCGGATGGTCGGTGTGGCAGATTCCGGCGCGAAAAATTCCGGGCGGCAAATAGCGGAAAACTTCGAATGAAGCAGAGCCAAGATTGGCCAAAACAACGGACGGCTGGAAGTCCCGCAATTTTTCCAGAATCGCCCGCAACCGGTCTTCAAAAATCAGGCGGCGTTCGTCCTGGCAGAAGACGGAAATCTTTTGACCGTCAAAAACGGCGGCGAGGGCATTTTCCTTTTCAAAGCTGAACACTTCGACGGCCATTTTTCTCCGACGCAGTTCGCCCGCGAAATTGCACAGAAAGGTCGTGGAACCCCCCAGCGGAAGGCCGCCGGTCACCAGCGCAATTCGAGGAGGTTCAAAGGGCATCAACTTTTGCGGAAGGGGTAACGGCCGGATTGGCCCGCTCTTGGGCAATGGCGTCCGGGCTCAGGCGGCGAAAACATCGTTTGTTGTTCAAGGTCATCGGCCCGTGTTTCAACCGGCGAACCAACTGCCGCTTCCAGCCTTTGAGCCAGGAAGGCAGATAGGGATTTAGCTTCAGTCGGAATTTATCGAGTGGCTTGGAAGGATCAAGGCGCTGCCGCGGCGCATTCCAGCCCGCGACATAATCGCTTTGCTGCGGTGGCCTGGCCAAAACAGGGACATCGGCGATTTTCTGCGCCAGCAAAGCCAGTTGCAGCACGCGCGCCGATTTGAATTCCACCCGCATGCCGATGTCGGCGGGATTGGCGACTTCGTAAAACGGCGCGTCCACTTTCGCAAGTTCAAACAGGACAATTTTCCGCAAAAGAAAACCGCTTTGACGGTTGAAAATGCCGAAGAACAACTCGGGGCTGAATTGATAGAATCCGTGCCCCATCTGGCCGTTGGCCGGAGTAACGGTGACGAAATGGCCTCCCACCCGCAGCAATTCGAGGCAGTGTTTCAGGGCGGCCTGATAATTGAAGACGTGTTCCAAAGTCCCGCCATCAATCACCAAATCAAAAGTCCCGCGCAGCCTTGCCGGAAACGGCTCATTCAAATCATGCAGAAAATTCGCGTCTTCAAAGTCGCTTTTGTCCACGATGGTGATTTCCCGCGCGCCGAGATAACGCAAAAATTCATCCGAATAAAGATTGGTGCAAGGCTCGTGTTGAAAAATGCGCCGGAGTTCCGGTTCGGCCACCGTGAAGCCAAATTCCCGCGCCACTCCCTGGAAACGGGGAAGTGAACAAGCCAAACCCTGATGTCCCAGCGTGGCGACCCGCGTGAATTGCACGCCGAGGTTTTTTGCCCAAAGCAGGAATTTGACCGAATTAAATTCAATGGCCATAGCTCGTCTGTGAAAAATTTATAGACAGCGCCATGGGGCGTCCACCAAATTTGCCCGCGCCGAAATGTGTTGCTTTCGGTTTCATGACAATTTCAAATGGGTTCAATGCAAGTTCTACTGGCAACCTGCGGCGGCTGGCATTTGCCGAACACGGCCAAAGGATTTCAAAATCGCGATGCGCTGGCCGGCCTCTGGATCACAGGAAAAAATGAAGGAGCTTGTCCGCCGGAGAAATTTCGCCGCTGCTGGCCGTTTCATCTGGCAATGAAACCGTTTTATCACGGCGCGCCGCAAATCTGGATTGAACGGGCATTCTACGCTTTTTTTCCCGTCTGGCGCGCGTGGTTGAAAAGACAGAAATGGCCGGACTGCGACGTGGTTCAAGCCATCATGGGCTACGCCACCGAGCCGTTTGACGTCGCTGAAAAAATCGGCGCGCTGAAAGTGATTGATTGTCCCAACAGCCATCCGACGACTTATTTCGGCCATTGGCAGCGCGAGTGCGATCGTTGGTATCCCGGTGAAAAAGTTCCGATTCCACGCTGGATGTTCGAGCGCATGAGCCGCGAATTGGGACGCGCCGACCTCGTCCTTTGCCCCTCCAATTTTGTGCGCGACACCATGGTGCAAAACGGCATCCCTGCCGGAAAATGTTTTGTTGCGCCATTCGGCGTGGACACGGGCATTTTTAAACCACGCCCCTCGCCGCCGCCGGTTCCGCGATTCATTTGCGTGGGCACCATTTGCCTGCGCAAAGGGCATCAATATCTGTTCCGCGCGTTTGAGCAGGTGAAACAAAAATTGCCGGACGCCGAATTGATTTGCGTGGGCAATTACAAACGCGATTTCCGGCGCGAACGGAGACGATGGGTGGGGACGTTCACGCACCGTCCGCTCGTGTCGCACCCTGAACTGGCCGAATTATTGCAAACCTGCTCGGCCTTTGTGCTGGCATCGGTCGAAGAAGGATTTGCGCGCGTGCTTTCCGAGGCCGCCGCCGCCGGATTGCCAATCATCGGAACCTACGAAAGCGGCGCGAGCACGACGATCTCCGACGGCGTGGAAGGTTTTATCGTCCGCGGCAGAGATCCGCAGCAGATCGCCGAAGCGATGATCCGGGTTGTGGCGAATCCATCGCTCAACCAAAAAATGGGCGAAGCCGCGCATGAAAAAGGCGCGGTAAAAAACACGTGGCAGGATTATTCGGACCGCCTGCTGGCGGAATATGCGCGACGACTGCCCGCTGCCTCGCCGGCAAAGCCGCCGCAGCGGCAATAGATTTTACAAATCCGTCCGCGTTATTGCCGGGGCGGCCACGCCAATGGCATTGTCAATTTGCAAAATCCCGCTAGCCTTCCGGCACTCATTTTAAGAAATGAACAAGCCATCCGTCGCCGCCATCATCGTCACGCACAACCGGCTTTCCTTGCTCAAGGAAAATATCGGCGCGTTGCGCCACCAGACGCGGAAACCGGATGAAATCATTGTCATCAATAACAACAGCAAAGATGGCACGGCGGAATGGCTGGCGGCACAGCCCGATTTAACCGTCATGCCGCAGGGGGAAATCGGCCCCAGCGGCGCAGCCTTCGTCGGCATCAAGGCCGCCTATGCGCGCGGCCACGACTGGTTCTGGTGCATGGACGACGACCTGATTCCCGACGCCGACGCGCTGGAGCAACTGTTGAAATCGCCAAAGGCTGATGATGAACGCACGGGATTTATTTGCAGTTATATCCGGTGGTCGGATGGAAGCATCTGTTGGGGAGGTGTGCCAACTGTTCATCCCGACTATGCATCGTTGATAGAATTGTTTCCACAGGGGCTGTTGCGGTTAAGCTCTGCCACTTTTCTCTCGATTCTGTTTCATCGCCGGGCGGTTGCCAAAAAGGGTTTGCCGTTGCGCGAAATGTTTTTGTGGTATTTCGACGAAGAATACACGAACCGGATAAGTGACGATTTTTTATGCTATCAAGTGCTGGCGAGCAAAGCGGAACACCGGAATAAGGTTAATCGCTGGTTGGATTTCAACAACATGGTCGGCTTGCAAATAGAATATTTGCAAGTCGGCCTGCGAAATTTTGTGTTTTTGCGCGAACGGGATGCCCCGCCGGGTTGCGCAAAGCTGTGGCGGCTCAAGTCAGCCATGCGATTACAATTGTTGGTCTGGCGACAGTTTTCGGGAGCCAATTGGCGAAAGTTGGCCTGGGCCATTTGTTGCGGCTTGTTTTTCAATCCGAAAATTGAAATGCCCGAATCCCAAAAATGAGCGAGCCTGCCGTCAGCTTTCTCGTGCCCGTTTATAACTCCACGCACTATGGCGCGGATTATTTGCCCAAACTGTTGCAGTCCATTCAGGCGCAGGCGTTCGGCGATTTTGAAGTTTTGATTGGCGACGACGCCTCGACGGACGGCACTATCGAATTAGTTCAGCCCTTTTTATCTGACGTGCGATTTAGACTTTTCCGGAAAACGCAAAATCGCGGACTTCATCACAATCTCGTTTCACTTTTGGAAAAAGCGCGCGGACAGTTTTGGTGTCCGCCGGGGCAGGACGACATCTTGCATCCACAATTTTTGGAAAAAAGAATTCCCATCTTCATGTCACATCCGTCTGCCGTTGTCCTGCACGGCGCGACCATCTGGATTGATGAAAACGGCAAGCCGTATGTCAGTGATTTTACCCGGCGCGTTTTGCCCGAGTTGAACCGCCGCCTGCCGGCATCCATGTCCGGCGAACGCATGCTGCGGATTTTGCTACAGCATAACATTGTCAATTGGCCGTCGGCATTGGTCCGAATGGATGCGACGCGACGCGTTTTGCCGTATTTCACTCCGCGCTGGGTTTGGGCAATGGATTGGATGCTGTGGATGCTGCTGACTGCGAACGGCGGCGATTTTCTTTGGGATTCCGAACCGCTGATGAATTATCGGATGCACAAACAGTCCATCAGCGGGTCGCCGCAAAACGAAGCGGTCCGGCAGATGGAGCGCAAATTGGCTCCGCTTTATACTTTGTCAGTGACGAGTGCATTTTCAGCACGGACCAAAACAATCTGGCTTGAACAACGCCTGCGTCTTTATCGCTGGTGGTTGATCACGACAGTTACATTGAAAAGAAAGGGCGTGCTCAAACAGAGCGATTTGCTTTTGGCGGCTGCCGCGTTTCATGGCACACCGGTTGCCTCGATTTCGCTGGCCAGCGAATTATTTCACCATGGTATTCCAATGATTTTTCAATATGGGCGCGAGAAATTTGCCCGCCGCCGCCAAATCATGCAAGTGTCAGGGCTTTCTTTAATTGACGACCCTTTATTCCAAAAAAAGTTGAAATGAAAGTTGCATTGATAACTACGGATGGCCGCGACCAGATTGGCGAAGAAAAAGAATTGATGCCCAGCATCGGGCCGGCGCCGCTGGCATTGTTGCGAGGATTTGCCAATTGTCCCAAGGCAGAAATCCACGTGATTTCCTGCGCGCAGCAGCGGATGCGTTCGCTGGAAAAACTGGCGGACAATATTTTTTTCCATAGCCTGCATGTGCCGAAAATCGGCTGGATGCGGACGGTTTATCAAGGCTGCATCCGCGCCACCCGGAAAAAGTTGAAGGAAATTCAGCCCGAAATCGTGCACGGACAGGGCACGGAGCGCGACTGCGCCATCAGCGCCGTCTTGTCCGGTTTTCCGAATGTTGTGACCATCCATGGCAACATGGCTGAACTGGCGCGGCTGTTCGGCGCGCGCGTCGGCGGTTATGCTTGGCTGGCGGCGCGGCTGGAAAACTTCACGTTGCGCCGGACGGCGGGAGTTTTTTGCAATTCAAAATACACGGAAAGCCTGATGCCCGCGCGTGCAAAAAAAACCTGGCTCGTTCCGAACGCCTTGCGGCGTGAATTCTTTGAAGCAATCCCGGTTGCTCCGCGCCGGTCCGTCTTGCTGAACGTCGGTGTCATCACCGAAAGAAAACGGCAGGTGGAACTTCTGGGCGTGGCGCAAAATCTCCAGCGGCAGGGTTTGAAATTTGAATTTCATTTCGTCGGCCAGATCAACCCGGTCGAGCCTTATGCCGCCGCGTTTCTTGAACGGCTCAAGCCGTTGGAGGCCATCGGCTGCGCGCGTCATATCGGACTATTGCCTACGGATGCGCTCATCCGATGTTTTGATTCCGCCAGCGGCCTTGTTCATTTTCCGTCGGAGGAGGCGTTTGGTCTGGTCGTTGCCGAGGCGCTGGCGCGTGGCTTGAAATTTTTCGGGGCGCATGTTGGCGGCATCGCGGATATCGCCGGCGATGCGCCCGGTGCCGAATTGTTTGCCAAGGATGATTGGGCCGGGCTGACCGAGGCGATTGCACAATGGATTAAAGAGGGATACCAGCGCCCAATCGGAGCTGCCGTGTTGATACAGGAACGCTATCATCCTGACAAAATTGCACGACGGCACCTGGAGATTTACCGCGAAGTGACCGGACGCACCGTTGCTGTCGATTGACGCCACAAAAATAGAACCATAGTCTTGAAATTGCCGCTATTTTAGATGACAGCCAAAACTTCAAATCCTGTTTCGGCGGATGCCGTGCGGTTGCATTCACGTTTGCAGGGGCAGTCGGCGGAATCGCTGGCGGATTATTATTCGGGGCGCAAACTCTTCGGCGATGATTTCACCATTGCGGAAATCCGCGAGTGGTATGAGCTGGAGGAAAATGCCTGCTTCAACATTTATGAACAGGGTCGCAAACGGATGCCCAACAACGATTATCTGCACTGGCAATTCGGTTACCGGCATGTGCTGGCGGGGCGGAAAACCCTGGGCCGGGTGCTGGGATTGGGAAGCGGCAACGGCGAGGAATTTCGTCCCGTGCGCCGGTGGATCGGGCATCTTCACATCGTCGAATCCGCCGGCGGCTATTTCCGCAACGATGCCACGACGACCTACGCCAAGGCGCAGGCCGACGGCAGCCTGGATTTCCCGGACAATTTTTTTGACACGGCGGTGAACATTGCCGTGCTGCATCACATCCCCAATGTCTCGCACGTTTTGCGCGAATTGTTCCGGGTCTTGAAACCGGGCGGTTTTTGCCTGGTCAAGGAGCCAATCACGACGCTGGGTGAGTGGCATCGTCCGCGCAAACGCGGCCTGGCCCCGTGCGAGCGCGGGTTTCCACGGGCGTTGCTGGATGAGATGCTCCGGCGGGCCGGATTTGAGTGCGTCCACAAAACCTGCTTTGAATTTCCACCGCTGCGGCATCTGCGCGACCGGGCCGGGATTGACACCTACAATTCAAAATTCTGGACGGGGCTGGACCGCCTGTGCTGCCGGTTGACGGATTGGAACTACCATTATCACCGGGCCCAATGGTTCCAGAAATTTGCGCCGACCTATGTGTTTCTGGTTTTGCGCAAGCCCGCGCGTTGATTTTTAGAAACTCAACGCGAAAGGCCCAGGACCTTTTCGTAAATTTGTTTGAGCTGCCGTCCGATTTCGTTCCAAGAAGCCGGCTTGGGTGGCACTGGCAGCTTCGGCGCGGCGTCGTAAAATTCGCGCAAAACCTTGGTGGTCACTTCAAGGGATTTTGTCACCGGGCAGTATTTTGCGGCGTTGCCGAACGTGCTGCGCGCCCACGGCAAATCGCTCAAGAGCAGCGGGCATTCGCAGGCGGCGGCTTCGAGCGCGGACAGGCTCAAGCTTTCCATGTTGCTCAACAGGACGAAGCCGCGCGCCTCGCGGTAGATTTGCGCGAGCTGCGCGCGGTCGGGAACGGGACCTTCGTGGCGGACGAATTGCGGATGCCGCCGGGCCAGCGCGGAAAATTTCTGGGCGTAAGGCTCGCTCTCCGAATAAGCCCCGCCGACGATCCAGACCGGCGTCTGTGCGCGGATGGCGGCCTCGGCCAATTCCCGCACGCGCTTGCGTTCCGTGATGGTGGCGGCGCAAACCAGCCATTGGCCGCGCACGGCCTTTGATGAATGCAAGAAAACATCCTCGACGCCGTTGGCCACGACATGGACGCGCTCCCTCGGCGCGTCAAACAGGCAATTCATCAAATGCGCCTCCCATGGCGTGAGCGCGATGCAGGCGTCGGCAATGCGATAAGATTCCCAGTTGAAAGCAAAGACAAAATTGCTCGGCGCGAATCGTTCGATCGTGTTGCTGATGATTTTTTGCAAACGCAATTGCAAATTTGAGCGCGAGCCTTGCTCGGTGAGGAGTTCGCCGACGATGACCTTGATGCCTTTTTGTTGCGCGAGCTTGACGTGGCCGACCGGCATCCGGCCAAAATAGTGGATGAGGTCGCCGGTTTGATTTTCGTCCCACCAGCGGACGGGTTCGGTCTGGACGCCAACGGCCTGTAGCGCGGCGAGGGTGCGCTGGATTTGGATTTGATGTCCGCCGTGCGCGAGCGCGAAGGGAAGCGGACAGTTAACGAGAATTTTCATTCGTTAAAAAAAGCGGGCTGGAACAGAATTGCGGTTGCAGCCGGTTTATGAGTTGGAATACACTAAACATTGACAAACGAATCGCGCCTACGCTGCCCGATTTGTCGAGATTTGTCAGCAAATGAATAGCAACAACAGTCCGGCCATCCTGAAGGCGCTCATCGCCTATGCAATCTGCGTGCCACTGGCGGTGGCCGTGGGCTGGCTGCTGGCGTCGGAATCGGTGGTCTCCCAGCCGGGCGGCATCAACTGGGCGTGGAACGTCCTCATTCTTTTCAAATCCCATCCGTATGTGTGGGGCAGCCTGATACTGATCCTGTGTTCGCCGGTGTTGTTGCGTTGGCATCATCTTCTGCTGGTGGCAAGCTGGAATTTGGGGATGGTGATGTATTTCATGCCCGGCAACCCGGGGCTGTGGATGCCCATGGTGGCGTTGAGCCTCGGAATCTCCATTTTGTATCGCGCGCTGAACAGCAAGGCGCATTTTGTTTCGGCGCCTGAAATCACGTTCCCACTGATTTTTATGGCGGCGGTGGTGCTCTTTACGGCCAAGCTGACCGGGGGCATCGGATTGCATTCACTGGGCAGCGAGGTGATGGGCGGCAGGTATTATCTTTCCATTCTGATTGGCATCCTGGGTTATTTCGCGCTGACGGCGCAACGCATCCCGCCGGAACGGGCCGGATTGTATGTGGCGGTTTTTTTTCTCAGCGGATTTGCTCTTGCCATCGGGGATTTGGTCAATGTGATGCCTTCGTCGCTTAACTTCCTTTTCGCGCTGTTTCCACCGAACAGTTATATTCTGTCCGGGGATGCCCGTTATGCCGGCACGGCCTGCATGGCGGAATTCTGTTTTTGGCTGATGCTCGCGAAATATGGAATTCGCGGCATTTTTCTTTCCGGCAAATGGTGGCGGCCGGTCGTGCTGGGGTTGTCCTTTGCGGCGGTGTTTCTGGGTGGATTTCGGTCGCTGGTCGTCCTATGTGTCATGGTCTTCTTCGTCCAGTTTTTGCTGGAACGCATGTATCGCACAAAATTGCTGCCGGCGTTTGCTTTTGTTGGAATCACTCTGGTCACCTTGTGCATCCCGTTTGCCGACAAGCTGCCCTTTGCCTTCCAGCGGTCGCTGGCCTTCCTGCCGCTGCACATTGATCCGATGGCGCGCGAAGATGCCATGGCATCCCTGGACTGGCGGCTGCAAATATGGCAAGCCGTCCTGCCGGAAGTGCCCGACCACCTGCTCTTGGGCAAGGGTTACGCCCTTTCCCAGGCCGACTATCAAGACATGAACGGCGGCTTCCATTCTGATCTTGCGCAGGATTGGGGCAGCGCGATTGCCGGCGACTATCATAACGGTCCCCTGTCTGTGATCCTACCGCTGGGCATTTGGGGTGTTATCGCTGTTTTGTGGCTGGGGATTGCCAGCCTGCGCGCGCTTTATTTCAACTACCGTTATGGCGATGCCGGCCTGAAGACCGTCAATCTTTTTTTTCTGGCTTACTTTATTGCGAAAATTTTGATGTTTCTTTTCATCTTTGGCAGCCTTTATGGTGATTTCTATAGTTTCATCGGCATCATTGGATTGAGCATCAGCCTGAATGGCGGCATCCGCCGCCGGGCCGCCGTCCCAGTCCAAACGGAGGCCGAAACCAACATTCCCGCGCTCGCGCGCCCGCGGCTCCAGCCGTTTTAACAACCTTGAAAGGGCGCCGTTGACGGCGATTAAAACCACGCCCGCGTGAAATCAAAATTGCTCATCACCGAATTGTGGGGGTTGGGCGACCTCGTCATTGCGACGCCGTTCCTGCGCGCCGCCGCGGAAAAATTCGACATCACCCTGCTTGCCAAACCGTTCGCCCTCGACCTGCAACCCCGCCTCTGGCCGGGCGTGCGCGTGGAAACCTTCACCGCGCCGTGGACCGCCTTCAAAAGCAAATACCACGTCTGGCGCTGGCCGTTTTTGGAAATCGTCCGCCTGCGGCGGCGGCTGGCGCGGCAGCATTTTGAATTTGGCCTCTCCGCGCGCTGGGACCCGCGCGACCACTGGCTGTTGAAACTCGTCGGCGCCGAAAACCGCCTCGGCTTCCCGCGCGTCGGCAGCCAGATTTTTCTGACGCAACCGCTCGCGCGGCCGCAGCCGGAGGCGCACCGCTATGAATCCTGGCGCGTCCTTGCCCGCGCGCTGGGAATCGAGCTGCCGCCGCGCGAAAAGATTCCGATTTCCGCCGCGCGCGGCCATGAAACGGTTTTAATCCACACCGGCGCCGGCCAGCCCGTCCGCGTCTGGCCGCTGGAAAAATACCAAAAACTCGCGATGCATCTGCGGCAAAAAAATATCCCGGTGCAAATCGCCTGTGACGCCGACCAGCGCGGCTGGTGGCTGCACGCCGGCGAGACGGAGATCGCCACGCCGCGCACGGTGGCGGAATTGATTGCACTCGTGGATCGCGCCGGCGCGTTCATTGGCAACGATTCCGGGCCGGGACATCTCGCGGCGTTTTGCGGCGTGCCGACGTTCACCATTTTTGGGCCGCAACTGCCCGAATGGTTCGCGCCGCTGCATCCGCGCGCCGAATGGATTGAAGGGAAAGTTTGTCCTTATCTGCCCTGCTCGGATTATTGCCGGTTTCCCGAACCATTTTGCATCCGCAACCTCACGGACGGGGAAGTCCGGGCGCGCGTGGAGAAATTTTTGGCCGGCCATGCAAAATTTGCCTGCTTGCAAGTTTAAGAGGCGCGGCTGTATTTTTACGAACACTGATGACTCCACGCCACATCAATCTTTTGCGGGGGCTGCGCAGCAATCTCAAATTCACCAACCGCTTCCAACTGATTTACGAACGGATCTTTCGCCGCAATCTGCCGCTCACGCACTACATCTGGAAAAACCGGTTTGTTTTCATCTGCAATCCCGGTCTGGGCGACCACATGGCAATCAAGGAATGTTTTTGCGAGCGCGTTTATGACCAGTTTTTGGACCAATGCGACCTTGGTTCAAAGCCAGTCACCTATGTGAACATTGGCGCAAACATCGGCGCATTTGATCTGCTGCTGCTCGAACGCGGGTTGGAAATTGAGGCCGGGCTGGCGGTTGAATTGAATCCGCGCACATATGCAAGATGTCTCGTCAACCTTCAAACCAACGGACTTCTTTCAACGCAGGTTGTGAACGCAGGCGTTGCCGGGCGAAATGAACGAATAATGTTCCACCCGGGGGGATTAAGCCTGGCGGACAGCATTTATCCCGTGTCTCGCGCCCGAAAGAATGGTGGAACCGAAATCCAGTTGCTGACGTTGCAAACTTTGCTGGAGCGCCACGCCGGCCATTTCCCGCGATTTGACCTTCTTAAACTGGACTGTGAACAGGCGGAGTATTCCATCATTCGTTCTTCCCCGCCGGAGATGCTCCGAAAATTCCGCTATCTCATCGTCGAATTTCACATGGAGCCGGAAAATGAATCCGTCAAGGCGGCCTATGCCCGGCTCGAAGAAGCCGGCTTTTCGCCGTTTTTGAACCGCCGGGACAAACTGGGATTCCTGGACCTTTTTGTTCGTTCCTGAAGGACTATTTCCGCTTCGTCATCTCGTCGTAAATCCACGCATAGGTTTTTTCCATGCCCTGGCGCAGGGGCAAATCCGGCTCCCAATAGAGCATTTTTTTGATGAGCGTGTTGTCGCTGTTGCGGCCGTTGACGCCCTTGGGCGCGGCCAGGTTGTAGCGGCGCTTCAATTTGATGCCCGCGATGTCCTCGACGATGTCCACGAGCTGGTTGATGGAAACTTTTTCCGCGCTGCCAAGGTTGATGGGAAACGTCACCGTGTCGCTGTGCATGATGAGGTCAATGCCCTTGATGCAATCGTCAATGAACATGAAGCTGCGCGTCTGATGGCCGTCGCCCCAGATTTCGATGTCATGTTTGCCGCTCAATTTCGCCTCGATCACCTTGCGGGAAATCGCCGCCGGCGCCTTTTCCCGTCCGCCCTCCCACGTGCCGTGCGGGCCATAGACGTTGTGGAAACGCGCGACGCGCGTGGTCAGCTTGAAATCCTCCGTGAAATGGCGGCACAAGCGCTCGCTGAAAAGTTTTTCCCAGCCGTAGCCGTCCTCGGCCATCGCCGGGTAGGCGTCGGCTTCGCGCAAGCCGCTCACGTTGGGATCGGTTTGCTTGTCCGCCGCATAGACGCAGGCCGACGAGGAATAAAAATAGCGCTTCACGCCCGCGTCGCGCGCGGCCATGAGCAGGTGCGTGTTGATGAGCACGCTCAACATGCACAGCCCGCGGTTCAACTCGATGAAACCCATGCCGCCCATGTCGCATGCGAGATTATAGACCCGGGCCGCGCCCTGGGCCGCGATCCCGCAGGCGTCCTTCAGCCTCAAATCCAACCGGAGGTTTTCGACCTGCGGAAAATGCTGGTGCCATTCGTTGAACGGCTTGATGTCCACTGCGCGAATGTCCGTATGACCTTTGCGGAGGAGTTCGCCGACCAGATGTCCGCCGATGAAACCGCCCGCGCCTGCGACCAAAATTTTGTTTGCCATGGAGATGTAAAAATTACCTGAAGGAGGGCGAACTGGCAATTCAATTGTCCAATGGATGGGACCGTGTGCAACCCCTCCCAATTATTTTCAGAACCTGGAAGTTCGCGGTTTCACAGCCGGTTCCACCAGACCGCCGTCGGTTTGACCACGTCAAATTTCACGCGCCGTTCGGGGCTTTGCCGCGTGTAAATTTCATAACTCACCGGCTTCAGGAAAAAATGTCCCGCAGCCAGCCGGCGCAGACGGTGGTGAAAAATCCAGAACGGCTTCAACGCGCGGACAAGCGGCGGAATCATTTTTTCCGTCCCGGCTTTTTCGCGGATGGCGTTCGGCTTCAGGTTCATGTTCTCGCCGGTGTCGGCAAAAACGGACGTGAACGAGTCGCAGACCGCCATCGGCACTTTGGCTTTCATCAGCGCGAGCATCCAATGGAAATCTCCGAGGTCGCGCCATTTGGTGTCGAAAAAAATCCCGCGCTCCGAAATGACCCTGCGCCGGATGAAAATGGAGCTGGTTAAAATCGGAAACCGGAACCAGACACCCTGCGGATGCGGAACCATCTGGTGGCGGTGGCAAATGTATTTTCCTTCGCCGTTCACGATGACCGTTCCGGCGAGCGCGACTTCGATCTTCGGATTTGCCTCAAAAAAACCGGCAACCGTCTTGAGCGCATCGGGCAGGTATTGTTCGTCGCAATTCAAGTAAGCCAGAATGTCGCCGGTTGCGCGGCGATAACCGCGGTTCACCGCGTCATACATTCCGGCGTCCTTTTCGATAAATACCTTCGCGCGCGGATCGCGCGGCAGCCAGTTTTGCGTGCCGTCG
Source organism: Candidatus Aquilonibacter sp. (assembly GCA_035504945.1). Taxonomy (GTDB): domain Bacteria; phylum Verrucomicrobiota; class Verrucomicrobiia; order Limisphaerales; family UBA11358; genus UBA11358. Next base: position 90,392 of record DATJRH010000030.1, on the reverse strand, counting down.
TCGGAGCACGAATCCTGAACGAGGTGCTCGACGGCGACGCCTTGCTGGTCGGCCACCGACGCAATGCAAAGCTTGAGCCATTGCGAATTGCGGAAGCTGGGCGTGACGATGGAAAATTTCACGTCTAAGCGGCGTTTGCAAACGCTGTGCCGGGGGGCGTTTTGGAAAAATCATAGCCCATTTGTTCGCACAATTTTTCCAGAATTTGCATGGCCTGCCGGTCATTCGTCACCGATTGCGGCGTGGTCTGCCGGAAATTGGAGGCGACAAACAATTCCGGATGCGCCCGCACATCCAAAGGCACGTCCAAACCGCACGGCTGAAACAGCCGTTGTGTTTCGCGCGCATAATCGGTTTCAAACGACTCATAACGCGTGACCACGCGGCGGGCGGCGCCATTTTCTATCTGGTGGAAGCTTTGCAGAATCAGTTCATACGTCACCGCCAGTTGTTGCGCGGTCTGGGCTTCCACGGAGGCGTTGCGGAGCTTCATGGATTCGGGTATTTGAAGCCCCCAGTTGGGGTTGCCAAACTTTTCTTTCTGCCGCAGCAGGGACAGAAAATTATCCAGCGGATTGCGCAGGCAATGGACAAAAATGGCATCCGGGAAAAGCGCATTCAAATATCTGATTTTCAGCGAAAAGCCCGGCTGTTTCAGCACCAGCCGCTTTTTCTGCATGATGAACTGCCTTTTTTTCAAGTCGTGCGGCAATGTCTGGCGCGTCGCCTCGTCCAGGTCTTCCTCCGTGAAGAAATCGTCGGGCGCATTTTCCCATTTGCCGCTCCTGGTTCCCAAATGTCGCGCCCAATATCGAACCGCTTCCGTCAACTCAAATGATCCGCCCCGAATTTCACCGTTGGTTTTCGGCACGGCGCGATAATTTTGTGTCGAAGTCGGCGATAATATTCTTCGCGCCAGTGAGGCTGAAAATGGATGGTCGGGAAAACGATCCGCCGCCGTGGTCAAGGCGTAAACATCCGGGTGCGTCGCCAGCAACGCGTAGATGAAGCTGGTCCCGGAGCGCTCCGGCCCAATCACAATAATCGGATGGTCAATCGGCGTCCGCAGCGCCCGGTTTTCGAGCACCAGCGACAACAGCCTCTCCGTGATGGTAAAAACAGATTGGCACGCCCGCAGCGCTGGATTTTTCGTCACGCGTTTCATGTTGCAGCCGCCGGGGCTGCTTTCATTTCCGCCGGAAGAACCGGCTGGATTCCATCGCCATAATCTGCCGGATTTTCAAAAAATGAAGCAAGCCAAAATACCCGCGCGCGAAAAACATTTTTCATCCGTTGCCTTTTTGTCATCGTCACAGCCGAAACCGCTGCGCAATCGGAATCCGCCGGCCCATGCCAAACGCGCGCGGCGAAATTTTCAGCGCCGGCGCGGCCTGCCGGCGCTTGTATTCGCTGAAATTGATTTTGTTCAAAACGTCGTTGACCACCGCCGCGTCAAATCCGCGCCGGACGATTTCTCCGCGGCCCAGATTTTTCACGACATACAAATCCAGAATCGCGTCGAGCGTTTCATAGGGCGGCAGCGAGTCCTGGTCCGTCTGGTTTGGACGTAATTCGGCGCTCGGAGGTTTCGCGATTGAATTTTGCGGAATGATTTCACCCCCGCGGTTGACCCAGCGCGCGACTTTGTAAATGTCCGTCTTCAGCACGTCCGCCAGCGGTGCGAGCGCGCCATCCATGTCGCCGTAAAGCGTGCAATAGCCGACGGCCATTTCCGATTTGTTGCCCGTCGTCAACACGAGCGCGCCGAATTTGTTCGACAGCGCCATCAGCGTCACGCCGCGCAGGCGCGACTGCAAATTTTCCTCGGCCTGGTCCGGCTTCGTCCCGGCGAAAACTTTTTCCAACTGTTTTTCAACCGATTTGAAAACCGTTTCAATCGGCAAAGTTTCAAAACGGATTTGCAGATTTTTCGCCAGCGCCTCCGCGTCGCTCAAGCTGCCTTCACTTGAATAACGCGCGGGCATGGCGACGCCCAAAACTTTTTCCCTTCCCAACGCGTCCACGGCGAGCACCGCCGTCAGCGCCGAATCAATGCCGCCGGACAGGCCGATGATGACCGATTGGAAACCGCATTTGCGGACGTAATCGCGGATGCCCAGTGACAGCGCGGAAAAAATCTGCGCCTCGCGCGGCGGAAAGTTCTTTCCGCCTTCCGCTTTCTGCTTTCCGCCTTCGCCCAGATCCGCGACAAAAATTTCCTCTTCAAATCCCCTGCCCAACGCGACGACTTCGCCGCGCGAATCCAGCGCGACACTGTGACCGTCAAAAATTAATTCGTCGTTCGCGCCCACAAGATTGACCTGCGCGAGCGGAATTTTTTCATCGCGCGCGACACGCTGGAGCATTTCCAGCCGCGTCCGTTCCTTGCCGTCGTGCCACGGCGACGCGGAAATGTTCAAAATCATTTCCGCGCCCTGCGCAATAAGTTCCTTGATCGGGTCGCGGCGATAAAGCCGGTCCGGCCAGAAATCCTCGTCGTTCCAGATGTCCTCACAAATTGTGATGCCGACTTTTTTTCCGTTGAATTCAAACGGCGCGGCGGTTTTGGCCGGCTCGAAATAACGGTCCTCGTCAAAAACGTCGTAAGTCGGCAGCAGGCATTTGTTCGCGCGCCAGATAATTTTTCCGTTTTGCAAAACAGCGGCGGAATTGCGCAGCGCGCGGCCGGGACGTTCGGGGTTTTTGTCCACGAAGCCGACACAAAGCGGAACCGCGCCAATATTTTTCGCCGTTTCCTCCAGCGTCGCGAGGTTCGCGCCGACGAAATCGTCCCGCAAAAGCAAATCGCGCGGCGGATAGCCGCAGAGAAACAATTCCGGCGCGAGGACAAATTCCGCGCCTAGCGCGCGGGCCTTCTCATAACCGGCGAGCAGCTTTTTCGTATTCGCCGCGAAATCGCCGATGGTCGAGTTGAGTTGGAGCAGGCCGATTTTCATTTGTAATTTACGCGTCGGGTGCAAAATGACGGCGAATCGTAAATCGTAAATCGTAAATCGTAAATTGGAATCATTCCACGCCGCGGATGGCCTCGGCCATTTTTCCAATATGCTGTTCGAGCGTGAAACGGCGCAGAAACGTTTCACGCAGCGACCCGGTGAAATCGTTTGCGGCCAGGCGCACAAGCGAGTCGGCGATTTGCGCCGGCGATTTCGGCTCGACGACGCCCGGATAATTTTCCGGCAGCATTTCGGGAATGGAACGCCAGCGCGTTGTGACCACCGGCAGGCCAAAGGCCATCGCCTCGATCAAATTGCCCGGCTGGTTTTCGGCGCTGTAATAGGTCGGAAAACAAAAAATGTCCGCGTCGTGCAGCGCCCGCGTTTTGTGTTCCTCGGATACAAAGCCGAGAATTTCAATGATGTTCTGCCATCCGCGCCGCGCGACAAATTCGCGCACTTCCTTTTCTGCACCGGCGGAAGCGAACCCGCCAATCACCGTGAGCCGGAAACGCAGCAGCGACTTTTCGTTCGCGAGCGCCACGCCTTCAATCGCGTCGAACACGCCCTTTTCACGACTGACCAGCGCGACGTAAAGCACGTTGACGGCTTTCGCAGGTCCGTTCGCGCCGGAAATGTTCGCCGCAAGAAATTGCTTTCGCGCGGCAATCCGTTCGCGGCGCAGCGGCAGGATTTCTTCCGCAAATCGCGGGCACGGGTCGGGAATGCCGCCGTTGACAATGGCGATTTTTTTTGCCATGAGCTTTTCGGCGTCGCGGCGGTTGAAATCCGACAGCACGACGCTCAAGTCGGCATCTTTCATGCGATTGTAGGTGAAGCTGCGCGTGCGGATGGTGCCGACGGTCTCGAGCCATTTGGACAGCCCGGCGGCGTGCCAGTGCAAAATGATGCGTTTGAAGAACGGGCGGCAGACGAGCATGACCAGCCAGTCGCGGTAAAGCGCAACGGGTTTGCCGGGCGCTGGAACGTAATAAAAATTTTCCACGCCATAGCGGAGCCGGCACCAGATGGCCTGCGCGCAAAAGAACAAAACGAGCAGGATTTTGCTGCCTTGAAACTCGCCGATGTCTTCAAGCGTCTTGGAAAACCGCGCGTTGACGTGGTAACACTCAATGCCGAACGGATTGGGCGACGGCCTTTGCTTCCGGCAATTACCGCCGAATTTTTCCAGCATCAGCTTCACCGCGTAGCTCTGTCCGTGGTGTGGCGGCGGCGTGTGGGCGAAGACGAGCAATTTCATTTTCGATTTTCGATTTACAATATACGATTTGCGCGCCCTGTGAACCTTGGAATCGTAAATTGTAAATTGTAAATCGTAAATGACGAACCGCGTCAACGTCCTCGGCGTCGGCATCAGCGTGCTGAACCTGCAAAGCGCGCTGGACGAAATTGCCCGCGCAATCCGCACGCGGCGCAAGGGCTATATTTGCGTCACCGGCGTTCACGGCGTCATGGAAGCTCAAAACGACGAAGTGTTTCGAAAACTTTTGAACAATTCATTTCTCTGCACGCCCGACGGAATGCCGATGGTCTGGATGGGAAAAATCCACGGCCATCCCGAAATGCGCCGTGTTTATGGCCCGGACCTGATGCTGGACGTATGCGCGTGGAGCGAAGCAAACCCCTGCCGCCACTTTTTTTTCGGCGGCGCGGATGGCGTCGCAAAATTGCTCGCGGAAAAATTGAAGGCGAAATTTCCGAATATGGAAATCGTTGGAACCTTTACGCCGCCGTTCCGACCGCTGGACGCCGAAGAGGAACAACAATTTGTGGAAACCATCCGCGCGGCGAGGCCGGACATTTTGTGGGTGGGCTTGAGCACGCCGAAGCAGGAAAAGTTCATGGCCGAATTTCTGCCGAAGCTGGATGTGACGCTGATGATTGGCGTGGGCGCGGCGTTCGATTTCCACAGCGGGCGCATCAAGCAGGCGCCACGCTGGATGCAACGATCGGGGCTGGAATGGTTTTACCGGTTGTGCCAGGAGCCGCGCCGGCTGGCGAAACGCTATTTCAAAAATAACCCGCTTTTCGCGCTGAAAATTTTCGGTCAGCTTAGCGGTTTAAAGAAATACTCGCTCGAATAATTATTTCGGCAAAACCGGCTTGGCGTCGCGCGGCAAACGCAAATCGTCCTTCGCATTTTTACGCTGTGGCAGCCATTCGATGATGCGGCGGATGGCGAGTCGCACGGCTTCGTCGGAACTGCGCGGCAGAACAAATCCGGCCTTGCGGATTTTGGAGGCGTCCATTCGCGAGTGCGGCACGTCGCCCGGCCAGCCGCCGACGGTCGTGCCATAAATTATTTTCGTCCGGCCTTTGAAGCCGAGTTGTGTGACCAGTTCCTCGGCGATGAATCGCACGGACGTTCCGCCGTCGGGCGCAACGTTGAAGACATCGAATTTTCCGGCTTCAAGTTCCGCGCATTTTTTCCCGCCGAAGACAATCGCGCCAACCAAGTCACCGACGTAAAGGTAAGGCTTCGATTGCAGACCATTGCCGAGAACCTTGAGTTCGGCGGAATTTCTTGCGAGTTGCTTGATAAAATCGTAAATCGCGCCGTGCGTGGTGCGATCGCCAACGATGTTGCCGAAGCGCAGAATGATTCCGCGCAGTCCGAACGTAGCGCAGAACGCGGAGATGAGCGCCTCCGCCGCAACCTTGCCCGCGCCGTAAAGGCTGATGGGCAGCGCCGGGCCGAGATTTTCGTGAGTGATGGTCAGACCGACGTCGCCATAAACGGTGCCGGAGCTGGACATGATGATTTGCGTCACGGAATTTCGCCGCATGGCTTCGAGGACGTTGTAGGTGGCGATGGTTTCCTGTTCCAAATCGAGTTTCGTGTTTTCAATTCCCCAGCGCGCGTCGGGATTGGCGGCAAGGTGAAAAACGCGGTCCACGCCCTTGAACCGCGGCTGGATTTTTTTCAAATCGAGCAGATCAAGCTTGAAGATTTTCAGCCGCGGATTTGGTTTGTGTTGTTCCAGGTGTTCGCGGCGGCCGGAGGAAAAATTGTCGAGCACACGAATTTCCTTCGTGGCCGCATCGGCGAGCAACAAATCAATCAAATGTGAGCCGATGAAGCCCGCGCCGCCAGTGACGACATAAACGGATTTTTGCACCATGATTTGCGGTCAGTATTTCCGCGGCGCGGCGAACGTCAACGATTATTCCGGCGGGAGAGCGGTTGTCGCGAGATTGTAACGTCGCAGATATTTCACGGCCACCGTCAAATCCTTCGGCCACGGCGCGGTGATGGTGAGCATTTCCTTCGTGACCGGATGCGGCAGCTGTAATTCCTCCGCGTGCAGGGCGACGCGGGAAATCAAGGGACGTTCTTCGCGACCGGGTTTGAGCCGGTAATCCGGCTTGAGCCGCGAGAGCCACAAAAATTTGCCGCCGTAGAGTTCGTCGCCCGCGATTTTCAATCCGACGTGGCTGGCGTGGACGCGAATCTGGTGTGTGCGCCCGGTGAGCGGTTCGCAATGCAGCAGCGTGTAGCCGAAGCGGGGAAATCTTTCGAGCACCTCAAATTTTGTTTTCGATTTCTTGCCATTTTTCGGGTCCACGCGCATCAGCCCGATTTTCACCGGATGCGCCGCGAGCTTGGCGTCCACCTCGAATTTTTCCGCGGGCGGCTCGCCGCGGACGAGCGCGACGTATTTTTTCAGCGGCTTTTCGGTTCCAAACAAATCGGCCAGCGCGACGAGGGCGGCCTTGTTTTTCGCCAATAAAATTATACCGCTGGTTTCAAAATCCAAGCGGTGCGCGTTGCTCAAATAATTCAGATTGCGTTCACGTGCCCACGGCTTGCCGTTGGCGATACCGGCGTGCAACAACTTCATCAGGTTCGGACGGTTCGGGTCGTAGCGGTCGGGCGAAGTCAGCAGGCGCGCGGGTTTGTCGAGGGCAAGAAGATTTTCGTCTTCGAACAAAACCGGAATTTCCCAAAACTCGCGCGTGGCGGGCGAGGAGAGTTTGATGGCCGCACTCACACGGCTTATTTGGCAGCGCCGTTTAAGGCTTGCTGGAAGATCGGCACATTGCCGAATTCCTTGCGGGCTTCCGTGCCGAGCCAGTCGTTGAAGGCCTGGGTCTCTTCCTCCTGGCGGAGAGAGGCGAGAAACTGCGGCAGGTCGGCGTTCATTTGCACCTCGTTCACCGGTTGTTGCGATTCGATATAGACGACAAAGCCACCGTCGTCGGTCGGCACAAACTCGCTCGCATGACCGACGCCAGCGGTGAACGCAGCTTGTTTGAGTTCATTCAGATTGGCGCGGTCGCCGATTTCCGGCAATTCCTGTGTGCTCAAGGAAAAGGGCGGCAGCGTTTCCGGCACATGGCCGGCGGCGACGCAGGCGACGGCGAAGCTTTTTCCAGCGGTGAGGCTGTTCGTGAGGCTTTTGGCGAAGAGCGTTCCAACGAGTTGCGCGCGGGAGATGGCCTCGTGAAGCTGGAAATCCTGCGTGACTTGTGCGCGGATGTCCGCAAGCGGAGGGATTTCGCTGGGCAGCATTTCGGCCAAGGCGATGACATAAACGCCATCCGGGCCGACGATTGGCCCGGCGAGCGGCTCGTCCGGGGTCAATCCAAACGCGTCCTGCGTGAATTCGGCGGTTGCGTCAAAGTTTGTCGGGCCGGTCTGCTCGTCAAATGGCGCGGTAGTTTTTACGGTCAGGCCCTGCTGCTTGGCGACGACGGCGAGATTTTCCGCGCGCGTCGGTTCCAGATTAAAAACGGTGGTGGCAAATGCATTCGCCTGCGTGCGCGCGTCTTCAAGCGCCTGCCGGCGAGTGAGCAACTCCCGGAATTTGGCCTTGGTTTCGTCAGGCGTGGTGGCGTCGGCAAAGGCGTTCGTGCCGTATTGGCGGAAAAAGTCTTCCACCTGCTCGTTCAAATTGGTTTTCGCCAGTTCGGCTTCGGCCTGCGGGAAAAAATTCGTCACGTCGAACACGACATAGTTGACCTGCACGCGATCGGGCAGGCGGTAGTCGGCCATGTCGTTCGTGTAAAATTGCGCGATGGCCTCGGGCGAGACCGTGACTTGCGACAAATAATTCGATGCGGAGAAGGAAACAATTTGCGCGTCCCATTCCTCATGATTTCGCTGGTAAATGGCGGCGGCCTCCTGCGGCGTGACGAGCGCGCCGGCCAGTCCCAGCGAATGAACCAATTGCTGGATGGCCAGATCGTCGCGGACGAAATTTTCGAAATCGGCGGCGGTCAATCCTTTAGGCTCCAAGACTTCCTTGACAAATACATCGGGGGGAATGCTTTGGCCGTTGATTTTCAATGCACGGGCCAATTCCGGCGAGTTGAGAATTCCGCTTGCGGCCGTTGCCGCCTCGTTGTCCCCGACGTAAATGCCCAAGTCAGCAGCCTTTCGGATAAGCAAGAGGCGTAAATAAACCTGGCGCTCCAGTTCATCCGAGGACAGTTTGTCCGGCCATTCATTGTAACGGAAAAAATAGAACAATTCAAATTCACGCTCGACGCTGGCGAACTCATCCTGCGTGATCTTTTCGCCATAAACCGAGCCAAGATTGCCGTTGCTGGAACCGCCGCTGCTATTGTTCATGCGCTGGCCGGGGTTGAAGTAGTAAACAAAGGAAATGATCGTGAGAGTGGCGATGAGTATCCACAGCCATTTCGAGTGTTTTCGAATCGTTCCAATCATAGCAATTAAAGTGAATTAAGGTAAATTAAAGGAAATTAAAGCTTAACCAACCCGGCCAATCGTGGTCAAACGCAAAGTTCAGCCATTCATGCCACCGTCATGCTTTTGGCAACGCTTCGGCATGCCGGGTGGCGGGAGTGGACATTCGATTTACTGCGATTTGAAGTTAAGCTTGAGCACGGACGAATTCTTCGCTTCATCCTGCACGCGCAAGAGCAGGCTGTGCATCCCCGGATTCAAACCGGTCAGTTCAACGGTGAACGTCTCGTTCGTTGAATCGAAAATCAAATCGTCCGGGCGCAGGGCGACCTCGTCTTTGCCGTCCAGCGAATATGAGGCGGAATTAATAACGCTCGCCCCGTCCACCGCGCTCATGACGATGCGGGCATGATCTTTTTTCATCAATTCATCTTTCACGGTCAGCACGGGCGGCGTGTTGTCAATCAGGAAGGGTTCGCTGACGGCTTCGGCGGTTTTCGCGGTTTCCGGCGTGTTGGACGGCAAATCGGAAGCGGTCACTTTGATGAAATAAAGGCCTTCGTGGAAGCCCGTGGTGTCGAAGGAATAAAAAGTGTCCTCAGTCTTGTCCACAAGCATGGTCCATTCCTTGTCGCCTTCGGCACGGATGGCGACGGAATAAATCAACTTGTCCTGATTAGGATCGCTGGCATCCCAAACCACGGTGCAGTAACCGGGGCTTTGTGTCATTTTCAACGGCGGCTGCGCCATCATGGCCATGATCATCGCCGCAGCGGGGTTGGACAACGTTGGTTGAGGCGAACTGTCGTTGTCGCCACTGGTGTCCAGCAATTGATTCAGATTGACCGCAGACGCCTCCATTTGCGGCATAGGCATTTTGGAAATGCTGAAGCCGGCGTTGTGAACGATGACGCGCGAAATGACCGGTGCGGCGTTGAAGTTCTGGTAATAAAATTCCATGCGCCGCAACTGCGCCGTGGCGCTCGGTGAATGTTCGTCGCGTTTGAACTCAACACGATATTGTAAATACCTCGCCGACGGGCTGGTGACGGCAATTTCGGGGCTCAACAAATTCGTTTCCGACCAATCGCTCCAAGTTTTTGCCGGCTTCGCGGTGTTGCCGGAACGGGTGGAAAATTCCAACTTCGTTCCGTCGGGCGCGTCGCCGTCAGGATGCAGTTTGCCCCACTGGCTTTTTTGCGTCGCGTCAAAGGCCTTGGAGGTGTAAATGCCGCTTTCCGCCAGCGAAAAATCGAGCCGGTAAATTTCGGCCGGATGGCTCGTCGCGGCGAAGTATTGTTTCGATTCGCCGGTGTCTGGCAGCAGCGCGGACACTTGAGAGCCATCGCTGGTTTTTTGCAGGAGCTTCCAGTGGTTCGCATCGGTGATGGAATAAATCCGGCCTTTGTCGCCCGTGCCGACCAACAGGCTCCCATCCCGCAGCAAAATCATGGAGTAAATTGCTTCGCCGGCGGGCGGGTTCCAGTAAGTTTCATAAAAGCCGTTGGTATCTATGCGATAAATGGCGCCCTGCGACGGCCCGCCGGCGTCAGACCCGCCGGTGGAAGTGGACAATCCCATTCCAGGCGGAAGCATTGACGGATCGTCGTCATCGGTCGGCGTAGAAGGTGGCTGAACTTCGGGAGACGGATTGGCCTTGGAGGCGTTGTTGATGGAATTACCGTCGCCATTTACACCCGGAATTGAAATGGTGATGGAACCGGAACCTGATGACGCTCCTTGCTTGGCGTTCTCCGCAAACGAAGACACGTAAATCGTTCCGTCCGGCGCGACGGCGATTTGTTTGATTTCCTTTTGGCCGGAGTTAAACACCACAAAGCCGTGGTTTGCCTTGTCAATCCGATAGAGATAACCATGCGGACTGGTGCCGGCGAGTAGGTTGCCGTCCTTGTCCAGCGCCAGCGCGGTGACGTTGGCCTCCGCGGTTTCAAAATAAGTTTCCACCTTGGCCGGCGTGGAATCGGTCGGGGCGACGCGCAGAATTTTTCCGTGGTCACCGGTGGCGAGGCAGAGCGAGTCGTCCTTGCCGAACACCATCGCCCAGATGTAAGTTTCGCCCGGAGTGCAATAAACTTCGGCATGGCCGTCGGCATCGAGACGATATACGCGTCCGTTCGGCGAAGTCGCCGCGTAAAGCCGTCCCTTGCCGTCAATCGCCAGCGCGTGAACCATCACCTCGTTCGGCGCGAAGAAGGTGGACAGTTCGCCTTTCGGCGTGAGTTTGTAAATTTTGCCCTGATTGCCGGTGCCGAAATACACGTTGCCTTTGTCGTCCTGAACCGCGGCCCAGATGATCGGGTCGGTGACGCTGGCCAGATTCGTCATGGCTGGCGCGAGTTCCAGATAGCCGTCGCTGGTGAGCGAAATGTTGTCGAATTCGCCCGCGCTGAACTCGGCGAACGTGTCGCTGGTGACTTTTTGCGTAACGACCGCGAAGGCGGCCGGAACCAAACCCAGCGCGAGCAGCGCCGCGCCAATAAACACATTGATTCGTTTCATTTGATCCTCACTGGTAATGTCATTTGTCCACTGAACGTTCCTGCCACAGGAAAATTCGTCTCCCAAAGTGTGACACGATTGAGCGTCGCCTGCTGGGAACTGGCGTTGGGCGATTCAAATTGCGCGACGACCGACGGCGGCAAGTCCGGAAGATTTTTTCCTTCCACGGCAACGCCGGGCGTATCTTCCAGCAGCTTGACGCAAATGTCCTGGTGCGAGCGGGTCTGGCGGATGCGGTCAAGCACCTGGGCCAAAGTTTGCGGCGGCACCGGCGGCTCGTCCATTTGCTGCGCGGCATCCGCGTCGCCGACGAAGAGTTCCATCTCCGGCGCGTGCAAATCCGCCGGAATCGGGATGGAAACCGGAATCGCTGACGGTTCGCCGTGATAATTGCGCAGCCCGATGACCGCGTGCAGCGTCGTTCCCGGCCGGACCTCATTGCGATCCAGATTCAACGAATCCAGCCAGCTTGATTTCACGCCGTCCACCATGCGAACGTGGAAAGTCAGCGATTTCACATCTGGAAATTTGCACGGATTGTTCAACAACGAGTCGTAAAGCATGAGTTGATTGATGGCCAGTTCAAAGCCGCCTCCGTCACCACTGGCGGCGTCGGAGAGTTGCACCGGTTTGTATCCGGCAACTTCCATCGTCGTGTCCATGTAAATCGTCTGATTTTCTTCCAGCTCCATCGTGGCGTAGATGGATTCCAGCAGCGCAATTGCCGAAAGGATTGGCGAAATCATCTGGTTCTGGAACAAGTCGCCTTGGAAGAGCCGCGTCTTGCCGCCCGGCGCGTCCAGATGCACTTCGACATGCGTCGTGTCGGGCATACGACCGATTTCCCCGGCAATGCCCGTCAGCCGGTCCTGATAAATTGTGCCGACCACCGGGCCGATGTTCGGCAGCTTGAACGACTCCAAGTAACCTTGCACCACCGTGATGATTTCCGCCGGAGCCATTGGCATATCTGTTGGTCCGCTTTGCAGGAACGGATGGCCAAAGGCCAGAATGCGGTTGCCGTGCCGCCACGTGACTGTGCCGGTTCCGGCAAAATCAAAATCGCCGCTCATCAAAACACCGGAAACCGCCGAACCCGGTTCCAGGTTGGTGTCGAACGAATGCGCCGGAGCCGAACCGGACGGCGCCTGCATCACCTGCAAACCGAGCGCATTTAATCGGGAGGCAAATTTTTCCAGCACCTGTTCTGAAACGCCGGACACGAACAGCGGCGTCGGCAACGGTTTCATGGCGGATTGCAGCGTGGTCAGCGTCGGGACGCCCGTTGTTGCCACTGGCGCTGATAGCCATTGCGGATCGCTGGCCGTGTTCATTTCCGCCAAGGCCGTGGTGCCGGCAGGAATGGTGGTGGGTGGATAATTGCTTTCCACTTCGAGCATCTGTTCGATGGGCGTGACGCCGAACAAATCCTGTTCCTTCGGCAGTATAAATCCGTAGGCATAGGCGCCGATGAGTTTGCCGTTGATAAACACCGGGCTGCCGCTCATGCCGGCCACGGGGCCGGTGAGAATGTTCGTGGCGTCAAGTCCCTTGCAGATGATGACGGGCCGCTGCGGGCCGATGAAATTATCCGCGATGCCCACCACCACCATCGGGAAGCTGTCAATCCTCGTGCCAGAAACGACCGTGTGCCATTCGCCCGTCATGCCCGCCTTGATTTCCGACAACGGCATGATGGGCATCTCGTCATCCGCGCGCGCCGAGGCCGGAGGCAACGCGACCAGAATTGCCGCACCGGCTAAAATGCCGGAAACGAGCGCTTTAATTTTCATCGCAACTTTCAATCTGTTCCACGTAAAATCCACAACGCCTTGGAAATTGTCGGGATGCTGGTTTCATCCGCGTCACGGTGCAAGGATAAAAAGAAAAACAATTTTTGAACGCGCCGGCAGGGCGATGTTGAAACTCCAAGTTGCAAAAAGAGGCGTTTATTCCACCGTCACGCTCTTGGCGAGATTGCGCGGCTTGTCCACGTCGCAGCCACGCGCGACAGCGATGTGATACGCGAACAATTGCAACGGCACCGCGGTCAGAATCGGATTCAACGGTTCGAGGGTTTTGGGCAGATAAATCACCTCGTTCGCTGCTTTTTTAACTGCCTCGTCACCTTCGGTGGCCAGTGCGATGATCGGGCCTTTGCGCGCGCGAATCATCGCCATGTTTGCCATCGTCTTGTCGTGCATCGCGTCCTGCGGCACGACAAAAACCGTCGGCGTTTTTTTGTCAATCAGCGCAATCGGCCCGTGCTTCATTTCCGCCGCCGAATAACCCTCGGCGTGGATGTAGGAAATTTCCTTCAGCTTGAGCGCGCCTTCGAGCGCGATGGGAAACGTATAGCCGCGTCCGAGAAAAAAGAAGTCGTCGGCCTTCGCGTATTTCTTTGCCAGTTTTTTCAATGAATCGTTTTGCGCGAGGATTGTTTCGATTTGCCCCGGCAGCGCTTCGAGCGCACGCAGCATTTCCGACGCGCGGTGCGCCGAAAGTTTCCGCAGCCGTCCCAGATGAACCGCCAGCAGCGACAAAACCGTGAGCGTGGACACAAACGCCTTGGTCGAGGCGACGCCGATTTCCGGGCCGGCATGCATATAAATGCCGCCGTCCACCTCGCGCGCAATCGTGCTGCCGACGACGTTGACGATGGCAAGGGTTTTGTGCCCGCGTTTTTTCGCCTCGTGCAGCGCGGCGAGCGTGTCCGCCGTTTCGCCGGACTGCGAGAGCACGAGCAACACGGTGTTTTTTTCCAGCGGCGCGTTGCGGTAACAAAATTCGTGCGCAAACTCGACCTCGACCGGGATGCCCGCAAATTCCTCGATCAAATACTCGCCGACGAGCGCCGCGTGCCAGCTCGTGCCGCTGGCGGCGATGACAATCCGGTTAATCGAGCGCAATTCGTCCTCGGTCAAGTTCAGGCCGCCAAATTTCGCCGTCGTATTTTTGTGATCCACGCGTCCGCGCAACGCATTTTCAATCGTGCGCGGCTGCTCAAGGATTTCCTTGAGCATGAAATGCGCGTGTTCGCCGCACACCGCGTCTTCCTGGTCGAATTCCAGCTTGCTGATTTGGACCTTGGCGGTGTCCGCACCGAGGTTGATGACCTTGAATTTCTTCGGCGTGATGGTCGCCACGTCGTAGTCGTTGAGATAAACAACTTTTTTCGTGTGTGCAACGATGGCGTTGGCGTCGCTGGCAAGAAATTTTTCGCCTTTGCCGATTCCAATAATCAGCGGTGAACCGCGCCGCGCGCCGACCATTTTGTCCGGTTCGTTGGCGCAAATGACAGCGATTCCATAAGTGCCGATGACTTCGCGCAGCGCGGCGCAAACCGCCGTTGTCAGCGAATCGCCATTTTCCCCATGGTGCTTTTCATAATAATCACCGATCAAATGCGCGAGGACTTCGGTGTCGGTGTCGGACTTGAAAGTATGGCCGGCAACGAGAAGTTTTTCCTTGAGCGCGTCATAATTTTCGATGACGCCGTTGTGAACGACGGCGATTTTTCCCGACTGGTCAAAATGCGGATGGCAATTTCTGTCCGAGGGAATCCCGTGCGTGGCCCAGCGCGTGTGGCCGATGCCGAGGTTTCCGGTGACCGGCTCGTTTTTCAAAAGCGGCGCGAGGCCGGCGTCAATTTTCCCCTTCTTTTTGCGCATGAGCAAATCCGCCTCCTGTAAAACGGCGATGCCCGCGCTGTCGTAACCGCGATATTCCAGCCGCCGCAATCCTTCGAGCAGAATGGGCGAGGCCGATTTTTTGCCTACATATCCGATAATTCCACACATAAAATTGAAGTGGCGCCCTTTGAGCGCCGATGGCGACGATCATTGACCAAGTTACAGATTCAAAATCCAATCTGCTGCCTGGTCCAAATTATCCACGACGGCCGCGCGCGAAATTTTTTCCGGTTCTGCGCGTTCCGTTTCCGCGCCGTAGCCCGTGCGGACGAGTATGCTTTTTTTCACGCCCGCATTCCAGCCGCATTCCAAGTCGGCCAGTTTGTCGCCAATCATGAAACTTTCCGGCAGGTCCAGGCTGAATTCATCCCGCGCGTCGAACAAGAATTGCGGCGACGGCTTGCGCCCACGACTGGGTTCACCGGGCGCTTCGGGCGCGATGTAAATTTTTTCGATCCGGATTCCGTCGCGCGCAAGTTCGTCGCGCAAATAGCGGTTCACGTTGTCCACGTCGGCCATTGTGAAATAGCCGCGTCCGACGCCGGATTGGTTTGAGACGATGAACAGTTTGAAGCCGGCGGCGCACAATTTTTTCAATCCGGTTCGCGTCGCAGGAATAATTTCCACGTTTTCAGGACGGTGCAAATAATTTTTTTCGGCAATCATCGTGCCGTCGCGGTCGAGAAAAATGGCGCGATTCACAGGACAAATAATGGTTGGTTTATGGCAAGAATGGAATTGAATTTTTCCTTTGTCGGCATACCCTGTGCACGTTCTCGTTTTTAACCAGCAACCAACGTATTTCACATGAGCAAAGGCAGACTTGGAATTTTGGTCGGCGGCGGGCCGGCGCCGGGATTGAACGGCGTCATTTCGGCGGCCACCATCGAAGGCATTAATCAAGGCTACGAAGTCATCGGCTTCCGCGACGGCTTCAAGCACATCGCGCGCGGCGACACGACGCAAATCCGGCCGCTGGCCATCCGCGACGTGAAGGACATCCACATCAAGGGCGGTTCGATTCTTGGCACAGCGCGCACGAACCCGACCAAGTCGCAGGAGCAGATGCGGAACATTTTCACCGTATTCGAAAAGCTCGGCATCACCGCGCTGGTGAGCATCGGCGGCGATGACACGGCGTTTTCCGCCAGCTACGTCGCCAAATACAGCAACGGCAACATCAAGGTGGCGCACGTGCCCAAGACGATTGACAACGATTTGCCGCTGCCCGGCTCGACGCCGACGTTTGGCTATGAAACCGCGCGGCATTACGGCGTGCAAATTGTCCGCAACCTGATTGAAGACGCGCGCACCACGTCGCGCTGGTATCTCATCGTCAGCATGGGGCGCGCAGCGGGGCATCTGGCGCTCGGTATCGCCAAGGCGTCGGCCGCCACGCTCGCGATCATTCCGGAGGAATTTCGCGGACGCCCCGTCACGGTGGACGAGGTGTGCGACATCATCATCGGCTCCATTATCAAGCGCAAAGCCGAAGGTTCCAACTACGGGCTGGTCGTGCTCGCCGAAGGTCTGATCGAGTCGCTTGGCGAAAAAGGTTTGATTGAGGCGCTGCCCGACGGACAACTGGAGCGCTTCGGCAAAGTCACCCGCGACGACCACGGCCATTTGCGCCTCGGCGAAATCGAATTTGGGCGCCTGATGAAGGAGCTTTTGTCCAACCGTCTTGAAAAACTCGGCATCAAAATGGCCTTCATTGACAAGGACCTCGGCTATGAATTGCGTTGTGCCGACCCGATTCCCTTCGACGCCGAATACACGCGCGACCTCGGTTATGCAGCGGTGAAATTCCTTCGTTCGCACGAGGCCGAAAAATACGGCGCCATCATCAGCTTTGTGGACGGCAAAATGATGCCGCTGCCGTTCGACAAAATGCTCGACCATAACACCGGCCGGATGCAGAACCGCCGCGTGAACGTGGACGGCGAAGCCTACGAATGCGCCTGCGCCTACATGATCCGCCTCGAACGTGAGGATTTTGAGGACACGAAGCAGCTCGCCCGGCTCGCCGCCGTCATTGCCATGACGCCCGAACAATTCCGTGCGCGTTTCGGCTACCTCGCCGGGTTGAAGTAAAATTGTTTTGTGCGGACGGCGGCGGGAAAACTTCCGCCGCCGTTTTTATTTTCAAAATAAATTGTGGCGGTGATCTGCAACCATCACTTAATTTATAGATGCGACGCTCATGGAGCGCTGCTGCAAAAATGAAACCGCTCGCAGACTGCAAACTTTACACCTTCGTTGACACGGCGTATTTGCATGGCCGCGCGCCCGGACTCGTCGCGCAACAACTTTGCGATGGCGGCAGCGATTTGATCCAGCTTCGCGCCAAAAAATCCTCGTCCGAAGAAATCCGCGCGCAAGCCGAAAAAATCCTGCCCATCACGCGACGCGCGAACGTCGGCCTCGTCATTAACGATCATCTGGAAATCGCGCGCGAACTCGGCGCGGACTTTTGCCATTTGGGACAGGAGGATTTTTTTGACGCGGGATTCAAAAGTGTTTCCGAACTCAAAACTCAAAATTCAAAACTTAAAATTGGTTTGAGCACGCATGCGCCGGAGCAGGCGGAACGCGCTTTGACGGCGGGCGCGGATTACGTCGCCATCGGGCCGGTGTTTGCGACGGGTACAAAACCGGGCGCTAAACCCGTGACGCTCGAATATGTCCGCTGGGCAACAGAGAACGTGAGCGTTCCGTGGTTTGCCATCGGCGGCATCAATCTGGAAAATCTCGGCAGTGTTCTGGCAGCAGGCGTGAAACGCGTTTGCGTCGTCTCGGCAATTCTTGATGCGCCGGACACGACGAAGGCGTGCGCGGAATTCCGACGGCGGCTGGAATGACGCGGAAACGGGGCCGGCACGCTGGGAAATTTTTGTCACCGATTAGTCACAAACAATTAACCGTGCCCATATTGACCCGACGCACGGCAATTTTATAATTTCATCCAACAACGGGGGCAAATCGTCTGGAGATTTTATGGGAATTGTCTTAAAAGTGAAATGGGTTGAACAAGCCGACGAACCTGATCCGTATTTGCGCATCCGGCATATTGGCGGCGAAGAGGGTGCGCTTCAATGGAAGCACACGCATGCGCAGGCCGTTCAATCCATCGAACGCGGCCAGTTTCATTACTACGTGGAAAAGGACGCCCGCGCTTTGAAGCTGGAAGTCGGATTGGCGCCGAACGGTCGCAAATATCTAAAAACGCCGGAAGACAACGGCCATCCCGAATTACTGTTGAACCTCCCGAAATCTCCCAAACTGCCGCCCCAATCCAAGTCGGATTGACGGTTGGCGGCGCCACACAGGCAATCGTCTGCCGAGGCGCGCGGAAGGTTGAAGCAAAATTTCCCAGAATTTCAGTGCGTGGTCTGCTTGAAAAGCAACAGCAGTTTCATGCATTTAGCGACGTCTTTAGCGTATAATTCCCCGTTCAAAGGCGTGTTCAAAAATTCGCTGTAGCCTGGCAGCGCCCGCAGTTCCGGCGTCTCCAAATCCCGGAATGCCATCGCCGAATTTGGAAAATTCCTCTGCTCAATCCGCTCGTGAATCAGGGGGATGACGTGATGATGCCGCGGGTCGCGCGCAATCTTCGAGAAAAGCCTTACGACCGATTCTTCTTCGCCCTCCAGCGCCTGCATGAAACAGCCGTCCTTGTAGAGCAGCAACCCCGTGATGCCTGCCCGCGTGTTGCGCTTAACGCTGCTCTTGAGCAATTCCACCAGTTCCGCCCGGCTGAAATCCTCCGCGGCGGTACTCGTATACACAACTTGAAACAGGGAAGCCATTTTGATGCGTAGGGTTAATTTTACCCCTTTATTCGGAAAATCAAAGGATTTTTCCGCTCACGCGCCGCGGCCATCGGAGGCTGGCGCGGCGCAGGTGTTTGGACTTCAGGGAAAAATTGAAATTGTCCTAATCATTGACCACGCGCAACGGTGGCCGCTCCAGAAAAAGTTGCGGGACCGCTGCGGGCGAGTCAAAGCCGTGCCGCCCCTGAATGGCCGGCGTGGCGGCGAAGTCGCGGTAAAGCGTGATGGCCACGTGCTCGTTGCGGCGAACGCATTCCTTGATGGCCTCGGCGTCTTTCTCGGCGTAAATCAAAGTCTTCCACGAGTAAATGTGCTTGGGTTTGTGGAAATCGCTGTTGGCAATGAACGGCAGGCGTTTCAGCCCGACGTCGTTGAAAATGTTGTTGCGGTTGGCGATTTCCCACGCATCCAGCAACGGCGCGTATTGTTCCTGATTTTCCCAGAAATAAAGCGTGTTTCTGCCCCACTCGCTTTTCATGATGTGCGGATGCGAGGCAACCGCCAGCGCGCCCTGTTCGTGAATCTTTGCGATGATTTCGGGAATGTCGAGCGCGGCGGAAATTGGCGACTTCAAATCAATGCCGAGCAAGTGCGCGGAAGTTTTGCGCGTGTAGCCGTCCTTGTTGAATTCGATGCCGGTCATCACAAGCATTTTGTAACGCCGCCACGCGCGCTGCCGCTCGCGCTCGATGACGGCGAAGTATTCGCCCACCTGGTCCTGCGCGAGCGTCATGTTCGTCAACTCGGACAATTTTCCGATCAAGCGTTTCGGGTCGGCCAGATGGTCGGTGATGCAAATGCAATCGAACCCGCGCTCGCCGTAAAAATCAATGATCTCCGGCACGGACAATTTGCCGTCGGAATAATTCGTGTGAATGTGGAAGTCGCAAAGCAACATCTGTGGATGCTTGCCGTGACCGTTGGCTGTCGCCGGCGAGCGCATAAGCCGGGCGGGCGTGGCTTCAAACAGCGTCACCGCCTCGCGGCGGCACGGCTGATCCTGTTCGGCTTCGCCCAAAACCAATTCCGCGATGTCGCGCGCGGCGTTCGGGCGGCTGACTTTTTCGAGATTCGCGCGCCATTCGCTCCATTGCGCGGCGCGATTGGCAAACGCATTTTTCACCAGCTCGGCGACTTCCTTGTTTTTCTCCGCAATCGCTCCGAGACCGCCGCGCCAGATTAATTCCGCGTTGCCCTCTTCCTGTCCGGGAATCACCTGGTTGACAATCATCGGGCAGCGCGCGGCGATGGCTTCCTGCACGGTCGCGCCACCGGCCTTGCTGATGACGAGATGGTGCGACATCAGCAGTTCCGGCACTTGGTTCGTCCAACCGAGGACTTTTACGCGGTCGCCAAAACCGCGCGTGCGCTCGATCAACTTGGCGCGCAGTTCGGGATCGCGCCCGGCGGTGATGGTCAACTGCACGTCGTCAATTTCGAGCAGCCGGTCAATCGCCTTGCCGGCCTTTTTCTTGCCGGTGTTGATGAGATAAAGGATGCGGCGTGGTTCCTTGCCGACGGGCGCGGGCAATTCGTTTGGGTTTTCCGCAAACAGCGGGCTGACAGGAAAGCCAAGAGTTTTAATCTGCTTTTCCGCCACGCCGCCGCGTTTCAGAACCTCGGCGGTTTCGTCGTTGGCCACACAGAAAAAATCGCTGGGCGCGCGGAACCACGCGGAATTGACCGTGATGGAATCGGTGACGACGGTGATGAACCGGAATGGCCGCTCATGGTGATTGGCGAAAATCTTTTTGATGACATGGCCATAGACCGGATACGTGGAGATGACGCAATCGGGCTGCGTCTCGCCAAGGATTTTTTCGAGCGCGGTTTGGAGGCGCGTGAAACCGCCGAGCTGCCGTTCGACAAACGGGTTTTCCAGCATCGAATAAATGCCGCCCCAAAGTTTCGGCGCGTAGGCGACCATGCCGAGGTAGGTTTTCCGGGCGAGCGTGTTGAACGCGCCGTAACTATCGGCGAAGAGATCGAGAATTTCGGCGCGCGCGTCCTCATCGAGCATTTCAATCGCGTCGCGCAAATTGCGGGCGGCAGCGTTGTGCCCGTCGCCAAATCCGGCCGTCAGGATAAGAATTTTTTTCATGCCAACTCTGACACGTTTAAACTCTATTTCAAAAATGTTACGGCTTCGTGTCGGAATTGTGAACTTCTATTCACATTTTTATTCACAGGCCCGGCGTAAAAGCGGCCTTTGCCGGGAAATTATTTCGCCAGCGTCTTGCAGAATTTCTCAATGCGTTCCAAGCCCTTTTCAATATTCGCCATGCTGGTGGCGTAGCTCAAGCGGATGTAATCGTCAGCGCGAAACGCGATGCCGGGCACGGCGGCGACCTTTTCCGTTTCGAGCAGTTTCGCGCAGAAGTCAGTGCTTTTAAGTCCCGTGCCGGAAATGTTTGGGAACAAATAAAACGCGCCCTTCGCGTTCACGCAGGAAATCCCTAGAATGGAATTCAATTTCGCGTGCGCGTAGCGGCGGCGCTTGTCGAATTCCGCCAGCCAGGTTTTCAGATGGTCCTGCGGGCCGGTGAGCGCAGCCACCCCGCCCTTTTGCGCGAACGAGGTCGGGTTGCTCGTGCTGTGGCTTTGCACGGCGTCTATCGCCTTGGCAATCGGTTCCGGCGCGGCGAGAAAGCCCAGCCGCCAGCCGGTCATGCTCCACGCTTTCGCAAAACCGTGAACAATGATGGTGTGTTCCTGATGCGCCGGCGAAAAACTGGCGACGCTTTTGACCTTCGCGCCGTCGTAAAGCAGATGCTCGTAGATTTCGTCGCTCATAATGAGCACGTTTTTTTCGACGCAAATGTCGCCAAGCGCCTTGGTTTCCTCCGGCGTATAAACGCTGCCAGTGGGATTGCTCGGTGAATTCAGAATGAACAGCCGGGTGTTTGGCGTGATGGCCGCGCGCAATTGTTCCGGCGTGATTTTGAATTCCGTTTTGTCGGTCGTCTGCAAAATCACCGGCTTGGCGCCGGCGAGCTTGACCATTTCCGGATAGCTCAACCAATACGGCGCGGGAATGATGACTTCGTCACCCGCTTCGCATGTGGCCAGGATGACGTTGTAGCACGAGTGCTTCCCGCCGCAGGAGACGATGATTTGCGACGGCTTGTAGGTCAGGCCGTTTTCATTTTTGAACTTGTCGGCAATGGCCTGACGCAATTCAGGAATGCCGCTGCTCGGCGTGTATTTGGTGAACCCGGCGGCCAGCGCTTTTGCCGCCGCGTCCTTGATGTGTTGCGGCGTGTCAAAATCCGGTTCGCCCGCGCCGAAGCCGACCACGTCTTCGCCCGCCGCCTTCATGGCTTTGGCCTTCGCGTCAATGGCAAGCGTGAGCGACGGCGACAACGAGGCGGCGGCCTTGGAAATTTTGTAATTCATAGTTTGAGTGGAGAATTTACGCGCCAGACAGCGAAGTTCAAGGATGGAAATAATAATTCGCCCCGAACCTTGCGAAATAATTTAAGAACTTGAAATTGCTGGTGAATCAACCGCTTTTGTTGGTCTGATTATTGCTGACAGTGATGGCATGAGGAAATATTCGCTCACATTGCTGGTTTTTATGACGTTTGGCCTTTGCCGAGCTGACGTTCCAAAGTTGTTCACCGAACGGAATTTCACAAGTGTCACATTAGTGGACGCAGTGAACCATTTTGTTACCATTGGCGAGGGCGACAGCGTCAAAGAGTTGCAGGAAATAATTTCAAACGAGGCCGCCGACACCAACTGGCTGTTCAGCCGGGGTTTCAGTGTCAATGAACGGATCGGCTGGGTGTGCCGGATTCTTTTTGAATCCAAAGACGGTTCTCCGCTGCGCCCGCCGGAGTTTGGAAAACTGGATCTGCCGAAGAAATTCATGCCTGCCGACAAATGGCCTCTTTATCCGCTAGCGCTTTCAGGATCGACGTATTTTGTGTTGGCCCAAAATTACACTGCCGACGGCAGCAAGCTTGAAAGCGCGGAGGATTACATCGCTTATTGCGAACAAAACGGTGTCTTCCGCAAGACGCCGATTTCCATACCCACCAAAGCGGAAGCTGCCAAGGACGCTCTGGCCCTCCGGCAATGTGCGGCGTGGCAGGCCATCAAGTGGGAGGATAACAGTGGTTTCAGCTATCCGCTGGGTGAGCGATGGGCTTGGGGATTCATGCAAAGTCAAATCAGGTCCCTGCCCGACAAAATGCCCGTCGAAGACATCGCCAAGCAGCAGCCCAAGGTCAGCTCCATCGCCAAGAGCGATTCTTCCGTCAAGGACGATTCGGCCGTCGTCTCCGCCCAGTAAGGCGCGAAGGCCGTTACTTCGCCTGATAATATTTTCGCGTGTATTCCTTCACCATGCGTCCGGTGGTGAATTGCGGCACGAGCGTGACCATCGTACGGCGGATGCGCTGAATCCAAGCGCGCGGGATTCCCTGCGCGTCACGGTCGAAAAACATCGGCACGACTTGTTCGGTGAGCGTCTGGTAAAGATTCGCGCTATCCACACGATCCTGCTCGGCGATGTTGTCCGGGTGTGAATCCTTGCCGATGGCAAAACCATTTGTGCCGTCGTAACCTTCGCGCCACCAGCCGTCGAGGATGCTCAAGTTCATGCAGCCGTGGCAGCCGGATTTCATGCCGCTCGTGCCGGAGGCTTCCAGCGGGCGGCGCGGGTTGTTCAGCCAGATGTCGCAGCCGCTCACCATCTGCCGCGCGACGTGGATGTCGTAATTCTCAATGAACACGAGGTAGCCCGCGAGTTCGCTGTGCTTGCCCAAATGAATGATTTGCTGGATGAACCGCTTGCCTTCGTCGTCGCGCGGATGCGCCTTGCCGGCAAAAATGAATTGAACAGGCCGCTGCTTGCTGTGCGCGAGTTTTACGATGTTGTCGAACTGCTGGAAAATCAGCGGCGCGCGTTTGTAAGTGGCGAAACGCCGCGCAAAACCGATGGTCAGCGCGTCCGGGTTTAGAAAATGATCGAAACGGATGAAATCACCCGCTGTTACGCGCTGGCTTTGTTGCAACAGCCGGCGCCGCGCGAATTCAATCAGTTCGCGCCGCAATTTGTAACGCAGCGCCCAAAGTTCCTCGTCCGACACAAATTCCGGGTCAGCCATTTTCTCCCAAAATTCCAGCGAGTGGACCGCTGCCGCCCAGTCGTCGCCAAATTTTTCGTGCCACATTTTGCACGCGCCGTCACCGTCGTTCGTTAATTTCTTCCGCCAGAATTGGCGCACCGTACCCTTCATCCAGCCGAGCAGATGAATCCCGTTTGTGATGTGGCCAATGGGAACTTTTTCGACGGGCACATCCGGGTAAAGGCTTTGCCACATATGGCGGCTAACCACGCCGTGCAATTCGCTGACCGCATTGGCCGCGCGGGAAAGTTTCAGCGCCAGCACCGTCATGCAAAACGGCTCGTTCGCATCCGCCGGATGCACGCGGCCCAGCCCCATGAGTTCCGGCCACGGCGCGGACAGCGTCGCGCGATAACCTTGCAGCGCGTAATCCATCAGCGCCGGCGTGAAACGGTCGTGTCCGGCCTCGACCGGCGTGTGCGTGGTGAAATGGCAATGCGCCTTCGTCTCGGCAAGCGCGTCGGTGTAACTTTTTCCGGCGGCCATTTTCTCGCGAACCAGCTCCAGCGTGAGAAATGCCGCATGCCCCTCGTTCATATGAAACAGCGACGGTTCCAGTCCCAGTGCGCGCAGCAATCGCACGCCGCCGATGCCCAGCAATATCTCCTGCATGATGCGCGTCGTGCTGTCGCCGCCATAAACCCGCGCCGTCAAATCACGGAAATGCTCCTCATTCTCCGACACGTTTGCGTCCAGCAGATAAACCGGCGCGCGACCGACGTTCACGCGCCACGCCTGAAATGTCACGACGTTCATGCCAATTTCGACGCTGCATTTTAGCCGTTCGCCTCTTGCGTCCAGCACCGGCTCAACCGGCACGTTCTGCGGGTCAATGGTATTGTAAAATTCCGTCTGCCAGTTGTTCGAATCAATCGCCTGCTGAAAATATCCTTCGCGGTAAAACAAACTGATGCCGACGAAACCGAGGCCCAAATCGCTCGCGGCTTTCGCGTGGTCGCCCGCGAGAATTCCCAAACCGCCCGCTGAAATCGGCAATGACTCATGAAAGCCGAACTCGGCGGAAAAATAGGCGACCGGATTTTTGATCAACTCCGGCGCATTCTGATGGCACCAAGTGTTCTGGTAGGCGAGATACGCCTCGAAATCACGCAGCACCGCCCGCGCGCGTCGCTCGAAATCCGCGTCCTGCAGGCGCACGCGCAACTCATATTCGGAAACTTCACGCAACACCGCGACGGCGTTGTGATAAAGATGCTGCCACGCGCGCGGCGAAAGTTCCTGAAACAAATCCTGCGCCTCCTGGTCCCAGCACCACCACAAATTGCGGGACAACTTGTTCAAACCCGACACCAGATCGTTCAATTCCGCCGCCGTCAAAGGTCTCTTCGTCATAGATTTCCTAAAATCCTTGCATTGTGAAACACCAACGCTCCGACACTAACGCGCCGGCAGAAGTTCGGCAAATACATTTTCAGTTGAATGCAGAAAAATTAGCGCGTCAACTGATTGCGCAGGACAGAAAAAGTTCAACCACCGATGGCGGTCATCGGACGGCAGGGCTGGTATTGATTGCGGAACTGGTGTTCCTGCGGTTTCAAGCGCAGCGCGGTTTCCAGCAATTCCTTCAATGTGCCGTCGTCCGCGCCGTGCCGCAACGCCGAACGCAAATCCACTTCGACGTGATTGCCGAGGCAGGGACGAATCCGGCCATCTGCGGTGAGCCGCATCTTGTTGCAACTGTCGCAGAAATGCTGGTTCGTCAGCGCGCCGATGAAGCCAACAAGAGCGCCGGTTTGTTTCAACAAATAATATTTCGCCGGGCCGTGGCCGAGCTTGTAATCGGGTTGCGGAACCAGTTCGTCCTTCTGCGCCAGCATTTGCATCGCCTCGCCGCACGGCAGAAAATTTTTCTCCGTCAAAACCTCCGTCGTTGTCACGGGCATCAATTCGATGAGCCGCAGCGGCAGGCCATGTTCAGCGGCGAATAAAACCAGCGGCCAGAGTTCGTGCTCGTTCACGCCGCGCATCAGCACGCAGTTCAATTTTACGCGCTCAAATCCCGCCGCGACCGCCGCGCGGATGCCAGCCAGCACCTTCTCAACCTTGCCGCCGGTTATGTGGTGATAAATCTCCGGGTCCAGCGCGTCGAGGCTCACATTCACCGCGCGCAAACCGGCGTCACGGAGCGGTTGCGCCAACGTCGCCAGCTTCATGCCGTTCGTAGAAAGATTGACACATTCGACGCCGGGAATTTTCGTCATGGCGCGGACAATTTCCGGCACATCTCCGCGCACGAGCGGTTCGCCGCCGGTCAGCCGGAATTTGCGGAAGCCCAGTCCCGCCGCCACGCACGCGACGCGGACAATTTCGTCGGCGGTCAGGTGGTCCGGCTTGGTTTCCCAGCCTTTGTAACCTTCCGGCATGCAATAAAGGCAGCGCTCGTTGCACCGGTCGGTGACCGAGATTCGCAGATAATCAATTTTACGCCCAAACGGATCCATTACTCTTCGATTTAATCACGAAACACGCGAACTATACAACAAAATATATCGCGGACCAAAAATCAATTTTGTTAATTCGTGGTTTTCAATTTCATTTCCCTTCGTGCGGGTCTTCTCCGCGCAAATGCGCCAGCCCTTCGCGGATGGCCGGCGCGAGAATTTCCAGACACTCGCGCACCGCCGACGGTTTGCCGGGCAAATTCAAAATCAAAGTTGCTCCGCGCGTCCCGGCGACCGCGCGCGATAAAATCGCCGTCTTTACTTTGGCGAACGACTGCATCCGCATGATTTCGCTGAAACCGGGCAATTCCTTTTCCAGCACAGCGCGGGTCGCCTCCGGCGTCACGTCGCGTCGTGAAATGCCCGTTCCGCCCGTCGTGACCAACATATCGCATTTTAGTTCATCGGCAAATTTTCTCAAAGCCGCGGAAATCATTTCGACTTCGTCCGGCACGATGAGCGATTCAAATTTCACGTCGCCGCCGAGAAACTCGCGCAGGACATTTTCGATTTCCGGCCCGCTGCGGTCGGCGTAAATCCCCGCCGACGCACGGTCACTGATGGTGAGCCTTCCGATTTTCATTCCTTCACCTTTTCCACAACGCGGATGCCCTCAATCCGCATTTTTTTGTCCACGGCCTTGCACATGTCGTAAAGTGTCAATGCCGCCACGCTCACACCGGTCAACGCCTCCATTTCCACGCCGGTTTGCGCGCTGGTCTCGGCGATGCAAATAATTTCAATCGCCGTGGCGCCGATGTGGAAATTAATTTCGACATGATTCAACGGCAGCGGATGGCAAAGCGGAATCAATTCCGCCGTCCGCTTGGCGGCCTGAATGCCGGCGATTTGCGCGACGGTCAGCACGTCGCCCTTCGGCAGCGCGTTTTTCTTGAGTGCCTGAATCGTCGCCGGCGCGCAAACCAATTTCCCTTCCGCGACTGCGCGGCGCCGCTGCACCGGCTTGTGACCGACGTTGACCATGCGCGCCTCGCCCACCGTGTTCAGATGTGAAAATGTTTTCTTTCGTGTCATTTTGTGTGTTTCGTGGTTCTAAAATCCGGTCGGCAAAAATTCCACTTCCGCGCCAGCCTCAATCGAGCCGCGATTCGCCGGCACGCGAATCAGTGCATTCGTTTTCGCCAGGCACGTCACGTCGCCGGAACTCGTCCATGCCAGCGGTTGCAAACCTGCGGCGTCCAAACGCGCCGACCAAAGAGTCTCGCGAGGATTTGGCGCGTCATCAAGCTTCGATGCCAGCGTCCCGCGTAAGAATGTTTGCGGTTGTCCGCCGATCAATTTTTTTAGCGCCGCGGCAACAAACAGTTGGAAGCAAACAAAATGGGATAACGGATTTCCCGGCAGGCCAAAAGCAATACGGCTTCCGCCGTCAGCGATGCCGAAAATCAACGGTGCGCCGGGACGAATGGCGATCCGGTTGAAAATAATTTCAAAACCGAGCCATTCCAGCAACGAGCGCGTAAAGTCTTTATCACCCACGCTCGCGCCGCCGGAAACCAAAATCAAATCAAAAGCGGAAAGTGGAAAGCGGAAAGCGGAAATGTTCTTTTTGGTCAATTCAAAATTTTCCGGAAGATGTTTTTGCGTGAGCTCGCACGGAACATTTTGCAGCAGGCTGCGAATTAAAATTGAGTTGCTGTCGCGGATCTGTCCCGGCTTCGGTTTTTTCTCCAGCGGAATGATTTCGTCGCCGGTTGTGAAATGCAGAACTTGCAGTTTTGGGCTGACCGGCGGTTGCGTGCAGCCGACGGTCGCCAGCAACGCCAATTTGCCGGCATCCAGTTTTTCGCCGGCTTTCAAGACAATTTGGCCGGAGTGGATTTCTTCGCCGCGCTTGCGAAGATTCAAATCAGGCTCGCGGCGCAGAACCTTAATTTTGTCGCCGTTGCGTTCGACGTGTTCCTGCATGACAACGCGCGCGCTTTCGCACGGCAGCGAACCGCCGGTTGCAATTCGCACGGCTTCGCCGGCCTTCAATTGTCGCGGCTTCCAATCAGCGGCGTGAATCGCGTCCACGACGGAGAAAGTTTCTGACGAATCATTTTGTAAAATGGCATAGCCGTCGCGCGTGGATTTGTCCACCGCCGGCAAATCTTCAATCGCGGAAACATTTTCACGCAGCACGCGGCCAAAAGCCTCGGCGAGCGGAACGCGAACCGGCGGCAACGGCCGACAGCGCGAGCGGATTTCGGCAAGCGCTTGGTCCAGTTGTAGCGGCGCCCTATGAGCGCCGGACCCAGTCTCACTGGATGGTCGGCGGTCACAAACCGCCGCTACAATTCCGCGCCGCTTCCAAATCGGCACGTCCTGCTTGAGCTGGTTCATAAACTCGGCCAGCATCGCAAACGCTTCGCCGCGATGTTTGGCCGCAATGCAAACGTAAATCGCTGTGTCACCGACGGGAATGACTCCGACGCGATGAATCACCCGCGCGGCCAGACAGGGAAATTGCTCGGCGAGCGATTCAAGGATGCGGCGCATTTCATTTTCCGCCATTGGCGAATAGGCTTCATATTCGAGCGCGGAGATTTTCTCGCCGTTCTCCAAATCGCGGACGACGCCGGAAAATTCCGCAATCGCGCCGCCCGGATAATTTTCCGATAAGCCGCGCGATTGAACCGGATCGTTGGTGATTTGGATTTCGATATTCATTTCAACCGCCGGAAACCGGTGGAATCAACGCCACTTCATCACCGTCGCTGAATTTTGTTTCCGCGTCCGCATATTCGCCGTTGCGCG
Organism: Candidatus Aquilonibacter sp.; assembly: GCA_035504945.1. Classification (GTDB taxonomy): domain Bacteria; phylum Verrucomicrobiota; class Verrucomicrobiia; order Limisphaerales; family UBA11358; genus UBA11358. The sequence continues at coordinate 61,359 of DATJRH010000030.1, read as the reverse complement.
CCAGCCGCGTTGTTTTGCGGAAGGCGGCCAGTTTCGGCTTTTCGGCGACAAGCTTGTCCCAAATTTCTTCAACGCCAGCGCCGTTGGAAATTTTCATTTCCAGTTCGGCTGCGCCAGCGGCGTCTTTGGCCTGGGCGAAAAATAGAACGCGCATTTTTCTAATCTATGACGATTGAAACATAGCGAATTGGACAGACAAATTCATTTTATTTCAGCGCGGCACAAGATGGATGGCTGGCGCTTTGATGAGCACGGTGACGCTGCTGCTCTCATGTAACTCGAGTTCGGCGCAAGCCGGTCGCGTGACCAAGGCGAACAAAGGAAAACCTGCGTCCAATTCTACACGCACAAGCGCACCTTCGGGGCGGAGTGACAGAACACGGGCGGAAAGACGATTGCGTACGCTGCTGGCGGTGGCAACGTCACGTTGAAGAATGACCTCTTCGCCACGGATGCAAACAAATACATCGCGCGAATCGGTTGGCGGCGCGAGCGCGGTGAGTGTGGCACTGCCGACATTTACTGTGGCAAGCCCATCGGCCACGCTCATAATTTTCCCGGGCTGCAATGTTTCAACGCCGACAAATTTTGCAACCGCGGCGTTGGCCGGGCGGGTGAACACTTCGGACACCGGACCGGTTTGCATGACCCTGCCGCCCATCAACACGACGATTTCGTCCGCAAGTGTGAGCGCCACGAAACGGTCGTGCGTCACGCACAGCATCGGAATCTGAAATTCTTCACGGATGCGCGCGAGGTAGGGAATGATTTTTTCCTTCAGCGGCGCGTCGAGGCTGGCGAGCGGTTCGTCCAGCAGCAGCAGGCGCGGCGACGCCAGCAGCGCGCGGGCAAGGGCGACGCGCTGTTTTTCGCCGCCGGAAAGTTCCGTCACGCCGCGTGAAATCAGCGGCTCAATTTCCAGCACTTTGATGACGTGCTCGAAGCTAAAGAGCGGGCCGGTGGTCTCGCCGGATTTGCGGCCGTAAAAAAGATTTTGCCGCACGGACAGGTGCGGGAACAGCGCCAGGTCCTGCGGCACGTAACCAATGCCGCGCCGGTGCGTGGCGACGGAAAAATTCTTTGCCGTGTCGGTGAGCACGCGATCGTCGAGCTGGATAAAAGCCGATTCCGCGCGGCGCAATCCGGCGATGAGGTCGAGCAGCGAAGTTTTGCCTGCGCCGGACGGGCCGAAGACGGCGGTGACGCGCTGGCGCATTTCCAGATTTACCTCCAGCGTGAAATGCGCGAGCGGCAGCGAAATTTTTTTCAGCAACAGGCTCATGCGGTCTTTTTGCGGCGCAGGAAAAATTCACTGGTCCAGACGGCAATGAAGGCGAGCACAACGGACGCGCCAAGCAAATGATAGGCTTGCGCATTCTGACCAATGGTCACGTTTTCAAAAATGCCCAGCGAAATCGTCTGCGTTTTGCCGGGAATGTTCCCGGCGACCATGATGGTCGCGCCAAATTCGCCGAGCGCGCGCGCGAACGCGAGCAGCATTCCGCCGACGATGCCGCGCGCCGCCAGCGGCACGGTGATGGTGAAAAACACGCGCCAGCCGCCCGCGCCGAGCGTGCGGGCGATTTGTTCGAGGCGCGGATTGACTTCCTCAAACGCCGTGCGCGCGGAACGGACGAGCAGCGGCAACGACATCACGCTCAACGCCAGCAGCACCGCGCGCCAGGTGAAGACGATTCTGAAATCAATCAATCCGCCAAGGCCGTGTTTTCCCAACACCGTCAGCAGGATCAACCCCGTCGCCACCGGCGGCATGACCAGCGGCAGCGTGACGAAGGTTTCGACGATGGATTTACCAGGCCAGTTGCCGCGCGCCAACGCGAAAGCAAGCGCGAGGCCGACGGGCAAAATCGTCAGCGTGCTCAGCGCGGCTACCCAGACGGTGAACCAGACAATCTGCCAATCGGCGGTGGTCATTGGCGCAACAGGAAGCCATATTGCGTGAAGACTTGTCCAGCTTCCTTGGAAGAAAGGTAATCGAGAAATTTTTTCGCGGCGTCGGGTTGCGACGAGCCTTTTACCAGCGCCACCGGGTAGCTGATGTCCGGCCCGTCAGCGCGCGGAACTTCATAGGCGATTTTGACGTTTTTGGAAATGGCGGCGTCGGTTTTGTAAACCACGCCTGCATCCACGTTGCCGGACGCGACGGCGGCGAGCGCGGCACGGACGTTTTCGGTCGGGACCACTTTCGGTGCGACCGCCGGCCAAAGCTGAAGTTTCGTCAGCCACGCCTTGGCATAGACGCCGGCGGGCACAGCTTTGGGATCCGCGAGCGCGATTTGCTTCACGTCGGCGTTGGCGAGGTCGTCGGCGGATTTGATTTGCAGCGTGCTGTCACTCGGAACGATGACCACGAGCGAATTGCCGAGAATGCTTTTGCGCGTGGCCGGGTCAATCAATCCATTTTTCTCGAGCCGGTTCATTTGCGCCTCGTCGGCGGAGAAGAAAATGTCGGCGGGTGCGCCGACGGCAATCTGCTGGGCAAGCGTGCTGGACGCGCCGAAGTTAAAGATAATTTTGTCGCCGGATTGCTTTTCGTAATTCGCGGCAATTTGTTTCAAGGCGTCCGTCAAACTCGCGGCGGCGGACACCGTGATTTCCGCTGCGCGCAGCGGCAGTGATAAAACCATCAATACAAACGCCAGCAGAACAAAAAAACTTCGGAATGCTTTCGGGCCCATAAAAAATTTGGCTGATCCGGTTAAAACGACAATTGGAGGCGCGTGAACAAAACTTCTTCGGGGTCCTTTGTCACTGCCCCCGTCGCGCCGCCGGTAAAGGTTGTGCGTGAAAAGCTGGTCATGACACGAACATTTTTGTTCAACCACCAATTTAATCCAACGGCCCAGGCTTGCGCTGCCGACGCCGAGGTGTTTGGATTTGCATAAATCGGGAATGCCGCGTCGTCCACGTCCAATTCCTCATAGCGTGCGACCAACTGCCACGCGCCCCAGCCACCGTCGCTCAAACTAAATGGATGTCGTGGCGTCACGCCGGTGAAGCTGGCCGGATCACCCGTCAGCACCCAACCGGCGGAAACTTCCCAAGCCGTGTTTTGCAAATCTGCCGAGGCCGCGCCGTTTTTCACCTGCTGGTCGGAAACCACATATTCGCCCATCAGGCTCAACGGGCCGTAATAATAATATCCCTGCGGCGAAATCCGCCAGTGCGCACCATTGCCGACGACGCCGTTGGTGTAGGCAAAAAATGTTTGCTGGCCGTCCGTTTTGTAACCGCTTGTCAAGGCGGAGGCGGTAAACTGTCTTCCATAACTGCCGCTCACACCAAATCCAAGCCCCTGCAACGCGGCCGCATTCGATTTTTTGAACGGCTGCAGGAAAATGCGTCCGATGAATTCCTGCTCGTTATTGAAGTCGCTGTTGGCCGCGTTCGCCCCGTCCGCCACGCTGTTGAAAACGCCCGCCGCGTAATTCACCCTGCCGTCGAACAGATCGCCATGCAGCTCCACACCCAGGTCGCGCAACGGCACCAGATCCGTCGCGAGGGATCGTTCATTGAACGAAAGATTTGCGGCCGACTGCAACCATTCGAGGCCAAAAGGCGTCTTGAATCTTCCGGCCTCCAATTGCAACTCCGGCCAGGGATGGTAATTGATATAAGCGTCATAAATCGAAGGCGAAGTGCCGCCGAATTCGGCCATGAACTGATAATCAAAATCATGAAAAATCGTGCCCGCAATAATCGGATGCACCCGGCGCAAAAGGAAACCATCGGCACCCGGTTGCGCGTTCTGAAAAAAGGTTCGACTGTCCAGTTGCATGTAGCCGCGGATGTTCATCGCAAAGTTTGTCTCGGCGGAAATGAATTTGAAACCGTCAGCGCCAAGTGAAATTTTTGGTGCGGCCTTGGCAGCGGCCGCCGCCGCCTGCTGATCCATTTTTCGCTGCCGTTCCAGGTCGCTGACCTTTTGGTCGAGCTTCTGGATTTGAGCGGACTGCGGTTGCAGCGTTTGCTGTTGCTCCAGCGTGTTGACTTTCTGTTCCAGCACCTGAACTTCTTTCTTCAAGGATTCAATTTCCGCGGCTTCCGCAGAATTTGTGACCGTGTTGTCCTGCGCCGACGCGGGGATGGCAAAAAACAATCCGGCAAAAGTCGCGAGTATCAAAGGATTCAGACTCATTTTTTTCATGTTTTATTATTTTACCTGCGCCGGGCAAAGAATAATTGAAACGCCCGCGCAGACAAGCGTTATATTCATAAAAATATAACGAGTAAAGTTTTGAATCCTTTGATTGTCCCGAATTCGCCTTTAACTCCGGAGCAGCCGGCGCAATTGATTCCAGTGGGCGGCGGTCGCGCGCTGACAGGCGTGCTCCATTCCCCGGTAGTGAGTTACGACGGCGCGCCCGGTTTCCGTCAATTCCGCGCCGCCACCGCCTTCGCCACCATGTTTGGCGAGGACGAGCGGTTCCTTGAAACAACCGTTCATTGTCCGGATGAGCGACCACGCGCGCATATACGACATTTTCATGCGCGACGCGGCCTTGCCGATGGAACCGGTCTCGGCCACGAGCTGCAATAATTCCGCCTTGCCCGGCCCAAAGGCAATTTCCTTCCCGCAGGTGATTCGAAAGCGGGGCGACAGCAAAATTTTTCCGGCTGGTTTTGATTTCATCGGCGAATATTCACGGTCCAAAGATGGCAATTTTTCCCGGCAAAGAAAAATTATTTTTTGCCGTTTTCATTTCATCGCCAGGATTTGGCCGCCAGTTCATAATCTTCCGGCCGGTCCAGGTCAACCGCCAGACCCGGATCCTCGACGGGATGCTCCAACAGACGGCAGGAGGTTTGCCGCAGGAAATCCTTCAAGTTTTCAGCGCGGGTGCGCCGCAATTCGGCAAACGCCGGACGCGGCAGCAGCACGGGATGGCGCGCGTGTCCGCCGTGCGCCGGCTGGCAAATGGCATCAGGATGTTCGCGGTCAAACGCCAGCAATTCGCGGAGCGTGCCGATCTGTAAATGCGGCTGGTCGCCGAGAATGACGGCCCAAGCATTTAAATCATTTTCCCAGCCGTTCCAATTTGCGGCGCATTGGATTGAACTGAACATGCCGCGCTTGGGTTCGGGATTTTCAATGCGGTTTTCGGGCGGGAATCCAAGCCGGTCCAATTCGGCGTTCAGCGGTTGGTCGCCGGAGCGAAGCACGACGCAGATTTGTTCCGCCAGCAGTTGCTGCCATTGGTTGATCAAATGTCCGATGATGGAAGTTTTTCCCCAAGGCAGCAGCAGTTTGGGACGGCCCATGCGGGTGGATTCACCGGCTGCCAGAATTATTACTCCGAGAGCGAGACGGCCCTTGTCTTTTTCCAAAGGCGAAGTTTTATTCTTCAAAGCACGAACGGCCTGGCTTGCAGACGTTCTTGTGAACGGGCCGGTCGTCCGCGCCGACGACAGTCTGGGTGAGGTTACACCAGAAATGGCAGGACGTGACATAATCGCCTTCCTTGTCCGCAAAGGCTTCCTCCGGCGTTGAACCGATGAACAGTGATTTCGTCCGAAGATGTTTGCAAAAATTATTGTTCATGCGTTGCCTTTCAATTGAAGCAGCGTCCGGCAGATGAGCGCGTGCGCCATCGGCGCCTTGTAGGCGTTGTGCTCCAGCGGTTTTGCATCCTTCAAAATCATGTCCGCGGCGGCGGACACCGTCGCATCGTCCAAGGATTTGCCGTCGAGAAAATTATTGGCGGCCTCGACTTGATGCGGCACGGGCGAAATGCTGCCGAGCGCGACGCGCGGCTGGCTTAACATGCCGTCCGTGACTTCCGCCGCCGCCGCGCAACTGACCAGCGCCCAATCAAACGTGTGCTTGTCGCTGACCTGCATATACACGCTGCGGCTGCGCGCGGTGGGAATTTCAACCCGCACAATCATATCGCCGGGCCTGAGCGAGTTGTGCGCCAGCGGATTTTCCCAGGCAAGATGATAGACTTCGGCCATGTTCATGCGCTTTTCCTTGCCGTCGCGCAGCACGATGGCGGTGGCGTCGAGCGCGGCAAAAGTGGTGCCGAGGCTGGAGACGACCGGACTGATGCAGGTGTTGCCCGTGAACAAACAGTGGTAACGATTCTCGCCTTCGCGGGCGTAGCACATATCGCCGCCTTTCTTGAGGCATTGAATGTCGCGGTGGCGGAAATACCAGCAACGCGAGTGTTGAGCAAGATTGCCACCGACGGTGGCGACGTTGCGGATTTGCTGCGACGCAATTTCCATCGCCGCGTCATGTATGCCGGGAAAAACTTTTGCAATGCCGGCATCGTGCTCGAGGTCCGCGACCGTGACGAGCGCGCCGATGGTCCACATTTTGTCTCCGGGCTCAATCTGACTCATGCCGGGCAGCGACTTGATGTTGACGAGGATTTTCGGGTCGGTGACAAGGTAATCCTTGAGCAGGCCGAGCAGGTCATTGCCGCCGGCGATATACATGCCGTTGTCGGCGACCAGTTCGCGGGCGCTGTCCGTTGTCAGGGCGGTGGCGTATTGAAAGGCTTTCATGTTTTTTCAACAGGAGGAACTTTGCCGAGGGCGGCGAGCACCTTGGCTGGCGTGATGGGCAGACTGCCGACGCGGACGCCGATGGCATTGGCGACGGCGTTGCCGAGGGCGGCGGCGGTCGGCACGGTGGCCGGTTCGCCGATGCCAATGACACCGCGCTCGGGCATGTTGACGAGAATTACGTCAATGTCCGGTACATCGGCTATGCCGGACAATTTGTAAGTTTCAAAATTTGGGTTCAGCACCACGCCGGACAAATCATCCATCACGCGCTCTTCGTAAAGCGCGTAGCCCAAGCCCATGATGACGCCGCCGTTGATCTGGCTTTCGGTCGTCAGCTTGTCAACAATCAATCCGCAGTCGTGAACGGCAACAACCTTTTTAACCGTGACCAGGCCGGTTTCCGTGTCCACGTCCACTTCGGCGAATTGCACGCCGTAAGCCGGCTTGGTTGAAAGTCCTTCAATCCAATTTCCGTTAACGACGAGCGGACTGACGCCAAGTTTTTTGCACGCGGCAAACCAGTTGTCCCCGCGTGCATCGGTGATGCCCGATTGCGTCTGGAGCTGGTCGAGCGCCTTGGTGCAAATGTCATAAACCGTCGGCGAAATGGAGGCGCACGTCGTGCTGCCGCCGCTGCCGGGGCCGGGCGGATAATTGGTGTCGCCCACCTTGACGGTGATTTGATCCGGTTTCAAGCCGAGCATTTCCGCCGCGACGACGGCGATGACTGTGCGCGTGCCCGTGCCCAAATCCTGCACGCCGAGCCGGAATTCAATGCTGCCGTCAGGATTGATTTGCGCTTCGCCCTGCGTGCGGCGGCTGGGACCGCCGGCGCCCCACGCGGCGCCCGCGCAACCAACACCGGTTTTGACGATGCCGGGCGAACTGCCGGGCTTTTTGTATTTGGCCGCCCAGCCGAATCTCTCCGCGCCGAGTTTATATTCGCGCTGGCGGACTTCGTTCGAATCATTTTTCAGCCGGAGTTCCAACGGATCCATGCCGAGCTTTGCAGCCAGGTCATCCATCGCGGATTCCATGCCGAATGACGCCGGTGGATGTGACGGCGCGCGGAAGGCGCAGGCCGGGCCGGCGTTGATCGCCACGCTGGCCTGGGTCACACGGGTGTTGGGGGCTTTGTAAATGTAAGGCGCGGGAAGAACCACACCGCTGCCGCCGCCACCGGTGGCCGCGCCAGCACCGATGCCCGCCGTGCCGTAATTGTCAAATTCGAAGGCATGCAACGTGCCGTCGGCGAGCGCGCCCAGCTTGATTTTTTGGAAGCTGGAGGGACGATTGCCGACCGCCAGCGCCTCATCAAAGCGCGTCAACATCAGACGCACCGGGGCTTTGGCGGCTTGGGACAACCGCGCAGCCAGCACCCCATGAACGCCCGGTCCAAATTTGGAACCAAACCCGCCGCCCATGTATTCAGTGATGTCGCGCACCTGGCTGTGATCAAGCTTGAGTGCGCCGGCCAAACCATCCCGCACGCTGGAAATGCCCTGGGTGGAGGCCCACGACGTAAGCCCGTTGTCGGTCCACGATGCTGTGCTGCCGTGCGTTTCCATTGGATTATGAAGCTGCACCGGCGTTGTGTAAAAACCTTCGATGACAGCGGCGCATTCGCCGAAAGCCGTGTCCACGTTGCCCTGTTCCCGCGGCGACGAGGCGTCCACATTGGAGGCATTTTCCCAAACTTTTGGCGCGTCCGGCGCTTTGCCCTCGGTTTCATTCACAACAAAGAGCGGACTGGGTTTGGCCACCACTTCAATGGCCAGAAGGGCGTCGAGGCAGGCCTGCTTGGTTGTGCCGGCGACGGCGGCGAGTTCTTCGCCATAAAAACGAACCATCCGTTCACCATCCTGCACAGTGATGGCAGCCTTGATGCCGGGAATTTTCAGCGCCGGCTCCAAATTGATGCTGGTGATTTGCGCAGCGGGCCATTTCGAGCGCAAAATCATGCCGTAAAGCCAGCCGTCGGCCTGAATGTCGGAAGAGTAGCGCGCGCGGCCCGACACTTTTTCCGGCCCGTCAATGCGGCGTGTGTCACCGCTGATGTATTTGGGGTTGGTCGGCCAGCTAGGCATAATCAATGACCTCCGTTTTGGTGGTGCGGTTGACGGCAACGCCGGCGGCGGCGAGCGCGGCTTCCAAAATTCGCGGCTGCGTCCCACAACGGCAAAGGTTCCCGGCGCAGGCGTGCTTGACATCGTCGGTCGTCGGACTCGGATTTTTCTTCAGCAACGCCGTGACGCTCATGACAAAGCCCGGCGTGCAATAACCGCACATCAGCGCATCCTTGTCCACAAACGCCTGCTGCACGTTTGTCAATTTTCCGTTTTGCGCCAGTCCCTCGATGGTGGTGATTTCATGGCCTTGCGCTTCAATCGCCAGTTTCTGGCAGGAATAAATCGGCAAATCGTCCAGCATCACCGTGCAGGCGCCGCAACTGGCGCGGTCGCAGCCCTCCTTCGCGCCGGTCAGGCTCGAATAATTCCGCAGGGCGTCGAGCAGCGTCACGCGCGGCTCCAGCATGAGCTTGAGGAATTTGCCGTTGACTTTCAGCGTGACGGGCACGGCGTTGGGACCGATGACTTTTTCCGCGTTGGCCTGTTCTAGTTCGGCGGCAACAGACTCAACCTGCGCGGTGGCGGCCGTGGCGGCGACGGTGCCAAGGCTTTTAAGAAACGTGCGCCGCGAATGGGCGCCAAATTTTTCCGGCTCCGGCTTTTTCATAGGACAGGCGTGGACTTGTTTTATTTTTTAATCCTCCGCCGCATTTGTGTCAAGCGACATTTCAATCTTATCAATGTTGGACGCGCGGCGGAGAAACAAGTTTCAAAAAATTCTCGCTATTGTCGGTGCGGTGAGTTTATCGGAAACCGCGCCGCCAATGCCAACCATTTTCTGACAATTTATTTTCCGGGTCGCGTCTCAAAAAATTGTTGATAAACAGTTTGACCGGTAAATCTTGGTGATGTATAAAACGGCAGGTTCCTCACTGATTTTGACTTGTTACGTTTGGTAACAAATCATCATAAAATGTTGATTGGAAACAGCAAAATCGGTGGCCGCGCTCGTTTAACGGATGCTCAAATCCGAAAGGTTATTCATTCCCAGATCATTCCCGGCATCGTCGCCGATTCCCCAAGTCGAATTGTGGATGAAATGAAAATTTGCTGTGGGGACGCCCGCGTTGATATTGCAGTCATCAATGGGAAACTGCACGGGTTTGAAATCAAAAGTGAGGCCGATACGCTCCTGCGGCTGCAAGGCCAGATTTCAGCTTACAATCAGGTTTTCGACACCATGACAATCATCTGTGGCGAAAATCATTTGAAATCAGTCGTCAAACTGATTCCTGACTGGTGGGGGATTTATTCGGCCAGAGTCAGATTTGGAAAAGTGGAGCTGACAAAGTTTCGCTGCCCCGAAATAAATCAAGCTGTTAGCGCGTTGGCATTGGCGCAATTGCTTTGGAAATCAGAAATGCTGGCTTTATTGAAAGATGCAGGCATCAAAAAGGGTATTTCCAGCAAACCATGCCGGGAGCTTTGGAAAAAGGTTTCCGAAACATTTTCAACCGAGACGATTCAATCCAAAGTCCGGGAAATTCTCAAATTTAGAGAGTGGCGACTTGATTTGCAACAAACGTGATGTGGTGGTTTGTTCCAACCTGTTTCCACGTTCTGGAATTGCCGGGGCCGGTTTGATTGTTAGCACAGTTTTCAATGTGTTGGTCCCCGGCGCTAAAATTTGCGCCCATAAATTCTGGCCGTTGAATTATCGCCTGACACATAGCATGGGTTGCGCCGAAACCGCGCCCGCGTGATGACCGGCCTTTATAGGCAATCCAATTGTCCGTTGTTGTATAAATAACTTTGGGGCTGACTTGCATCCTGACGGGATCAAAATCTTCAATAAGCTGCGGATTCGTTACCGCATAATCGCAAAATAAGCCACCCGTCTCAGCACAACCGCTGCCGCCTCCAGCCGGTGATCGGAATAATGTTACACCGCCGCCGCTTCCGCCAGAAGGAGCGGAGCAACACCGACTTTATTTGAGTCCAGATAAAAAACGTATGGTAACGCTTATTGCACCACTGGCCATTTCGGGTGCGGAATATAAACGCATTTGTGATTGGATAAAGGTTGCACTGATTGTAAATGATGACCTTACCGAGATTTCAGACTCGAAAAAATAATGAAACAATTTCGGCAAATGATGCTGGCTGGCTCATCAACGCTTCCACGTTGCAATCGGCGTCATTTGTCGCGTGCCTGTCTGGGCGGGAAAGTGCTGGAACATCTTTCGCTACATAAGCGGAATTTGCGCGCCCTACCCAGACTCACCTAACTCAAAATCAAGCCCTGCCGATGTTTGAGCATCAGCAGGGCGCAACAAATAGGCCAGAAACCTAAACGTTGCGAATCCTCACAGATTCTCACGCACGTTAAGTCTTTGGCCGAAGAAAGTCGAGCTAAAAATGACAACGTGCCTGTGCTGTGGCGGCGAAAGCCGCAAATTCGGTCGTTTCCACAACATCAATCGCATCGTGCAACGCTTCCAATGCACGAAGTGCGGCAAAACCTTTTCAGAGTCGCAACCGTTGGGCGGTCTGACGATTGACCACGGAAAAGTTGTGCAAATCATCAAACTTTTGGTCGAGGGTGTTGGCGTTCGGGGAACCGCCCGAATCGTGGATTGCTCCACGAACACCATTTTGAAAACACTGGAAACAGTCGGCCAAAAGTGCGAGCGACTTCACGACAATTTGGTTCGTTACCTCAACGTGGACTCCCTTCAAATTGATGAACTATGGAGCCGGGTTGCCTGCTCGCAAAAGCGGGCAAACCAAATCGGGGGCGGCGATGAGATTGGCGATCAATACACATTTCTGGCGGTGTCTGCCCGCGAAAAATTTATTGTAAGCTATCACACTGGCAAGCGGGACACGGCGAACACTGATTCGTTTATTGCCGACGTTGCGGAGCGCATCGTTGGTCGCGTCCAAATCACTACCGATTCATTCCGGCCATATCAGCAAATCGTGCGGAAGCACCTGCTAGGGCGTCTGGACTTCGCCACTATGCAAAAGCTATATTCCGTCCCGTTCGATGCCAGAGCGGAAGCCGCGCGCCGCTATTCGCCCGCGCAATGCACTGGCGTCAAAATTAGAATCCAAGCCGGAACACCGCGCCAAGACCGTATCAATACCTCCTATGTTGAGCGAGGAAACTTGACCGTGCGGCATTTCAACAAACGGTTTGCCCGTTTGGGGCTGGGATATTCGCGGAAACTGTGCAATCATCGTTATGCAATCGCGTTATTCGTGGCCGCGTATAATTTTTGCAAGGTTCACAGCACGCTCGGTTGCACTCCCGCTGTTGGGGTTAAGCTGACAAATGAAGTGTGGACAATTGAACGGCTGATTGAAGAATCAACAAAATTGTGAGACGCGACCATTTTCCGATTCTGCTCATAAAATTTCAACCGGCGCAGACGGACGCCGTGGACTTCAAATGTTCCGCGCGTTTCTGAATGAATTGCGCCAGGATGCTCACGGCAATTTCCGTGGTGCTTTGCGCGCCGATTTCCACGCCGACCGGGCTGGCGATTTTTTCCAATTCGCCGGCGCTCGCGACGTTTTGCCGGAGAAATTGTTCGCGGATGATGCGCGCCTTGCGCCGGCTGCCAATCATTCCCAGAAAAACAAACGGGCGGTGAATCCACTCGGAAAGCACCAGCGCGTCGTGCTGATGTCCACGGGTGACGATGAGACCGAAGGCGGGCTGCGCCGGCATAGGTTCCTTCAAAAGTTCGTGCCAGCCGCCAACGCGCAATTGGATCGGCGGCGGAAAATGCCCGTGATTCGCCAGCGCGGGACGGTCGTCGAAAACCGTCACTTGAAATTCAAGCTGCAACGCCAGTGGCGCGACGGCGTGCGCGACGTGGCCGGAGCCGGCGATCCACAACGCGCATGGCGGTGAAACCGTTTCCTGATAAAGCCACTCGTCCGCGTCGGAATTTTCAACCGTTGCAATGGAAAAATCTTTTTTCACGCCCCAACGAATTGGCCCGGCTGCGCCAGCCAATTTATTCCAAAGCTCGGCTGCTTCCGCCGCGCACGGCAAAATCAAACCGCTCACGCTGCCGCCGCAAATCAATCCATCGTCCCAGCCGAAATCGTGGTCGAGGAGCATTTCAAACGTGGCGGCCTGGCCGAACTTCATCGCTTTTTTGGCGCGCGCGTGGACTTCTGCTTCCAGACAGCCGCCGCCAATTGTGCCAACCATCCGTCCGTCCTCAAAAAACAGCACCTTGGCGCCGAGCCGCTGCGGGCTGGAGCCTTTGACGCCGGAAATCAGCGCGAGAGTGAAAGGTTTTTTCTCCGCCAAAACTGCAACCAGTTGTTTGTAGAAATGAATCATGTGGTCTCGCCTATAAAATCACCGGCCTCCGGCGATGAAAAGCTTTTTCCTATTCGCCACCATGCGAAGCCGGCGGGAGAATTCCGTCGTGAATGAAAATCCGCGAAAGATATTGCCACTCGTCCGAATCGGGAACCAATCGCAGGCCGCGTGACAAAATCACCTTGGCTTCGGCTGCATCAAGGATCATTTCCGGTGGTTTGTTCGGCGAGGTTCGACGGCTGGCCGTAGAAAAAAGCGCGGACGCGAAAGGTGAATTTCGTGTCGAAGGGAAAACCGTAGCTGGTCAGCGTCGTCGTGTGCGGCGGGAGAAAGGCCGACACCTTGAAATCGCGGCTCCATTCCGGTTTGATTTCGAGCAAATAGCCGGCGGCGGCGCTGTCGTGGTCCGCCCAGTCGAGTTTGACGCCTGCGGGCGGGATGAACGTCGCGCGCAAATCCGTCGGCGCGGCTGCGGCGAAGGTCGCCATCGAGCGAATGGATTTTTTAATTCCGGTGTCCGGCGAATTGGTGTTGGCGATTTCAGCGGCGGTGAGCGGCTGTTGCGGGGCTTTCTTGCCGGTTTTGATTTCGGCGGTGTTGGAGGCCGGGCCAAAAAATGGCACAACACGATAAACGAACCGGGTGTGCGGCAGCAAATGCGGATGCAAATAGGTCGTCGCGCCCGGCGGCAGCGCGTCAATGATAACGAATTCGTTGTTCGCTTCGGGGCTGTATTCGACAAAATAGCCGGCCGCGTCGGCGGCGTTGTCCTGCCATTGCAAACGGATGTCAATCGGGTCAACCAGCTTCGCAGTCAGCTGCGTCGGTGCCGCGAAAGCCTTTTCATCGGGTTGCGGTGTTGTTGTGGAACAGCCGGCAATTCCAATTGCCGCCAGAACGAACGGCGAGAAGAGAAAATAATATCTAAAAAACTTCATTTGATTTTTTCCGCGACGATTGGGCCGATTTCATGGTTCGGAATTTTTGTGATGACTTTTATGCAACTGGATGAATTCGGTAAAAACGGTGTTGGTTTCGCCCTAATAATTCAAGGGCAAATGAATTCCATCGGATATCCCCTTCCGTCAAGTGCATAATTCCACAGCAATTGCTTTTCAAGAGAAACGGACACCAATGCCGCCGGGAACAAACTCCGACGAAGGGCGTGATCGGTACAAGGTCATTGCGCCGCGTAAAAGGCGTCCACCTTCGCCGCGACATCCTTGTAGCCGATGTCCATTTCGTAAATGATTTTGAACTGCTCCACGGCTTCTTCTTTTTTGCCCATGCTTTCCAGCACGCAGCCGAGGTTGTAAATCAAATCCTTCTTCTCGTCGTCAAACCCGGGCTTTTCCTTGATGGCGTTTTGCAGCGTGCGCGCGGCGAGGTCGAACATCTTCCGTTTCGCAAAACACTGCGCGAGGTAGTTCATCGCGGCCAGACGCCGTTGCGGGTTGCCCTGCGCCTTCTGAAATTCCTGAATCGCCTCGCTGATTTTTCCCGCCTGGAAATAAAGCGCGCCCATTTCGAACCGGATGGCCAGGTCGGTCGGAAATTTCTCCACGCGCTTCTGGCATTCGTCCAGTTGAAAATTCAACTTCTCCGCCTGCAATTTCGCCACCTGCGCGGCGTGATCCGGATCGAACGGGTTCAATTCCGCAATCTCGTTGTCAAACCGGCGCACAATCGTGTTCGCAATCGCGGTGTCGAGCGACGGGTCGTTGCCCATGTCGGATTTTTTGATGCGATCATAAAACTCCAGCGCGCGGTCGAATTGTTTTTTCTGTGCGTAAAGTTCCGCGAGCGAGCGGACGAGCTTGAGATTGTCCGGTTCCTTGGGCAGCCGCGCTTCATATTCTTCGATCAACCGCGCGGTCACGTCCTCGGTCTTTTGCACCCGGCTTTCCTGTTCAAGCGAAACGGCCTGCTTGGCGTCCTTGAGAATGTCGCGGTAGGAGCCTTTGCCGCCTTCCAGCGCGCCGTAGCCGCCTTCGTCAAGGGTCTTGCGCGCAGACAGGTCCTTCAATGCCTGGTTCAAATCACCGTCGCCGGGATTCTCGCGCAGCAAATCTGCCAGGATTTTTTCGGCGCGCGAGCCTTCGCCAATTTCTGAGACGGCATGGGCGAATTCAATCGCCAGATTTCTATCCTTCGGTGAATTTTTCACGAGGGATTCGTAGGAAAGCGCGGCGGTGCGCGGCAGTTCCAGCGTGTTGGCCGCGTCCACGATGATGCGGTGCGCGGCGGAACTGTTCGGGTCGCTGTTCAAAATCTGCTCGGCGATGGCGAGCGCGTGGGCGGGATTGGTGCGCAAGGCGATTTGCGCCTTGGCGATCTGCGGCGAGTTGCCCGCCCCGCTCCACATTTTTTTGAAGAAGCCCGAGCCGCCGTCGCCGGCCTTGCGAAATTGCGCGTCGCGCAACAACTTGCGGCATTCGTAAAATCCCGGCTCTTTTTCCAGCGCCTGGCTCAGCAACGCGATGGCGTAATCCAAATTATCCCGTGACAACGCCTCGGTGCCTTTCGCGAACAGCGCGCGGGCGTCCCGCGAAATTTCATTCAAATTTTTTTCAGCCATAATGTGAAATTAAAATCGTCCGTGTTGCAAAAAAAATCAACCGCACTGCGCCTTGTGCCGCAGGGCGTGGTCCACCAGCACCAGCGCCGTCATCGCCTCGATCATCGGCACCGCGCGCGGCAGCACGCACGGGTCGTGGCGGCCGCGGGCTTTCAGCTTTGTATTTTCAAAATGCACGTCCACCGTGTCCTGTTCGTGCATCACCGTCGCCACCGGCTTGAACGCGACGCGGAAGAAAATCGTCTGTCCGTTCGAGATGCCGCCCTGGATGCCGCCGGAAAAATTTGTCGTCGTGAAAACTTTTTTGTTCCGCGCGCGAAAGGCGTCGTTGTGCTCGCGTCCCGTCATTAAAATGCTGCTGAAGCCGGAGCCAATTTCAAACGCCCTGGTCGCCGGCAAACTCAACATCGCCTTCGCCAAATCCGCGCCGAGCTTGTCAAACACCGGCTCGCCCCAGCCGGCGGGAACACCGCGCGCGACGCCTTCGACAATGCCGCCGACCGTGTCACCCGCCTGCCGGATGTCGTCAATCAGTTGAATCATTTCTTTCGCCGCCTTTTGATCCGGACAGCGGACGATGTTCGATTCCACGTCCGCCAGCTTCACCTTTTCCGGATCCACGTCGCCGACAATTTTCTGGACCTGCTTGACGTAGGCCAGCGTTTCGACGCCGAATTGCTCGCGCAAAATTTTCTTGGCAATCGCGCCGGCGGCGACGCGGCCAACCGTTTCGCGCGCGCTCGCGCGTCCGCCACCCTCCCAATTTCTGATCCCGTATTTGGCGAAGTAGGTAAAATCCGCGTGCGACGGGCGGAATTTTTCCTTCATCTCCGAATACGCTTCCGGCCGTGCATCTTCATTTTTCACCCACAGGCAAATCGGCGTGCCGAGCGTTTTGCCTTCAAAAGTGCCGGAAAGAATCTGCACGATGTCCGGTTCCCTGCGGCGCGAGGTGATTTTGGATTGCCCCGGACGACGGCGGTTTAACTCCGGCTGGATGTCCGCTTCCGTCAATTTCAATTTCGGCGGGCAGCCGTCCACGACCACGCCCACGCCGCCGCCGTGAGATTCGCCCCACGTCGTGATGCGGAACAATTGCCCGAAAGTGTTTGCCATGTCGAGAATCATGCAAAAGAAACGCCGCATGGTCAAATCAGCTTTGTTTCGCGCGAAGTTCACGAAGGAAAAGTTTTGCCTTCGTATTGCCTTGCGTTCTTCGCGCGACATTTCGGAACTTGAAACTTGCAATCTGAAACTTGAAACTGCGGCCAATGAATCGCATTGAGGAATGTTTCGCGCAACTGAAGCGCGACGGCAAAAAAGGCTTCATCGTCTATATCGGCGCGGGCGACCCGAATCTCGCCGCCACGCGCGAACTGGCTTTGGCTTTCGACCTGGCCGGCGTGGACATTTTGGAACTCGGCGTGCCGTTCAGCGACCCGCTCGCCGACGGCTTGGTCAATCAACTTGCGGCCCAGCGCGGTCTCGAATCCCAAACTACGCCGCCGAAACTTTTGAAAACCGTTTCCGAGATTCGCAAGAAAAGTGAAATTCCCATCGTTCTCTACATTTACTTCAACCTCATCCATCGCATTGGCATGGAAAAATTCATTCGCGATGCGGCGAAAGCGGGCGTGGATGGTTTGCTCGTTCTCGATTTGCCGCCGGAAGAATCCGACAATTACGAAGCGCTCATGCGCAAACACGGTCTCTGCCATATTTATCTCGTCGCGCCGACGACGCCGGAGGAGCGCATGGAATTCATCGTCCGTCGCGGCAGCGGATTTATTTATTACATTTCGCGCGAAGGCGTGACGGGAATGCAAATCAAAGTCGCGTCGAATCTCGCGCAGCAGGTTTCCAAAATCCGCGCGCACACGAAATTGCCGGTGGCCGTCGGCTTTGGCGTTTCCAATCCGCAGCAGGCCAGACTCGTCGCGCAAGATGCGGATGCAGTCGTCGTCGGCAGCGCGGTGGTGAATCAAATCGCCGAAAACGGAAAATCAAAAGATTTGGTCAAGCGCGTGGGCAAATTTGTGAAATCGCTGGCCGGTGCGGTGAAATCTATTTAGCCTGTTTAGCCACAGATGAAACGCGGATTGAACACAGATGGACATGAATTAAACGCTTTATGAAAAATGAAGGCGAAGAAAAGATTTGGACGTCCGAAGATATTCTTCAGGAATACAAATTTCTTCAAAAAGAATTAGAGAACGCCGCAAAAAGAAATCAACACGAAGAAGCATCAAAGAAAGTGTGGCGGTTTATCACCTTGGCTATTTTAGCTATTTGCCTTTACAACACAAAAACCAAGATGGTTTGGTATCCAGATTTGGATGATGGCGGAATTAGGGAAGCTGTTTATTCGGATTGGTGGGGATTTAAAAGGCAAGAGTTTCACCCTGTTTGGACAAAATCGGTTGAAAACGATTACGAGCAATGGTGCGTTAAATGGCCAGATGGAAAATGGCATACATTTGAAGCATACGATTCCGATGGGGAAAAGGCGGAGATTTATTTTCCACCTCAAAAATAAATTCGATGGCAACGACCGAACAATGTGCTGCCGCGCTGGGCGAAATGACCATGGCGTTTCAAGAACTTGAAAATAAACTCTTGGAATTGTTTGCTTCGGTTACTAACAAAGACCCAATGGTCGGACTCATCATTGGCAGTCAACTTTCGTTTCGTAAATTGTGTGATACAACAGAAGCAATTTGCAGGCACAAGACTGACGATAAAGAAATGGTAAAAGAGATTTCTGCCATCGTAAAAAAGTGCTCTCAACTTGAAACGCACCGAAACACTTACATTCATTCATATTATGCGAGTTTTTCGTTTGAAGATGGTGATGAAGTGTATGCTCGTTCCAAACATAAAATCAAAAGAGGCAAAGGATTCTCATCAGATTGTGATTCGCATGATCCCGAAAAATTGCGCGATTTAGCGTTCGATATGGGATCTGAAGTGCGACGGATAAATGAGTTTTTGGATTGGCTTCGTGAAGAAAGAATCATTGGGCCCAAACCACCAGACTCACCTTTTTATTAATTTTATCTGTGTTTCATCTGTAAAAATCTGTGGCTAAAGAAATATGAAAACAAAACCCGACTTCAAAAACCGTTTCGTCATCATCATGGCGGGCGGGCGCGGCGAACGGTTCTGGCCGTTGAGCCGCGAGAAAATGCCCAAGCAATTGCTCGCGTTGCTCGGCAAGAAATCGTTTTTGCAGGAAGCCGTCGAGCGTGTGCTGCCGATTGTTCCGGCGAAAAATATTTTTGTCATCACCAACGAAGCACAATTGCCGGAAGTCAAAAAACAACTTCCGAAAATTCCCAAGGCAAATCTCATCGCCGAGCCGATGGGCCGCGACACTTGCGCCGCCGTCACGCTTGGCGCGGCGCTTGTCGGCGCGCGTTCGACGACTGGCGTCATGGCTGTGTTGCCGGCGGATCATGTCATTCCCGACGTAAAAAAATTCCAGCAGGTTTTGTCCGACGCCTTTGACGTGGCGGCGCAAGGGCAGGCGATCGTCACCATCGGCATCAAGCCGACCGAGCCGGCGACGGGTTACGGTTACATTCAAACGGGAACGGAATTACCAACGCCGCCGGGCGCGAAGAAAACGAAGACGACTTTTTTCAAAGCGGAAAAATTTGTCGAAAAGCCGGATTTTCAGCGCGCGCTCGAATACGTCAACAGCGGGCAGTATCGCTGGAACGCGGGAATGTTCGTCTGGAGTTTCATTACGGTCACAAACGGGCTGGAGAAGCACCAGCCGGAAATGTTCACCGCGTGCCAACGCTGGTTCAAAGTCGCGAACAATCCCGCGAAGCTCGCGAAAATTCTGGCGAAGGATTATCCGAGCGTCAAAAAAATCTCGATTGATTATGCGTTAATGGAGCGCGCGCAAAATGTCATTTGCGCCGACGGCGATTTTGAGTGGGACGACCTCGGCGCTTGGAACGCGCTGGCGCGGCATCTCAAGGCCGATGCCGAAGGCAATTGCGTCGTGGCGGATTTCATTCACGTGGACGCGGCTCGGAACATCATCTACGACGCGCGGACAAAAAATAAAACGCCGATTGCCGTGGTTGGCTTGCGGGATTCAATTCTGGTGCAGACGGATGACGCGGTGTTGCTCGCGCACAAATCGCAGGCGCAGAAGGTCAAAGAACTGGTCCGGAAACTCGGCGAGGACGCGAAGTTGAAGAAGTTGATTTGACCGCGGGCAATGCGGATTCAAATGCGCTGACGGTGCAACGGAAATCAGCCCGGCTGGCTATCTTTCTCGCGCGCTTTTGACCGCGCCAGCGCCTCTTTTTGCCGGTGCAGACATTCCGGGCAGATGCCATGCGTCGTGGGTGTGTCGAAACCTTGCTCCATGAAATCCTCCAGCGGCATCCAGTCGCCATGGTAATCAATCCGTCGGCACCAGGAGCAGACGCGCAAGAATCCCTCCAGATAACGGATCCGTTCCAATGCCCGGCGGGTGGAACGGCTCACCAGCAACCAGACGGCCAGAACCAGCAACATGTCCAGCGTGGAGCGGCGGAACACAAAGGCGAAGGGATGATCGGAAAAAATCAGAGACGGCAGCTTGAGCAGTTCATCCAGCCAGCAAATTGCGATAATAGCGAGGAACCCGAAGTGTTGATAAAACACGATTCTCTCCAGGTGCGAATTTTTTTTCATACGTCAAAATCCTGTTGTTTTACCGAAGACTGCGCCTCCCCCTAAAAAGTCCAATCCCCGGACGTTCAAAAAATGCCGCAAATTGTGTGCCATGGATTTTTCAATTCCCGGGGCTGAAAGCAAAAAACGTGCAAAGGAACAAGTGCTTGTCGCGGCGATCTTTCCAACATCGCCCGGCTTCCCGGCACGGAATTGCTCATGTCAGGCGATGGGAAGTGGATGCTGAATTTTTCAACATTCTGAAAAATTTCTGGACACGGTTTTGAAGTGAGCGTCGCAATCCTTAATCAAGGGTCCGGCGAGGACGCGAAGCTGAAAAAGGTGGTTTAGCCCCACCAACGGGCGATGAAAATACTTTGGAAAATTCCTTCCAATTTTCTCCGGCATTTGCTAGAAAGCTGCGTCGCGGACAGATGGACTAACGGAGGACGTCGTGGATAAAGAAATTCGCATTCTCTTCATTGAAGATGTCCCTGCTGAAGCTGATCGGGTGGACCGGGAGTTGTGCAAGGATGGGATGTTGTTTCAGTCGCAGCGGGTGGACACGCGGGAAGCTTTTTTGTCAGAACTGGAGCGGCAGCCGCCGGATGTGATTCTTTCCGACCACGGTTTGCCTTCCTTTGACGGCCTGACCGCGCTGGCCGTTGCGCGGGAGAAATGCCCCGACGTGCCCTTTATTTTTGTCACCGGCGCGCTCACGCCGGAAATGGAAATCGAAAAATTGTCGCCCGGCGTGACAGATTACGTGTCCAAAAGCGAACTGTGGCGTCTGGGAACCGTCATCCGCCGGGCTGTGGCGGAAGCCGAACGGCGGCTGTGGAAGCGGGCGGAACAGCGCTACGAGCAGACCATCAAAATGCTGCTGGCGCTGTTGCTGGCCTACGAATCGCGGGGCGGTCTTCTGCCCATCTGCTCAAGCTGCAAAAAAATCCGCGACCAGCAGGGCCAATGGCAACTGCCCGAAGTTTTTTTCAAGACGCATCTGGGCTTGAGATTCACCCACGGCATTTGTCCCGATTGTGCCACCCAATACCGCTGACGCCGGACAATCCGATTGTATTCAAATGAAAAAGGCGGCCCCGAAGAGCCGCCCAAACAAAATTCGCCGAATCATTTTCTTGACCTTTCTCCCACGCAAGGCACATTGTCCGGCTCAACTTGAGTTTTAAGAGTTGAAGATTGAGGGTTGAGAGCGGAGGAAATTGGAAATTTAATAAAAAAATGCAGCACATTCGAAACATCGCCATCATCGCGCACGTTGACCACGGCAAGACCACGCTCGTGGACTGCCTGCTCAAGCAGTCGGGTACTTTCCGCGCCAACCAGCATGAGTCGTCGGAGGAGCGCCTGATGGATTCCATGGACTTGGAAAAGGAAAAAGGCATCACCATCCGTGCCAAAAACGCCGCGTTCAAATACAAGGATTACCACATCAATATCGTGGACACGCCCGGCCACGCGGATTTCGGCGGCGAAGTCGAGCGCATCATGAACATGATTGACGGCGTGCTGCTGGTGGTGGATTCCGCCGAAGGCCCGCAGGCGCAGACGCGCTTTGTGCTGCGCAAGGCGCTCGAAGCCGGCGCGAAGCCGATTGTGGTCATCAACAAGATTGACCGCGAGAACGCGAACCCGAAGAAAGTTCTCGACCAGGTTTTTGAATTGTTCATTTCGCTCAACGCGACGGACGAGCAACTGGATTTTCCGTTCATCTACGCTTCGGCCAAGCAGGGCTACGCGAAGGTTGACCTCGCTCACGTCAGCGGCACGATGGAGCCGTTGTTCGAGGCCATCACGAAGCACATTCCCGCGCCGCGCGCGAAGGCCGGCGACGGTTTTCAATTGCTCGTGGCCAATCTGGATTACAGCGATTATCTCGGACGCATTGCATTCGGGAAAATTTACGAGGGCAAGGTCAAGCTCGGCGACGCGGCGATTTGCCGGCACGGTCACGGGAAGATTTCCAAAAACAAAATCACCGCGATTTTCCACTTCGAAGGCATGAAGCGGATTGAGGTTCAGGAAGCGCACGCGGGCGACATCGTCGGGCTGGCGGGCTTCGAGGACGTTTTCATCGGCGAAACAATTTGCGATTCCGACGCGCGCGCGGCGCTGCCTTACATTCCGATTGATCCGCCGACCATCCAGATGGAATTCGCCGTCAACGACGGCCCGCTCGCCGGCCAGGACGGCAAGCTCGTCACCGCGCGGCACATTTGGGACCGGCTGGTGAAGGAAACCCGTACGAACGTCGCGCTGCGCATCGCGCAGACGAGCGACCCGAAAGTTTTTGCCGTGAGCGGCCGCGGTGAAATGCAAATCGCCATCCTCGTCGAGCAAATGCGCCGCGAAGGCTACGAAGTTTTGGTTTCGCGCCCCGAAGTGCTGTGGAAAAAAGGCGCGAACGGCGAAATGCTGGAGCCGGTTGAAAAATTGTTTCTGGAAATTCCGCAGGAAAACATGGGCAACGTGATGGAAAATCTCGCGTTCCGCAAAGCCGAGATTGTCAACATGAGCCATCATGCGGATCAGGTGACCATCGAGGCGCTGATTCCGATGCGCGGGCTGATTGGATTTGAAACCGACCTCGTGAACACGACCAAGGGCATGGGCGTGATGAGCCATCTGTTCCACGAATATGGCGCCGACCGCGGTGAAATTGCCGCGCGCAAGAACGGCTCGCTCGTGAGCATGGAGGACGGCGAGGCGATGGCTTACGCGCTGAACATGGTGCAGGAACGCGGCCGGCTGATGATCGAGCCGGGCGACAAAATTTACAAGGGCATGATTGTCGGCGAAAACGCGCGCGAGAACGACATCCCGGTCAACCCATGCAAGGCGAAACGGCTGACGAACATGAGATCGCAGGGCGATGGCAAGGGCATCCAGCTCTCGCCGCCGCTGAAACTCTCGCTCGAACGCGCGCTGGAATACATTGACGTGGACGAGTTCGTGGAGGCGACGCCGAAAAATCTGCGCCTGCGCAAAAAGGAACTGGACGAAACCAAACGCAAACGTTCCGAGAAATCGCGCGTGATGAAATTCGTCGAGAATTAAACCGGCCATCCCCTTCATGCCACCCGGAAGGTTCTGACTTTCCGGGCGGATTTTTTATTTCCCATTCGCCTCCGCGAAAAAAATCAGAACGCGGAGGGCGTCGAAAGCCAGTGCAAAAAATGTTCAATCAATGGCAGAGGATGGGTAGCCGCGTGCCGACGGTTAAACGAAGCTGCCTCTGAATCCTAGATGAACTTGTCTGGCCACCTATTCCGCCGGCAACAAAGTCGTCTTTGCCGGCAAAAAATTGCCTCGAAATGACGCGCGGCAAGCTGCCGGAGTGGCTTCAAAGTTTTTTCAGCTCCGCATCCGCCAGTTGAATCAACGGCCTGATGGTCGCCGCGTCGAATTGAAATCGGCAGCCCGCCGCGGAAAACAATTCCGGCAGTGGACGCGACCCGCCCAAGGCCAGCGATTTTTTGTAATCGCCCAGCGCCTTCGCCTTGTCGCGTTTGGAATTCGCCCAGACTTGCAGCGCGCCAAGTTGCGCGATGCCGTATTCGATGTAGTAAAACGGATGCAGAAAAATGTGGAGCTGCCGGTGCCACAAATTCGCGCGCGCATTTTCAAAATTGCTCCAGTCCACGTCGCCGCCAAAACGGTCCATCAAATCCAGCCATGCCTTGCGCCGCTCGTGGCGCGTGTGTTTTGGGTGCGTGTAAATCCAATGTTGAAATGCATCCACCGTCGCAATCCACGGAAACACACCGACAACGCCTTCGAGATGGACGCGCCGCGCGCGGCTGGCGTCAGCGGCGGAATAGAATTCCTCGATGAATTCGTTGCCGAGCAATTCCATGCTCATCGAAGCGACTTCGCAGAATTCAATCGGCGGGTTCCGATACGCATACAAATCCTCGTCGCGCGTCGCCAGCGCGTGAAAGGCGTGGCCGGCCTCGTGCAAAATCGTTTCCACGTCGCGCTGCAAGCCGATGGCATTCATGAAAATAAACGGCAGCCGCGACTCGGTGAGCGTGCATTGGTAACCGCCGGGCGCCTTTCCCTTGCGATTGTCCAAATCGAGCAGATGCAAATCGTCCATCTGCCGGAAGCTACTCGCGAGTTCGCCGTCGAGCGAATCGAAAATCTTTTGCGTGCGCGAAACCATTTCGCCGACTTGCGCGAACGGTTTCAGCGGCGGGCGGTTCAAAGGGTCAACCGCCAAATCCCACGGGCGAAGTTTTTCCAGTTTCAGTTGCGCGCGGCGTTGCGCCTGCAATTCGCACACGATTGGCATGGCGTGTTTTTCCGCCGCGTCATGAAATTTGACGCAATCGTCCGGCGTGTAATCGAAACGCCCCAGTTGCCGGAAGGCGTAGTCGCGGTAATTTTCAAAACCGGCGTTTTGCGCGATTTGCCCGCGCAGCTTGACTTGCTGGTCTAAGATGTCATCGAACTTGTCCGCTTCCTGCAATCGGCGTTTGGTGACCAGCCCCCATGCCTCCTGCCGCAGCGCGCGGTCGGGTTCTTCGAAGTAGGGGGCCATTTGCACGAGCGTTTTTTCTTCGCCGCGAAAATTGACCGTGAGCGAGCCGCTCAATTTTTGGTATTGCTGCGAGAGTTTTGCCTCCTCGGTCTCGAGCGGAACGTTTTCCGGCCGGAACAGTTCGACATGATTTTTTACGTCGCGGTCAAAAACTTCGAAACGCGATTGCGGCAATCCTTCACGGAGCGGATGGGCGACGTAAATCTTTTCCAACGCGAACTGGCGGGGCTTGAGTTGGGGCTCGACGTTTTCGACGAAATGCAAGTAAGCCTTTTCCGCGTCGGCGTTATCCGTGTGGCAGGTCATGGCGATGTAACGGCACGAGGACTCCTCGACCAGCGCGGCAGAAAGCTCGCTCCAATCAAGCAGCCAGCGTTCGAGTTCGACGGTTGCCTTGCAATTCGCGGCGCGACTTTCCAACCGGTCGAACAACGGCGCGATTTGCGGCCAGTCGCCGAGGTCAACTCTCTGTGGAACAAACCTACGCGGCTTGTGCGCGGGCAACTTTCCAAACGGCAACAAATTCATCCATGGAATTTACGATATGCGGTTTGCAATTTACGAGTCCTTTTTCAACTCAACGGCACGGCGCGTGATTTCTTCAGTAACATATTTTGTCCGGCTTGTTCTTCCATTCCGCAAAAACTTTTATCGCCTCCGGGCGGAGCAGTTGTTTCATCGGAATTTTGCGGCGGGCAGCCGGCTTCGCCAGTTCGCGGCCAATCCATTCGTCGTCGAACTGGATCTGCACGGCGTCCCGGCGCGTGCCGGCGTAATAAACTTTTTTCAGGCGCGCCCAGTAAATCGCCGCCAGACACATCGGGCACGGCTCGCAACTGGCGTAAAGTTCGCAATCGTCCAGCCGGAACGTTTTCAATTTCGCGCAGGCTTCGCGGATGGCCATGATTTCCGCGTGCGCCGTCGGGTCGTTCGCGGAAGTCACGCGGTTCCAGCCGCGCCCGATGATTTTGCCCCCGCGGACAACAACTGCGCCAAACGGCCCGCCTTCGCCGCGCCGCATTTTTTTGCGCGAAAGCCGGATGGCCGCGCGCATGAATTCCGATTTCATCGGGAAATTTTAGCCGCAGATTTGCAAAGATGAAACACAGATAAATTTCAACTTTCACCCGGTTCCATGTCAGGCAAATGGCGCGTCGCGTGTTGGGGTTTTCGGTTCGCATCGGCCAAAGAATGAACACCGCAGACCTTTTATCTGTGCCAATCTGTGTTCATCTGTGGCTCAAGTTTTTTTGTTCCCGCTGAACAGCAGCCGCAAACTGTTCATCACCACGACGACCGTGCTGCCTTCGTGGCCGACCACGCCAATCGTCAGCGGAATCCGGCCCAGCATCGCCAGCACCACCAAAACCACGACCGTGCCGAGCGAAATGACCAGGTTTGTGCGAATGACGCCGCGCGCGCGCTGGCTCAAACGAAACGCCGCGAGAAAATTTTCCAGCTTGTCGTGCATCAACACCACGTCGGCCTGCTCCAGTGCCGCGTCCGCGCCGCGCGCGCCCATCGCCACGCCGATGTGCGCGGCGGCCAGGCTCGGCGCGTCGTTCACGCCGTCGCCAATCATCGCCACGCGGTCCCCCTGCCCGCTCAATTCGCGGATGGCGGCAACCTTGTTTTCCGGCTTCAATTCGGCGCGCATGTCGTCGAGGTGAAGTTGTTCGCGCAAATGTTCCGCTGCCAGTTTGCGGTCGCCGGTCAGCACGACAGTTCTCAAATTTTCGCTGCGCAACTCGTCCACGACCGCGGCGGATTGCGGGCGGATGTCGTCGCGCAAAATAACGCGTCCCAGCAAATCGCCGGCCTCGACCCAGACTTCCGAAAAACCGGCGTCCACCGCCGTGCCGATTTTTAAATCAGCGCGGCGCTCCAAATCAAACCAGTCGCGTCCGCCGAGGCGATATTCAACGCCGCCGCGCCGCGCGCGCAGGCCCTGGCCGGTGACGGATTCGAAGTGATCGAATTCAACCGGCTGCAAATCCTGCTGTTTGCCGTGGCGCGTGATGGCGCGGGCGAGCGGATGCGTGGAAAGTTTTTCGAGCGAATAGGCGAGCCGCGCGATTTCGTCTTCGTGTCCGGGCGGAAAGCTTTCGACTTTTTCCACGCGCAATTCGCCGGTGGTGAGCGTGCCGGTTTTGTCGAGCGCAACGATGTTGACCTCCGCCAGCTTTTCCACCGCCGCTCCGCCGCGGAACAAAATGCCGTGCCGCGCGCCGAAGGCAATCGCCGCGAGCACGGCGGACGGAATCGAAAGCACGAGGGCGCACGGCGACGAAACCACGAGCAGCGTCATGGTGCGGTAAAACGCGCTGTGCTCGTCGCCGTGTGAAACGCTGAACGGCGTCAAATGAAAGCCGAGCCACCAGACAAAAAACATCGCGAACGACATGGCGAGCACAAAGTAAGTGTAAAACGCGCTGAACTTGTCGGTGAACTGCTGCGACGGCGCCTTTTGCTGCTGCGCCTCGCGGATGAGGGTGATGATTTTTTGCAGCGCGCTTTCGGCGGCGGGCTTGGTGACGAGCACTTCGACCGCGCCCCACAGATTGATGGTGCCAGCCAGAACGGTCTCGCCGATTTTCTTTTCGACGGGCGTGGCTTCGCCGGTGAGATTCGATTCGTCGGCGGCGGTTGCGCCCTTGGAAATTTCGCCGTCCACGGGAAATTGCGCGCCGGGCTTGATGAGCAGTTTCATTCCCGGAACAATTTTTTCGACACGTACCTCGCGTTCGTGGCCATTTTCGTCGAGCAAGGTTGCGAATTTCGGCGCTTCGCGGAACAGCGAGCGGATTTCCTTTTGCGTGCGGCCCAGCGCGAAATGTTCCAGCGCGCCGGAAAGCGAAAAGAGAAACAGCAGCGTCGCGCCTTGCGCCCACGCGCCGATGCTGGCCGCGCCCGCCGCGACGAACAGCATGAGAAAATGCACGTCAATCGCGCGTTTTTGCAGCCGTTCCCAAACTTCCTCCGCCGGATAAAATCCGCCGGCGAGATAAGCAGCGATGAAGGCGTAGATTTTGAACTGCGTCGGCACGACAAACGCCGCGAGCAATCCGAACACGCCGCACAAAATGGCGGCGGCGAGCTGCGTCTTCCACTCGTTGATGTGCTCGTCAATCTGTCCGGCTTCTTCAAGAAATTCCACGTCGCGCGGGACGATTTTGGGAAACGGCAAATCGCGCCAGCGCCAGAAGTGCGGCGCGGTCGGGCACGTGGCGCGGGCGATGGTGGTGGAATCACCTTCGCGGCGGATGGTGATGCGTTCGCGCTCGGCGTCGGACAGCGGCTGGTCGCAGGTGCGGCAATCGCTTTTGCCCTGCAACAGCAGGCATTGCTCGGACAGGCTGTTCTCGCAGGCGGACTGGATGCGGCGTGTGACCGTTTCGGTCAGGCGCGATTCGTCGGTTTTGCCGAGCGTGGCGACGGAAATTTTTTGCAGCGCGCGATTGATGGTGACCGCCTCGAGCGACGGCTCGGCGCCCAACGCGTCCATGACGGAGCGGGTGACGCATTTCGTAGAACCGGAAATGCGCCGGGACTTGGGTTCAAGCGCGACACTCATGCCAGAAAAATTTTAACACAGCGAACGGGCAGGCGCGACGGGAAACGGATGCAAATTTTTGATGCAAAACGATTTTTTTCTGGCAGATTTCTAATCGTCCCACGATGTAGCGGGCTGGCTGGGTTGGTTGCAAACATTCAAATTTGAGATTTCAGGCTTATGATACGATCACTGGGTGAAAAAAACACGAACCATCAAAAATTAATCTCCTGGGTTGAAGAAATGACGAAACTGTGTGCGCCGGAAATGATTTTCTGGTGTGACGGCTCGGATGCAGAATACCAAATGCTCTGCGACCTGATGGTCAAAAGCGGCACGTTCACGAAGTTGAACGAAACATTGCGGCCCAATTCCTTTCTGGCGCGCTCGCATCCGAACGATGTGGCGCGCGTGGAGGACCGGACATTCATCTGCTCAAAGACGAAGGACGAAGCGGGGCCGACGAACAACTGGGCCGACCCCGCCGAGATGAAAAAGACCCTGCTCGAAAAATTCCGCGGCTGCATGAAAGGCCGGATGCTTTACGTCATCCCGTTTGCGATGGGGCCGCTGGATTCGCCGATTTGCAAAATTGGAATTGAAATCACCGATTCGCCTTACGTCGTCGCCAACATGAGAATCATGACGCACATGGGACAGGAAGTTTTGGACAAGCTTGGCGCGAACGGGATTTTTATTCCGTGCATGCACTCGGTCGGCGCGCCGTTGTCACCCGGACAAAAAGACGTTTCGTGGCCGTGCGAAGGCGATCCCAAACACAAATACATCGTCCATTTTCCCGACGAGCCTTCAATTTGGTCCTACGGCTCCGGTTACGGTGGCAATGCGTTGCTCGGCAAAAAATGTCTCGCGCTGCGCATCGCCTCGACGGTCGCCAAACGTGAAGGGTGGATGGCGGAACACATGCTGATTCTTTGCCTCACTTCGCCGCAGGGAAAGAAGTTTTACCTCGCCGCCGCGTTTCCGAGCGCGTGCGGAAAAACCAATCTGGCCATGATGCAGCCGACTTTGCCCGGCTGGAAGGTGACGACGCTTGGTGACGATATCGCGTGGATTCGCGTTGGCCAAGACGGACGGCTTTACGCGATGAATCCTGAAACCGGATTTTTTGGCGTCGCACCGGGAACGTCAAAAAAATCAAACCCGAACGCGATGGCTTCAATTTCAAAAAACACCATTTTCACGAACGTCGTGCTGACGCCGGACGGCGATGTTTGGTGGGAAGACATTGGCGTGCCTGCGCCAGCCGGGGGAATTGACTGGCACGGCGAAGAATGGACGCCGGCCAGCGGCAAAAAAGGCGCGCATCCGAATTCACGCTTCACCGCGCCCGCATCGCAATGCCCGGTGATTGATCCCGACTGGCAAAATCCCGAAGGCGTGCCGCTCGACGCGATTCTTTTTGGCGGACGGCGTCCGAGCACAATTCCGCTCGTGAATGAGGCGTTCGATTGGGAACACGGCGTGTTCATGGGTTCGGCCTGCGGCTCGGAGACGACCGCCGCCGCGAGCGGCCAGGCCGGAGTCTTGCGCCGCGACCCGTTTGCGATGCTGCCATTCTGCGGCTACAACATGGGGGATTACTTTGCGCACTGGCTTTCGTTCACGCAGCGCACCGACCGCGTGAAATTGCCGAAGGTTTATTTCGTCAACTGGTTTCGCAAGAGCGAGGCTGGAAAATTTCTCTGGCCCGGCTACGGCGAAAATTCGCGCGTGCTCAAATGGATTTGCGAGCGCGTGGAAGGAACCGGCAAGGCGCAGAAGACGGCAATTGGCAATTTACCAACGCCCGACGCGCTGGATTTATCCGGCTTGAATCTTTCCGCCGAAGATATGCAGGCGCTGACTTCGGTGGATCAGGACGGCTGGAAAAAGGAAATCGCGGACGTGGCGGCGAATTACGCAAAGTTCGGCGGCCATTTGCCGAAGGCGTTGGACGAACAATTGGATGGACTGAAAAAGCGCTTGGGTTAAAATGCCGCGGTAACATTTGACAATTAAATCAGCAAAATAATTCCCATGAAAAAATATCGTTTGATTCTCGCGGCGGCTGTTTTGGCGGCCGGAATTCTTCCGCTCCACGCGCAATCGGGCGGCGGGCCGGGCGCTCCGCAGTTTGACAGTGGCATGGATAAATTGTTCGGCGACAACCAGACATTTTCCGCCATGCTGGAAGTGCGGATGAATAATGGCGTCAATCCGACCACGATGTCCGGCAAAATGTCATTCGACAAGGGCAATTCGCGCTTTGAAATGAACATGGCGGACATGAAAGGCGGCAACATCACGCCCGATACCGTGGCGCAAATGAAATCCATGGGAATGGACCGCATGATATCCATTTCCCAAAAGGATAAAAAAGCCGTTTATGTGATTTATCCAAACGCGCAGGCTTATGTGGAAGTGGCGTCCGCGGATTCGGATTCCGGCGCCACCAACAGCGCCGCCAAAATGGAAACGACCGAATTAGGCAAGGAAACCGTGGACGGCCATCCCTGTGTGAAAAACAAGGACGTCATCACCGACCAGCAGGGAACAAAACATGAATTCACCGTCTGGAACGCGACCGATCTGAAAAATTTTCCGATCAAAATTGAAATAAACGAACAGGGCAGCGACATCACCCAGTCATTCAGAAACGTTAACTTCTCCAAACCCGACGCAAGCCTGTTCAATCCGCCCGCCGGCTGCACCAAATACGACAGCATGCAGGAAATGATGCAGGCGGTGGTGATGAAACACATGGGCGGAATGGGCGCGCCCCCAGCCGGTCAATAAACGAGGCTTCATTTGCGCCGGCCCGCGCTCAAGAACGGCCGCTCGAAAAAATGAAACCACACGCCGCCGACCGCCACTGAAACCAGCGCGCCGACCGACTGCCAGAAGTCCGGCACAAAATTGCAAATCGTGAACGGCTGCTGCCACAAATAAATCGAATACGTCCGTTCGCCCAGCCACTTCATCGCCGGCCCGATGAATTTGTGCATCGGACGGCCAAACAAATACGCCAGCCAGCACGGCGCGAGCAGCAGCGCGCCCGTCGCCACGACGAGCGGTTTCGTCTCCATGCCAAAAAGCATGACGCCCAAGCTCAAGCCGCAAACCACGGCGCCCAGCCACAAAATCAGCGTGACGAGCGGCGCGGGAATCCTCTGAAACCAATCGCGCTTATATTCGCAACAAAAGCCGAGCATCATCGGCCACACGGCAAATTCAAAATGATATTTCCATTTGCCGATGAACGGCTGTGCCATTCCGAGCGCCAGTAAAACCGCCAGCAGAAATCCAAAAATCAGAATCCGCCGTTTCTCCGCCGCGCCGCCGAGCAGATAGATGACCGGCGCGAGCAGATAAAATTGCATTTCGCAGCCAAGGCTCCACAAATGGCCGAGCGACATCGGCGTTTCAAAATAGTTCGCGCCATAAAATATCGCGACGGGAATTGCCCTGACGTATGAACCCAAATCCGAATCGGGCGGCAAACCGGGCCGGTGCTGCAACAGCCACACCACCGGCAACATCGCCAGCACATAGGCGATGACCGCCGGATACAACCGCCGCAGCCGCCGCCACCAAAAAGATTTTGCGCGCGCCAAATCCGTTTTCGCGCGCGTGCGCGACAGCGAACGGAAGACCAAAATGCCGGAGATGAAGAAAAACAAATTGACGCCGACGCGCCCGATGCCGTTGACGCGGTCCGTGAAAAAAAATCCATGGGAAATCAAAACCAGAACCAACGCCAGCCCGCGCCATTGATCCAGCGCGATTGACCCCAAGCGGTCCTGTTCTGAAGTAGGCAGCGAAGTCGTGCTCGTGACGGCAGGGATGTTCATCAGTTCGTTAAAGCTTTTGCTTTCGCAAAAGGCTTGTCAATGCCACATCCTCTCAACCCCGAAAACGACCAGCCACCGTTGGATTTTGTTAATCGTCCATGCCCAAAAATCTTCCTCTGGGGCCGACACTGAAATCAAAGGGCTTGCCGTCTTTGCGGCCTTGAACCTCGTAAGGCAGGACGCCATCTTCCCTTTCAAGTAACGACTTATCTATTCGAAGAATTGTGCCGTCACCGATCCGATTCTTGATGGTTCTTTGCGCGCCCGGAGTTGTTTTTTCCAGAGTCACCTCCTCGCTCACCACCGCGCCGTTGGTTGACACCGTAAAAGATTGTTCCTCGCCGCTGTTGGCCGTCACCTCGACATCGTAAGTGATGCCGTCATCATCGAACATTTCGTCAATCTCCGTCAATTTGCCAGCGCCCATCCGCGCTTGGATGGTTTTTTGCACCATCACCGGGGCTTTGCTCAAAGTTATTTCCTCGCTCCAAAGGGTTCCATCATCGCCGATGGTAAAATCTTTTTCCTGGCCATCCTTTGTTACTTCAAAGTCATAGGAAATTTCCGTGTCATCCAGGTTTTT
Source organism: Candidatus Aquilonibacter sp. (assembly GCA_035504945.1). Taxonomy (GTDB): domain Bacteria; phylum Verrucomicrobiota; class Verrucomicrobiia; order Limisphaerales; family UBA11358; genus UBA11358. The sequence continues at coordinate 28,605 of DATJRH010000030.1, read as the reverse complement.
ATCAATGCCTTCCAGTTCCCATCCCAACGCCAGCGACCGAATTGTATTCCGCACGGCGACCGGCGTTTCGGCCAATTCGACTTCGACGCTCAACAACGTCCCGTCGTCGGCCACCGAAAAATCGCGCGCGTCGCCATTCGTGGCCGTCAGGCTCACGTCATAAACGTTTTCACCATCTTCAGCCGTCACGTCAATCTCGCCGAGCGTTCCGCCGCCAATCCGCGCGTTGATGGCTTTTTGGACTGCCGCCGGTGTTTCAGAAAGAGCGACGGGTTTTGAATTGTCATCTGCGAAAACCGCCGCCGCAGCGCAGAAAAAACAAAGGAAGACAAATTGCTTGAATCGCATAAAAATTCCACAAAGAAACCATCAAAACGGCTCTAATCCGGCCGGCGCGGCCTATTTGATGATGATTATCCTTTTGTGGTGGTGATGATGGTGATGGCGATGCCGGTGATGCCGGCGGTGTTTCTTGTGAACTTTGACGAGCTTGACAGTCTGACCCGGGATCGTTTGTGCCGCCAACGATGGCAGGAAAATGCCCAACGTGAACGCCATCAGGAACAGCATCAGAATTGTTTTCATAGGGTATGGGTTTCTATTATCCGGCAAGCTGAATGTCAACCAGTTAATTCAACTCTTTAACAGCTCCGCCGCTTTAGACAGCGCCTCCGCCAGCTTGGTTACATCTTTTCCGCCGCCGCGCGCGTTATCCGGCTTGCCGCCGCCTTTGCCGCCGACAATGGGCGCGATCTGCTGGACAATTTTCCCCGCCTGGATTTTTGAAGTGAACTCTGGTGAAACATTTGCCACGAGCGCAACCGCTCCGTTCATTGAGCCGCCCAAAACAATCACGCCTTTGAACCGGCTCTTGAGCGCGTCATTGACGGCTTGCAAATAATCCGCGTCCGCGTCGGGGAAATCTTGCGTGATGAGCGGAATGCCGTTAACCTCGTGCGCCCGCGTGAGCAGCCAGCTCGCGGTCTGCGCGGCATTGCGCTGAACGGCCGACTTCAGCGACTTCTCCAGTTCCTTCTGATGCGCGAGCAAGTTCTCAACTTTCTTTTCCAGTTCGTGGATTGGCGAATTCACCTTGCCCGCGAGCGATTTGATCAAATGCAACTCGTCGTTCGCGCGCCTGTAAGCTTCCAGCCCGGCGACGGCTTCAATTCGGCGGACGCCGGCGGCAATCGCGCTTTCGCCGACGATGCGGAACAAGCCGATCTCGCCCGTCGCGCGCGTGTGCGTGCCGCCGCAGAGTTCCATCGAATAGCCGTCGAGCTTCGCCGCGTGGCCGCCGATTTGGACGACCCGCACCGTGTCGCCGTATTTGTCGCCGAAGAATTGCATCACGTCCTTGCGCGATTTCACGTCGGCATGGGGCACTTCCGTCCACGAGACGCCGGCGTTTTCGAGGATGCGTTCGTTGACGAGCTTCTCGACGTCGGCAACCTGCTGCGGCGTGAGCGGCGGCGAATTGAAATCGAAAGTCAATTTGTCTGGCCCGACGAACGAACCTTTCTGCGACGCCTCCTTGCTGACGACTTCATGCAACGCCCAGTGCAACAAATGCGTGACGGTGTGATGGCGTTGGATGGCTTCGCGGCGTGCGCGATTAACAGAAAGAGTAACGATGCCTGCGGGTAGCACGGCCGTCTCGGCCGTTGCGTCAGGCGTCTCGCCGGACGCGCTTCGGCGCGACGCCGAAGCGGACGGGCCGGAGGCCCGTGCTACATCAGCTACGATAAAATGCAGCCAGGTGTTGCCGGACTTTTGCGTGTTGGAAATGCGCCATAAATTTCCGCCGGCAGAAATCTCGCCCGTGTCGCCGACCTGGCCGCCCATCTCGGCGTAACAGGCGCTGGCGTCGAGGATGACGGCGGTCTTGTCCTTCAAGGAAACGACTTCAAGCACCTTGGCCTGAACCGCAAGGTCCTCGTAGCCGACGAATTTCGTGGGCGTGGTGGTCTCGATTTGCGAGAGGGAAATGACTTCTTTCTTCTGCGCGGCGCGGGCGCGGGCGCGCTGCTCTTCCATCAATTTTTCAAAACCGTCCTTGTCCACGGTCAAACCGCGTTCGCGCGCCATCAACTCGGTGAGGTCGAGCGGGAAGCCGTAGGTGTCGTAAAGTTCAAATGCAAATTCTCCAGTAATTGAAACTTTCGTTCCAAAGCTTGAAACTGTTTTAACGTATTTGCCCTCTGCATCAGGATAATAATTTTCACCAGTCAGCGAAATTTCGCCAGCTTCCGTAATTTCATTTATCCTCTGCCGTTCTTCATTTGCCTGAATGAACGCTGCCTCAAGCATTTCTAAACCTTTGTCCAAAGTTTTATTAAACGCCTCTTCCTCGGTGCGGATGGTTTCCTGCACCTGCTTCTTGCGGGCGCGGATTTCGGGGAAGACGTCGCCCATCGTGTCGGCCAGCACGTCCACGAGTTTGTAGAAGAACGGCTCCTTGAAGCCGAGCGTGCGGCCGTAACGCACGGCGCGGCGGAGGATGCGGCGCAGAACGTAATTGCGGTCGTTGTTGCCGGGCTGAATGCCGTCAGCGATGGCGAACGAGAGCGTCCGGATATGGTCGGCAATCACCCGGAAGGCGATGTCGGCGGCAATTGTCTCCTGACTGGCCTCAGCGGCTTGCCCGCCAGCCTTCGCCGTCGTTCCACTGACGTCAGTCTTGGCACCACTGACATCAGTGACCGCACCGCTGATGTCAGTCGTGACGCCACTGATGTCAGTGACGGCGTCACTGACATTAGCGGAGGGGTAAATTGGCTCTTTTTGACCATTTCCGGGCATTCCGGGCAGGGTGCTGCGGTAGATTTTGCCGCTTAATTGCTCCAATTTGTCGAAAATGGGGCGGAAAATGTCTGTTTCGTAGTTGGAAATCCGGGCGTGGGCGAAATCGGTAAGCCCTTTGGTGCCCTGAATGATGCTGGTGACGCGCTCGAAGCCCATGCCGGTGTCAACGTGCCGGGCGGGCAGCGGCGAAAACGTGCCGTCAGGATTGGCGTTGAATTGGATAAAAACGAGGTTCCAAATCTCAATGCAGCGGGCGTCGCCCTTGTTCACCAGCTTGCCTTCGGTTTTTCCGTCCGGCGTCAAATCCACATGCAATTCCGAGCACGGGCCGCACGGGCCGGTCTCGCCCATCATCCAGAAATTGTCCTTCTTGCCGCCGTGGACGATGTGGATTTTCGGGTCGAGGCCGGCGCCGCGGAATTTTTCCGCCCAGCAATCCCAGGCTTCCTGGTCAAATTCGCTCGGATCGTTTTTTGATTTGTCCGGCGAATAAATCGTGGCGTAGAGGCGCGCTGGGGGAAATTTCCATTTCTCAACGACGAGTTCCCACGCCCAGGCGATGGCTTCCTTTTTGAAATAATCGCCGAAGCTCCAGTTGCCAAGCATTTCGAAAAACGTGTGGTGATAGGTGTCGAGGCCGACGTCATCGAGGTCGTTGTGTTTGCCGCCGGCGCGGATGCACTTCTGGGTGTCGGCGGCGCGGCCGGGCGTGTAGGGGCATTTGGTCTGGCCGAGAAAAATCGGGACGAACTGGTTCATGCCGGCGTTCGTGAACAGCAGGTTCGGCGAATCGGGCATAAGACTCGAAGACGGCACGATGGTGTGCTGCTTCGACTTGAAGAAATCGAGGAACGATTGCCGGATTTGCGCGGACGTCATCATTTGAAACAGGCGGAGAGTCTAGTGAAAAGCTTTTGCGCGGGCGAGCGGAAGTTTTTCGCCGGAGCGGCGGCGCGTTTCGGAAATCCATTTTTGAATTTGTCAAGGGGGTACCCGGAAAATATTTTTTAAAATTTTTCTTGAGAAATTTTGTGCGCGGGCCGATAAAGGAATCGTCAGCAGCAATGTTCTTTGAGCAGACAATTAAAAAAAGATTTCCCTGCCCTGTTCGTGATTCGCAACAGTCCTTGAACCGTAAATAAACGAATCCCGGAGCGAGTTGCAGCGGTGGCCGGCACGCCTTCACTGGAAGCCGAAAGCCGTCGCGCGAGTTCCACTTGTTGTAAAACAAGTTCAAAGGATAACATGTGGCACACGGCAATGGCGGGGGTTATTTCAAGGCAGAAGCATGAATTAAAGCCCGCCGCGCGCGGGCTTTTTTGTTTTGGGCAAATTCCCCGGCGGTGTTAATTTCATTTCATGCCGCGCGACGATTTGTTTCCCGCCCCGGTTGAAAATCAACCGCCGGAACCGTCCGCACCCGCGCCGGAAAAATCCCCGCGCAACCAGCCGCTCGCCGCGCGGATGCGCCCGCGCTCGCTCGACGAGTTCGCCGGGCAGACGCACATCCTCGCGCCGGGACAATTGCTGCGCCGCGCAATTGAGGCTGACCGGATTCAATCGCTGATTTTCTTCGGCCCGCCCGGCACCGGCAAGACCTCGCTGGCGCAAATCATCGCGCGCCGGACCAAAAGCAAATTTGAAAGATTAAGCGGCGTCGAGTCCAATGTCGCCGACATGAGGCGCGTTTTGTCTGCCGCGGCGAACCGGCTGGAAAACACCGGCCAGCCCACGATTCTCTTCATTGACGAAATCCACCGCTTCAACAAGGCGCAGCAGGATGTGCTGCTGCCGGATGTCGAAAGCGGCGTGGTCAAGCTCATCGGCGCGACAACGCACAATCCGTTTTTCTTCGTCAATTCGCCGCTCGTCTCGCGCTCGCAGATTTTTGAATTGCGGCCTTTGAGCGAGGAGGAATTATTTTCGCTGTTGCAACGCGCGCTGAAGGACGAGGAGCGCGGACTGGGTTACCTGAAAATTTCCGCGGACGAAAATGCGTTGCGCCATCTCGCCAAAATTTCCGACGGCGACGCGCGCAAGGCGTTGAACGCGCTGGAAATCGCCGCGCTCACAACCGCGCCGGACAAAAACGGCGTCGTCCACATTGACCTCGCCGCCGCCGAGCAAAGCATCCAAAATAAGGCTGTGGTTTATGACGACGAAGACGCGCATTACGACACGATTTCCGCGTTTATCAAGTCCATGCGCGGCAGCGACCCGGACGCGGCGCTTTACTGGCTGGCGAAAATGATTCATGCCGGCGAAGACCCGCGGTTCATCGCGCGGCGCATCATCATTTGCGCGGCGGAAGACGTTGGCCTCGCCGACCCGATGGCATTGGTGCTGGCGGACGCGGCCTTGCACGCGGCGGAATTTGTCGGCTGGCCGGAAGCGCAGATTCCGCTGGCAGAGGCGACGATTTATATCGCCACGGCGAACAAGAGCAACAGCGCCGTCATGGCCATTTCCGCCGCGCTCGCCGACGTGAAATCCGGCCGGACGATTGCCGTGCCCGAGCATTTGCGCGACGCGAGCTACAAGAGCGCGAAGAAACTTGGCCACGGCGTCGGCTATCAATACGCGCACGAGGGCGAGAATCATTTCGTCGCGCAGGATTATCTGGGAGTGGACAAAATTTATTACGAGCCGACGGAACAAGGCGTGGAAAAGAAAATCAAGGAGCGCGTCGAGAAATGGCGCGCCGCGTTCACGCAGTCCAGAGTCAATCCGCCTTCGCCAGGCTCCGGCGGGGCGCAAGATCTAAAGTCCAAGGGGTAAATGCGCGCACAAATGGAAATTCAAAATGCAAAGTCCGTCCTGCGCTGGAAAATCCGCGCACGCCTTGAAAAAATGTCCAGCGACGAACGCGCCGCGTTCTCCACGGAAATCAGCGCCCGGTTGAAAGAACAGCCGTTTTGGAAAAGCGCGGCCTCGGTTCTATTTTTTTCGCCGTTGCCGGACGAGGCGAACCTCTGGCCGTTGCTGGTGGAGTCACTCGCCGCCGGCAAGATTTGCGGGCTGCCCCAGTTTGACGCCGCCGCGCAAGATTACGTCGCCCGCCGCGTGCAAGATCCGCAGAACGACATTGTGACGGGACAGTTCTGGATTCCCGAACCCAGACCGGACTGCGCCGAAATTCCGGCGGACACATTTGAATTGGTCCTCGTTCCCGGCGTGGCTTTTGATTTGAAGGGACGCAGGCTTGGCCGCGGTCGGGGATTTTTCGACCGGCTGCTGGCGGATATCCGCGGACTGAAATGCGGAATCGCCTTTGAGCTGCAAATGGCAAATGAAATTCCCACTGAAGCTCACGACATCCGGATGGATTTTATTTTGACGCCGACGCGCTGCGTGGAAATCGAAAAATAAACAGGCGCGATTACTCGTGCTGCTGCGTATCAAGGGCGCCGAGCCCATTATCATAGCCTTGCGGCGCGTCCCACGGCCGAGCGGAGGCGTTTTCAGGCTCATTCGTTTGGCAGCCGCAGACGCCGGCAAGAACCGCTCCGAGAGCGAGCAACCAAAACCATTTTGAAAGGCGGCGAGACATCATGTCAGGAAGTTGGAGCCGGATACGCCGGGGTGACTTCGTCGCCTTCGATAACCGGGCCAAGTTTCCAGCCGGGAATGATGTTGGCGATACATTGGTCTTTATCAACAAAACGGACGATGACCTTGGCGACCAGCTTGCCGTCCCGACTGACCAAAAGCTGGCCGTTTTGAATGACACCCTGATCGTCCCCGACGTTCAGAACGACAAAATCCCACTTCGGATCAACCACCAGCACCTTGCCTTCAAGGTTGGCAGGCAAAAGAATATCCGGGCTCAACCCCATGAATTGGTTAAGTTCGTTGGTCAGGCGGGAATTGACGGTTAACAAAACCTTGTTTTCCTCTTTGGCCACGTCCAGGGCTTGCTGATCCGCGCTGAGCATGCCGCTTAACTTCCCAACTTCCTCGGCTGATTTGCCGGTGGCGGTGTAAGCGGCAAGTTGGTCCTGGGTCGTTGCCAGATCCGACGCAGTCTTGGTTAGCTTGTCGGACAAGTCATTGGCGCGTTTGGTTGCCGCCGCTTCGGCCTGCTGTGCGGCGTCGCGTTGAGAATTTGCATCCGACAATTCCTGCTGCGTCTGCGACAAGGTGCTTTTCGTCCTTGCCAATTCGCCTTGTGTCCTGGAAAGAGTGCCCTGGGTTTGGGTCAATTGGGTATGGTAATCGTCGCGCTGGGAAATCAGCGTGTTGATTTTGTCGCGCACTTGAAAAATGTTCAGTGCGCCCGCCGCAAGCGCCGCGACAATGGCCAAAATCAGACTGATGCGAATCAACATGGTTTGGTGTGCAGTTTTGCCGACACATTAAACCGCCGCGCGAAACGTGTCAACGCTGTTTGCGCTTTTCAAAAACGCCCTTCCGTCTCATCTTTCCGGCATGGATGCGGAACGTTTCCAGCACCGGCCATGCAATTAAACCACAATCTCTACCTCGCCTACAGCACGAACGTTCACCGTGGCGAAACGTGGCGCGAAACCTTTGGCGCGCTCAAAACCCACACGCTCGCCGTGCGCGACAAAATCCGCCCGCACGGCCGGTTTGGGATCGGCCTGCGCTTGAGCCACCGGGCTGCGATTGAATTGTCTGAAAGAAAATCGCTGCTGGAATTTCAAAAATGGCTCGGGGAAAATTCCTGCTACGTTTTCACCATCAACGGATTTCCGTTCGGAAAATTCCACGGCGCGCACGTAAAGGAAAACGTTTACCGGCCCGACTGGACTTCGCCGGAGCGTCTGGCCTACACCAATCTGCTTTTCGATTTGCTTGCGCAACTGGTTCCGGCGGAAATCGCAGGCAGCGTCAGCACCCTGCCAGGCTCGTTCAAGGAGTTTGTGGAAACCGCCGCGCAAAAAAAACTGATCCGCAAAAATCTCTGGCACTGTGTTGAACACGTTGCGCGTGTCAGCGAAAAAACCGGGCGCAAATTACATCTGGGCCTTGAACCTGAACCGCTTTGCCTGCTGGAAAGTTCCGCCGAGACAATTTCGTTTTTCCGGCAAATGCGCGACGAGCATAAAAACGATCCGCGCCTCGACGAAGTTCTCGGCGTAAATTACGACTGCTGTCATTTCGCCGTCGAATTTGAAGAGCCGCGACCGGCTTTGAATTCCCTGGTTGAAAACAAAATCAAAATCAGCAAAATCCACTTGAGCTCCGCGCTCAAAACTTTTGTCACCGCCGAAGCGCGCGACTTGCTGAAAAAATTTTCCGACGATGTTTATCTGCACCAAGTTGTCGTGCGTGACGCGAACGTCCGGCTGAAATTTTTCCGCGACTTGCCAGACGCGCTCGCGGCAAAAAAATCTCGATTCTCCGAAGAATGGCGGATTCATTTTCATGTTCCGCTGCACGCGCCCGCCGCTTCGCCGCTGGAAAACACGAACGACCATTTGCTCGGCACGCTAGATTGGCTCGCAGAAAATCCACGCGTCTGTTCGCATTTGGAAATGGAGACTTACACCTGGGAAGTGCTGCCGCCGGAATTAAAATCGAGGAACGTTGCCGATCAACTTGCGGGGGAATACGACTGGGTGCTGGCAGAATTGAAACAGCGCGGTCTGGCTTAATTTGCCAGAGGACGTCGAATCAGTGTCCGCAATTTTGCGTCGGCGGTTTGCCGCGCAAGGATGCGTTTGTGACAATTATTTTTTCGTTGCTTCGTCTAATTTGTCAATGAGCGCCTTCGGGCCGCCCTCAAAATAACCCACTTGAGTCCAGACAACGGTGCCGTCCGGTTTCAGGGCGATCAATGTTGGGAAGCCCTCGACGTTGTATTTCGTTTCAAGCGCAGCGTTGGCTTTCTTCAAATCATCGGACTGTTGCTTGTGCGCCGGAAAATCCACCAGCACGAGCACGAGATTTGTCTTCGCGTAATCGGTGAATTCCGGCTTTGAAAGAATTTCATTGTCCAGCTTGATGCACCACGGACACCAATCTGAACCGGTAAAATCCATGAGCACAAGTTTGTTTTCGGCCTTGGCCTGCGCCTCCGCTTTGGGCAAGTCGGTCAGCCAGTTCAAATCCGCCGCGCGAACCTGCAATAGAGCGCAGCATGCGAACACTGCAATTAGAATTTTTTTCATAGGTTTGGTTTAAAGATTAGACCGCGAGCAATTCATTTTGTTCATCCCACACTTTTTTGCCGTTGACAATTGTTGCCGCAACCTTGCCTTTAAGTTTCCATTTGTCAAACGGGCTGTTTTTCGATTTGCTCGCGGATTCTTCCGCGCGGAAAATCCATTCGGCTTCAGGATCAAAAACCGTCACGTCCCCGTCCGCGCCGATGCTCAAAGTTCCCTTTGGCAAGTTCAACAGCCGCGCCGGATTGACAGTGAACTTGGCAATCATGTCCGCGAGTGAAACTCTTTTGGAGTGGACCAGTTGCATAAGCGACAGCGCGAGTTCGGTTTCGAGACCGGTGATGCCGAACGGCGCGTAGTCAAATTCGACCTCCTTTTCATAATCGCAATGCGGCGCGTGGTCGCTGCACAAAATTTCAATTGTGCCGTCGGCCAGACCCTCGATGATTGCGTCCCGGTCCTTTGCGGAACGCAACGGCGGGTTCATTTTGAAATTGGTGTGATAGCTCGGCCACGACGGAAGTTCGTCGGTCTGCGAATCCACCAAAATGTTTCCATCGTTGCTCCAGAATTTTTCACTGCCGGCAACCGCCGCGTCGGTCAGGGTGAAGTGGTGCGGACACGCCTCGCCGGAAACCGGCACGCCGCGCTTTTTGGCTTCGCGCAGCAGCGCAACGCTGCCCGCCGCGCTTAAATGCTGGCAATGGATTTTTGCGCCGGTCAGCTCCGCGATCAGAATGTTCCGCGCAACGATCATTTCCTCGCCCGCCGCCGGCCAGCCGCGCAAACCCAGCGCGGTGCTCCAGTAGCCTTCGTGCATCACGCCGTCGGTCACGAGCGAGTAGTCCTGGCAATGATCCATTACGGGCAGACCGAACATTTTGGCATATTCGCAGGCGTGGCGCATGAGTTCGTTATTCTGCACACAATGGCCGTCGTCAGTGATGGCGACGACGCCGGCTTTTTTGAGTGAACCGATTTGCGCGAGTTCCTCGCCGGCGATATTTTTCGTGATGGCGCCGGCAACAAAAACGTTCACGACGCCTTCGCGCGCCGCGTGTTCGCGGATGAGCGCGACCGTGCCGGAATTGTCCACCGCCGGCGACGTGTTGGGCATGCAAACGACGGAGGTGAATCCGCCGCGCGCCGCCGCCGCCGTGCCGGTTGCAAGATTTTCCTTCGCCGTCTGGCCGGGTTCGCGCAAATGGACGTGCAAATCAATGAGGCCGGGACAGACGATTTTTCCGCTGGCGTCCAAGGTTTCAATTGCCTTCGGCGTGGAAAAGTTTTTGCCGACGGCGGAAATTTTTCCATCAATGATGAGCACGTCCGCGGGAGAATCAAAATGATTTGCGGGATCAACCACCCGTCCGCCGGTCAGCAGCAGCGAATTCATCGCATGAGGATAGCGCGCGGCGATTGACAAAGCAAGCGCGGGCGTTATGATTTGCGCGTGGTGAGTCATTAGCTGGCTTGCCGTGTCAAGGCGCGACGGCGCGAAGGCGGGCGTAGTTCAATGGTAGAACGGAAGCCTTCCAAGCTTCACACGAGGGTTCGATTCCCTTCGCCCGCTCCAATCTCGATTGGAGCCAATGAAATCAATGGTTTCCTTGGCTCCAGCATTTTTCAAAAAGCCAAAGTGAGAATAAAAGTGAGCATGGCGGCTGATGCTTTAAGACTTGTTGAGCAAAATGCTTGCTGTTTTCAATGGCTTTTTCACGGTCAAAACATCCGCAGTGAGAATGATATTGCCCACAGTGTTGGCGAGCACGGACGTTGAACTTGTCAGACACACTGATAACGGCGAGCCAGATAAATCGCGCAAGAAGTAAGCACTTTTCCGAACACCACTTTTCAAAAATCAGTGCCGCCGTCCAAATGAATCCGCCCTCCAAATACACAGATCAGCCCCATGCCGGAAGGCTGGTCTCCTCCAGGGGTTCAAGAATTCCGGCTTCTGATTGAAATGGGTTGTTGAAAAAAACCCTCCATTGAAATGGAGGGGTGGTTACTGGAAGTCGTTCAAGTCTTTCCGTCTCGAACAACTAATCAGCAATGCATTTGATCAGAATGAATTTATCTTGAGGCATTCGAGCGACTCGTTTTGCCAGCGACATTTCATCCCAATCTTGGTCCACGATTTTGCCGCCAGACACAGCCACGAACTGGCCCTTATGGACGGCGAGCAGGTCCGGCGGTAACCGTCGAAATGCATCGCGCTCGCGCTCGAAAGCATTTTCGAATGTTCGTTGCCACTGTTCAGCATTCTCAACGGTTGGCATTAGCTTGGTTTTCATATCGGTAAATTTTGAGCAAAATTAAAGCCAAACGTAGGAATTTGGCTCGCATTTGTTATCAAGTTGCGTTAGATAAAAGCTGGTATGCTGTCTCTCCTTTAATTAGATAACATCCAAATCGATTATAACATTGGTGCGGTATGAGTCAATTTGGTCCTTTATAATACCTGCTTTGAATAAACTCACCGCCGTCGTGGAGGCTCATGGATTGTCTTTTATCATGGCACTGGTCGTCTTGCTATGAGACAACAGCTATTTTTCAGGAGGTCGCACGTTATGGCGAAATTTTTTGGGCAATAGCCGCAACCACCAAAGAGAAAACGAACTCCTGTTTTGATGGATGATGAAATGCTTTTGGGGGCCATGAAACGTGAAAAGAAGCTGCTTTAAGCAATCCCGACCAAAAAGTATCGTTTGACGATCCATATGCGCCACTTCTGTCGGTTCCAGTTTGCCGAAATCTTCGTGGGATAATTGCACAAATACCAGGGTGCTTTTGATCGGTGCTGAACCTGTTATTGTGAAAGTTGTGTGATCTAAACTATCCGCCGCAAAATTAAATTCCAAATAGGGAAGAGCCACTGAAGGAATAATGGTTCTGTCTGATCCCGAATCAATAATAGCTGGCCAGCCCGGGGAACAGCGAACGCCATCTAATCCATTGATGGTCACATTCGTTAAAATCGGCGCAGGATGATTGCACGGGTAATCCTCACTGGATAGTCGGCGCCATTTCATTTTGAAATTTCAACAGAAGATCCCCAAAATTAAATTTCATTTATCCGCTTTATCAGAATGAATTTATCCTGGGGCATTCGAGCGACTCGTTTTGCCAGCGACATTTCATCCCAATCTTGGTCCACGATTTTGCCGCCAGACACAGCCACGAACTGGCCCTTATGGACGGCGAGCAAGTCCGGCGGTAACCGTCGAAATGCATTGCGTTCGCGCTCGAAATTTTGCTCAAAATTGTATAGGAAGACGGCTGTTTCTTCGTGGGTGTGTATTTGGCCGGTATGCAACTGACGGGAACTGTGATGGGCATTCATAGAATTTAATTAGTAATTTTCATCACGACATGAACATAGTTGATTTTGGTAAAAAATCAACCAAGTTCATCGCTTTGGCTTTTGCGAGTCAAGTTCTAAATTTCATCTAATTATTGCACAATGTTCTTAATGCGGTATTGGTGTGCAGGCCAATTATGCGATTTTTTGCTCCTTCCCGAATTATTTCTCCGGAAGGAATTTAACAGCGCAGTCAGGGCAAAGGCTGTGCGTGAATTTCAGGTTCAGATATTCCAGAAAAAATATCTCCGGCGATTTCCACTGGTTCTGTTCATCCCGGATTTTTTTGCAACACGAGCAGATGGGCAAAAAACGCCTTTCCTCTCCGGTCGGGCCGCGGAAGAACTCTTTGAACCGCGCCATTCTGGACCGGTGTTCCTCCACCTCGTGCAAGGCATGACGCACCGCCGTGGGCAGATAATCCAACTGGCTCTTGCGCACGTAATCCGTGACGCCCCCCACGAGTTTTTCAATTTCCATTTCGCGCGTCAGCGCATTGGTGACGAAAATGAACGGCACCCCGGGGCATTTTCCTCGCGCGGCACCGAGGGCGGTCAGCCCATCGAACGTCGGCAGGCCGTGATCCGAAAGAATCACGTCCGGTGGCGGTTCCAAGCCGCGCAGAAATTCCGCCTCGGTGTCTGCCCGTTGCAAGCGAAAAGCCAAGCCTCCCTGGCGCAACGCGGTTTCAACCCTCACCGCATCGTTAGGAGCATCTTCGAGATAGAGAATGTGGATCGCTTCGTTCACGGGCTTAAATACATCCTTGCAACGCGCAGGTTGATAGCCCACAGAGCCGGCAGTGTCAAAATGTTTGAAATAAAATCGAATCCATTTTGGAGACATGACGGGCAAGCCGGGACTGAACTGCTCAGCGACCGTGATTCAACACAGGTTCTGTTTGAACAACAACAGTAGTCGTTGGTACTTGGGAATGTCCCTTGCCAGCAGTTCCCCGTTCAAAGGCGTATTGAGAAATTCGCTGTAGCCGGGCAGGTTCCGCAGTTCCGGCGTGTCCAAGTCCTGGAAGGCCATCGCCGAATTGGGAAAATTCCTCCGCTCAATCCGCTCGTGGATCAGGGGGATGACATGATGATGGAGCGGGTCGCGGGAAATCTTTGAGAAGAGCTTCAGCATCGCCTCCTCCTCGCCTTCCAGCACCTGCATGAAGCAGCAAACCCGTGATAATTGGCCCATTACCAAATTGTTGTAGATGCTTTACATCGTGGAATGGATAAAATCAAATTTTTTATGATATTCCCAGGACCCGCTCATACAGATTTCCATGGGTTACGAGGATGAACTCTGACTTGGGCAAAAAGCGGCCTCGAATCGTTCTTTGGCGGAAGCAGACAATTCTCCGGCTTCAATCAGCCTCTCCACGGTTTTGCGGTAAAACATGACGTGCTCTACTGGCAGGGTGGCTGGCACGGCGTCGGTGCCAAGCACAACCGCCCCCAGGAAATGGCAGAAATGCAAAACCGAAACGCCATCTTCCGTGAGCGAAATCCGCCGGCAGTCCAAATCGTCTTCCAGCATCTGACGCTCTTTTTCAGCAACCCGCAAAACCGCTTTCGTCGGGATGCTTTCCAGCATCCTGACAAACGCATCATACAAATTAAATTTTACGTCAATCACCTTACACCCTACGCCGCGAAGCACTTCGTATGCAACTGATCGGCAACATATAAAACGGTGGCTACTGACAATACGCCGGCCACCACGGCGCTCAGAAGGGGACGACGGGGACTTGGGGGGATCACCGGCAATCCCGCCGTCCGGGCGTGTCCGCTGCGCCAACCCAAAATGCCGGTGACAAAAAACCCTATCTTGATGTGCTCATGGATAAAAGCCTTAATTTACGCTCTTTTAATAACGATTTTTGCCTTGCCTGTGACAAAAAACGGCCAGTACAACGCGCCGCCAATAAATAGCAAAGGCATGAGCGTGGTATTTAAAGATTGTCGGCTGTCCGTCGAACAGACGATTCCCCAGTCAGCTTTGCTTGTCTGACCGCAGCAATTTTTGAACGGAGACGCCCAAGGCTTTCGCCAACTTGATGATGGTTGCACGCCCGACCAATTTCCCCGTCTGTTCCCAATACGCCAACGTGGATTGTGGCACACCAGTCATCCCGGAAAGTTCGTCTTGAGACAAGCCCTTCTCCTTGCGGAGATGTAAAAGCCAGGCTCCGTAGGTGGCGCGGCGCGTTTTCGGTTTTCTGCCCATTCCACGATTATCATAGAATGGCGAAAAAAAATTATTGCATATTACCAATACGCTGATAATATGTTTCCGCAAATCAGGCAGGCCCGTTCGGCTGCGAAACCAGATCACGAATAAAAATATGGCTGACACGATTCTCAACAAACCAACCAACCTTTCCGGTGAAGAGGCCGTCGCCCGCGCCGTTCAATTCTTTGCCAACGAACGCTGGCGCCCAACGACACAATCGGCCCGTACCGCCACCTTTGAAGGCCGCGTGCCCATCCCGTGGTTCATGCTCCTCCTGACCATCATCGGCTATTGTTGCTGCCTCGTGCCCGGCATCATCATGTATGTCGCCGTCATTCGGAAAATGCGGCGGTTCCAGAACCTCGTCGTTTCCACCACCCCCCTGAGCCGGGGCGTGGAAGTGACCGTGACGTGTCCCAGCCACGCGAGAGGCCTGGCCGAACGATTCCTGAAAGCATTGCCCGACCTTACATGAATGACCGCGTGGCATGGCATACGGCGCTTCGCAGGGACACCCATGCGAGTGAGAAGAATTGGTGGGTCGTCTTTGTTCTTTCGGTCGCGCTCGGCGTGTTCGGCGGCGACCGCTTCTATCTCGGCTCGTTCGGGCTGGGCCTGCTTAAACTCGCCACTTGTGGCGGATTTTTCCTCTGGTGGCTCGCCGACCTCGTGCTTTTGTTCATCAACCAGATACACGACGCCGACGGCGACCTCGTTCAACGACCGTTTTAACCACAACAATAAAATCAAACAACCCATGAAACCAACGACCATCCGACTCATTGCAATTACATTTCTTGCCAGCATGATGCTGGCTGGTTCCGCCAAGGCCGACAACGGCAAATTCCCCGTGCCGTCCACCAATTTCGTGGCCCGGCTGACTTACACCAATTCGTTCAACAGCCTATGGGACGCGACCTTGAATGCCCTCGACGACAGCCGCATTGCCGTCGTGAGCACTGACAAGGGGTCGGGTATCATTGAAACCGATTATATCGGAGGCCCCGGACGGTTGATCGCGGGCGGCTTTCTCGGCTCGCAGAGCACCCGCTACAAATTCAACCTGACGCTGCGAAGCCAGTCGAACGGCACGGTCAGATTGAACATCATCTGCACCATTGAAAGCTCCATCCAGGGCAGTTCCGGGAGCACACCTTACCGGGATGTCACCGCGTCGAATCTCAAGGTGGCCAAGCAGTTGGAAACCTGGCTTTACGAGCAAATAGAACAGGAGCTTGCAAAAACATGATTGGACTGGCTGCGCGGACTATTTGAATTCGTGTGATGAGTGCGGACATAAAATGCGCCCTTGCCAAACGGTTTTCGGTTTCTATGTTGTCGCGTGATGTCCGTGGCTGGCAAACCTTTGTTTTGGGCGATTACCATCGCGCTCGCTTTCTTTGCCATCAACCTCAGTCAAATCGGGCGTTACGGATTGAGTCTTGACGAGCCGGCGGGGATGGAACGGGGGCGTGAGGCGGTTGAAATGGTTGCGGAATTGATTTCTCCGGCACCCGGAGACGAAGATGATTTTGCGTCCGACTGGCTCAACAATCATCCACCGTTCTACGCCACTTGCAATTACGGGGTTTCCAGTTTTCTGGTCAAATACTTCGGCTGGCAGCCGATTCCGGCCGGCCATTTCCTCAATCTGCTGACCGCCAGCGCCGGTCTGGTTGTGATCTTCCTTTTGGGAAGACTGTTGTTTAATCCGGTGGTGGGGCTGGCGGCGGAGATGTTCATGGTGCTTTTCCCCCGCTTCATCGCCCACGCCCAATTCAACGCCAAGGACGTGCCCGTGATGGTGTTGGGCACACTGGCCCTGTGGCTGTTGAATCTGGCCGACAGGCGCGGCCAGACCCGATATTGGATTTTGGCAGGATTGGGGGTGGCCGTGGCCACCACCACGAAACTGGACGGGCTGTTCGTGCTGCCGATTTTTTTGATCCCGTGGTTGACCAAGAGCCTGCGCTCCGACCATTGGTTTCCCGATCTGCTAAAAATGGAATGGTTCCTTTACACTTCCGTCTTTTTTATTTTTCTCCTGTGGCCCGAACTGTGGCTGGATCCATTGCATCTGTTTCATTCCATTGCGGCCTTTGCGGGGGAATTCCGAACAACCGAGTTGCCGTATCTGGGGCACATGTATCCGATGAACCAGGTCCCCTGGCATTATATTCCCGTCCATCTCATCGTCGTTACGCCACTGTTGCTGCTGGCCGCCGGGGTTGTGGGAGCAGTCTGGTCATTGCGAAATCTGTTCACCCGGCGCAATGCGTTTGAACACGGGCTTTTGTGGTGCTGGATACTGATTCCAGTGCTGCCCCGGATGTGGCCGGGCATTATCAGGTATGACGGGATGCGCCATGTCTTTCTCATGGTGCCCGCCATGGCGATATTGGCCGGGTTCGGCGTGGATCAATTGCTCGCGCGTTGGAAAAATCATGCCAGCTATAAAGTGGCTCCGGTGGTTCTCTGCGGTATGATCGGCTGGTCAGGCTGGCAAATCGTCCAGTGCCATCCTTACGAGGGATTTTACCTGAACGAAGCCGTACGGGCGGTGATTCCGGGGCCGAAACTGGTGGATTATTTTGATTTCAAAGGCTGGGGTTCGGTCTATACGGACGGAGTCAAATGGGTCAACGCCCATGCGCCACCCCATGCGGCCGTGGCGCTGGGAGACAATTCTTCATTTCTGGGCTATTTAGGGCTGCGGAAAGACTTGGAAGCTTTGGGGCCGGCGGACATGAACCAAGCGGATTATGTCTTGGTGGGTTGTTGGAGCAAGGATGTGCTGGCGCGTTTCCATTCCCCGCCGGTGTTTTGTGTGCGTTGTTACGGCGCCAACCTGCTTTCCGTTTATGCACGAACCGGACAGTGATCATGGGGGATTGGCTTGGTCGGCCTGGGCGATGACCGTCTTGAGCGCATAGAGCCGCTCATCGGGATCTTCATAGATGAGTTGATAATCGCTTCGGATCAAGGCTTGAAATGGTGAGACATAGGGGCCGTTGGCCAACAATATAATACCGGGCTTGATCGCATCCATTTCCTCGGCGATGCGTTCGTTGGTCATTTCCCCCGACCACAGGCGTTTGAGCGAGAGCACCGCGAGCCCGGGCGGCAGCGGAATGTCCGCGTGGAAGGAATAAACCGGCTGGTCGGTGAACATGAAGGTGGTGAACGGTTTCAGCCGGGCAATTTGCTGGAGCACGAGGGAACTGTAAATCCGCGGTGAATTGCGAATGGCCATGACTTGGAAATAAACCCGCGCCCCGATCCAGGGCAGGGCGCAAAGCCGGTATGCCAGAAACAACAAAACCAGCACGCGGGTCGGATGCGCGCGGGTGTGATCATAAACTTCGCGGATGCCGAGGGCGGCGCACCAGCATAACGGGATGGAGTTGTGCAGGTAGTAGTAAGGCCACCAAGGTTCATGCGGGACAAAGACGATGATCGTAATGGCCAGCCAGGCCAGCGGCAGGAGGTTGAAGGCGTCCTGCCGCAAACGGCGGCAGCAAAAGACAATTCCCACGACGGCGGGCAATGTCGTGTCCCAATTTTTGAGCAACAGCATCCAGGGAAAGGGATGCTGCTCCGCCGAGCCGTATTCGGATGACTGGGCCGGGGCAATGTGCGACTCCCACGCCATCTTGAATTGAGCAGCGAATGAGCCTTCGCCAATCAGCCAATGAACGGCCAGAAAACTCGCCACGACGCTTGACGCCAGCATGAGCAGCGATTTGCCATAAGCCGGCGTTGCGTCCCGGCGATGTCGCAACCACAGAATGAGCGCCGCCAGCGGCAGATAAATGGCGGCGTTGAATTTAATGTGCAGGCCGGTGCCAAACAAAACTCCCGCCAGCAATTCTGGCAACAGCCATTTGCTCCTGCGAAGAACGAGCAACCCACATAATGCGGCAACAGGGATTGTCACCGCCGGCACTTCCACCATGCAGGAGCCGGCCAGTTCCAAAAAGCCCGGCGAGGCCATCAGCAATCCAACCGTCAGCGTTGCCACCAAGAGTCCGCTGATTCTCAAAGCGATGATGAAAAGTGAGGTGAGCAGCACAAAGGCAAAAGCCACCGTCATCAACCGGGGGGCCAGGATCGACGCGGAAATGTGCCGGACAACCTGGGCGATGAGCCAGGTATGCAGCAGGGGCTGGTCATTCCAAACTTGCGTGTAGAACTGGTAACCCTTGAGGTAGAGCGTGGCCTTGGACAGGGCAAAGCCCTCGTCGGCGCCGATGAGAATGGCCGTGCGGAGCGGCAGGAGCCACAGAAGCCAGGCAAAAACCAACAACAACAACGAGAGGACAAGAACAGGCTTGTTCCGATTGCGTTGAATCGCAGTCATCCAGGCGACAAACTGTTGGTAGGCTTTCAAAAAATCTTCACCTTTTTTATGGGCGAGGTCGGAAACTGTCAGGAGTTTTGAGAGAGGTCAATGAGGAATAAACATGAGGTCATTGGTAAAACCCTGATAAAGCCATGACCAAAGGCGGCATTCAAAAAATTGAAGATTTTTTGAAAGATCGGCCCGTGTGCTCCGTATTCTCTTATAGAAGGGTCTATCCACGCCTCGGGTGATTCTTCTGAAACTCCAAAAATATAATGATGGTATGGCTCGAAAGGACATTGGCGA
Organism: Candidatus Aquilonibacter sp.; assembly: GCA_035504945.1. Classification (GTDB taxonomy): domain Bacteria; phylum Verrucomicrobiota; class Verrucomicrobiia; order Limisphaerales; family UBA11358; genus UBA11358. Next base: position 9,422 of record DATJRH010000030.1, on the reverse strand, counting down.
TGTCAGACGCCGGCTTGAGATAGCCCGCTCGTCAACTTACCGGCTTGATTTGTTATCCAAAGAATTGGGCATTTCCCTGCGCCAATTGGAGCGTTACACCCAGGAGATTTTCAAATGCAGCCCGCATAGATGGTTAAACGAACGGCGGCTGACCGAGGCCGGCAAAATGCTAAGAAGACAACATTCAGTAAAGGCGGTTGCCTATGGTCTTGGCTTCAAACAAGTGTCCCACTTCTCACGAGAATTTAAGCTCTATTACGGAGTTTCACCCAAGACTTACCTGGCCATAGCAATCTCCAATCGCTCGAGGCTGGCTGGAATAATCCCGCCTAACATGGAAATAGAGTAACTTTAGCAGATGATAATCTTTAAAATATAATCTCACCTAACATAGAAAAAGAGTAACTTTAGTAGATGATAATCTTTCAAATGTCGCTTTTAGATAACACTTTAGGATTGAAATGAAAGCGGTTTGGGTTTAAAAGTAAACTGCAAGTTAGAAGTAGTGAGTTCTCTTATGTTGTGTCTGAAATCACAATTTGGAGGTCATTCTGTCAGGCAACAATTGATGTCGTCTCTTAAAGCCGCAAGGGGAGACTCTATATCTTCAGCAGTCGTTTTCACGGCACCCGTTATATTGTTTTTCTTCCACTTATCGGCCAACCGTCTTTCGTTTAGAATATGAAACCCACCAATTATATTTTTTCAGCCCTGCTGCTTTCAACCGTCTTGCAAGCATATGGCCAGAACGCCGCGACCACCCAGACGCCGGTTGCCTCAGCCAAGCCGCAGTGGACAATCGCGGCGATGGACGGGAACACCGAGACTTTGGTAAGACCGCCGGATCCCGGCGACATCCAGGAGCATCGGGTGGTAAAGATGGCCACCGGTATGAATTACTGGGACGGACAGAAGTGGAGTCCTAGTGAGGCCGCATTTGTGGCCACCAACGGAGGATTTGCGGCATCCCAAGTGCAAAATAAAGTGTTCCTGTCCTCCCAATTAAACGTTGATGACGCGGTGACCGTGGTGACATCCGATGGGACCACGCTCAATTCTTCCCCCGTGGCCATCGCGTTATACGACGCTGCCAGCGGAGACACCTTGATCATCGGGGTCATCACCAACTGTGTAGGCGGAATGGTGAGCAGCAATCAAGTGTGTTATGTCAACGCGTTTAATGGTGTATCGGCGGATGTGTTTTATACCGTGAGCAAGGGGGCATTCGCGCAGGACGTCGTGTTTGACAAGCAAATTAATCCAGCGGATTACGGCTTTCCTGCGGCGACGACCCGAATCCAGATTCTCACGGAGTTTTACAATGCTCCCCAACCCGAATCGGTGTTGCACCCGATTTATGTGGAAAAGAATGAGGCCATCCGAAGCCAGATGGCCAGCCCGGATTTTACGGACGAGACCTTGGGTTTTGGAAACTTTGTCCTGGGCCAAGGCCGCGCTTACACGTCGGCCAACACGAACAGCTTGGGAGGCGCGCCGGTGGGCAAGCAATTTACAACCATTGCCGGTCGGACCTTTTTGATCGAATCAGTGCTCTATCCCTCGATTGAGCGGGAAATGGAATCCCTGCCGGCAAGCGGCACGCCTATTGCCCAGACGACACTGCTTCGCCACTCGGGCAAACTGGGGCTTGGTTATGCCGGCCTTCCGAAGCTGGCCCCGGCGGGTCAGGTAAAGGTAAAGCCGTCCGGGATGGCCAAACAGTTGGCCATGGTGGATTTGAAGAAACACGGCGGCGTGGTAATCGACTACGTCGGACTGGACGGTTCATTGAACGACCCCGTCACTTTTCAGGGCGACACCACTTATTACGTTTCGGGGGCGGTATATTGCAACGGCGACGTGACCATTGAAGGCAACGCGGTTTTCAAGTATGACAACCTTTGGGCCACCGGCTGCAATCCGTGTTTCATTCAAGTCAACAGCACGGTGGAGTGCAAAACCGGCCCCTATCGCCCCGCCGTCTTTACGGCGGTTGACGATGATACGGTGGGTGATTCCATGGACGGCGTTTCTCCCTATTACACCGGAACCATTGACCTGGCCGACGATGGCGGCTACGCGGATCCAGCCATTTGGGATACCTGCTACAACACTTTCGAGAACTGCCGTTTTAGTTATGCCACGCTCGCCTTAACTGCAAATTACGATGAAAACTTTTCAACCACTTACACAACCGTCAACGATTCGCAGTTTGTAGATTGCATTATGGGGATTCAGATGACGGGGATTGGTTACGGCGGCTCTGGAATTTCCCTGCTTATGAACAACTGTTTGCTTGCCAATGTCCAATACCCTTTCTATTTTTCCGCCCCCGCCGATTATCCCTACGTCTATGGCTACAACTGCACGATCGCCAACAGCGACCAGCTTATCGGCGAAGATGAAGGCACTCCCGGGGCTTACTTTTACAACTCGATTTTTGCCAATGTCGACAATCTGGGTGTGGGTGCTGACTGGCTTTACGGAAACAACAATGGATTTTACAGCAGTTCTCCTTTTGGTTCCTCCCAATACAACGATTCTTCCTGGCCGTTCCAGACCGCCGGCGGGGGAAGCTATTATCTGGAAACAAACAGTCCCTTCCACAACGTTGGCACACATGACCTTGGTTCAGGTTTGCTGGCCGACTTGGCACAGAAGACCACCTATCCACCCATTGTTTATTCCAATGCGACCTTTTCTGTCCCCACTACCTTAGGTCCACAAGCGCAGAGAGATACGAATAGCAGTCCTGATCTGGGATATCATTACGATCCCATTGATTACGCCTTTGGCGGTTGTGAAGCCGCGTCCAACGTCACCTTCACTGCCGGCACTGCCGTCGGCTGGTTCAGGACAACTTCCGGCTGGGAGCACGCTGGTTACGGCATCTACATCGCGAACCAGCAGGTCGTGACCTTCCAAGGCACGGCGACTGCCCCATGTTATTGGGCTCGCCTCAATACTGTGCAGGAGCAGGATCTAAGCGCTGGCTACGGACCGGGCGGATTGGATGGTGAGGACGACCAATACGATGACGACATCTCCCTGTCGCCGATCGTGCAGGCGGACTTTCTCCGTTGTTCGGAGATGTCTGGTGATCCTGGTCAATTTTTCCGAGATGACTACGGTTACTTGATCGTGCAGGCAAACAACTCCGAATTTTACAGTCGCGGCTTTGGCGGATACGGGATGAGCATAAGCCTGACGAACTGCCTTTTCGAACGTTCCGGCACAGGCAACGGCCAGGGCTGGGTGGGTGACTTTTTTAATATGGACAATTGCACGTTCCACGGCGGCAGCCTTGGCTTGACACCAAACGAAACGGCCTTTCCCATCAACGTGGTGAACTGTTCCTTTGAGGGAACCGCCATTGACTGCGAGAATTACGGCGCCAACGGCAGCTACGCGACCTATGATTACAATGCCTACACGAACAGTTCGGACCCGTTCCCGATCGGCGGCGCGCACGATGTCATCGTGACCAATGGTTTCGACTGGCAGACCAGCTGGTTTGGCAGCTATTACCTGCCCACCAACAGCCCGGTCATCGACAAGGGCAGCACGACGGCGGATCAGGTCGGCCTTTATCACTTCACCACCCAGACCAATCAGGTGCCCGAGACCAATTCCATTGTGGACATCGGCTATCACTACGTCGCCACCGACGCTTACGGCAATCCACTGGACAGCAACGGCGACGGCGTTCCGGATTACATCGAAGATGCCAACGGCAATGGCTTGGATGATTCCGGCGAAATCGGCTGGAATATTGTTGGCGATTTGGGCTTGAAAGTAATCATCACTCGACCGCGCAACGGCAGCACACTTCCTTGAAATCAACCTATAAAGACATTATGGAACCCTCATTCTTCTCTAACCGGCCCGGCAAATCCAAACAATGGCTTGTCCTGACAATGATTACGGCAACGCTGACAATGTTCGCCAGTTCGCTGGGGGCTGCGCCGGACGAATATGCCGGTCTGATAAACCAGACCCATCTGTTTTACCAACCTTTGGTGTGGGTCGGGGCGAGAGCGCCGACCGAAGCGGAATCGCAAGCGCTTTGGGAGACAATGGAAGGCCAGAAGCTGGGTGAAGCTGTCAACGGGTTGGAGACTTTTGTTGAAGAAAATCCAAATTCGCCGTGGACCCCGTCCTTGCGCGGTCAACTCGCCGATTATTATTTTCAGAATGGATATTTTACGCCGGCATTGGAAAACTGGCAGGCTGTTTGGGAGGCGACCAAGTATGGCAAGGGCCGGAAGGAAAGGTCGGTGGCGGACGATGCCCTGGTGCATTGGCTACAGTTGCTGGCAAGTTTGGGGCGCACGGATACGATGAAACAGCTTTTTGACGAGACGGCGGGCCGGCAGATTACTCCTGAATTTCAACCCTTGTATCAAAGGAGCAGGGGAGTATATGCCATTATGCTGAGGCACCCGGAATTCTCTTATCGTTGCGGCACATATGCCTTGTGTGCGGTCGCACAGACTCTGGGCGCTTCAAATTTTTTCCATCAGATATGGGAGCAGCCTTCGCCGCCCACCGGATTTTCCATGGCCGACCTGGTCAAATTGTCGGAGGCCAATCACTTGAATCTGGTCGCCGTTGACAGGACCGAAGGGCAGGAATTGGTGGTGCCATCGGTTGTTCACTGGAAGCTAAATCATTATGCCGCCATCGTAGGACGGCGGGGAGATTTTTACGAAGTGGTGGATCCCACCTTTCAAATGATCCGGTGGTTGAGTGCCGATGCCATCAATGAGGAATGCAGCGGCCAGTTTTTGGTGCCGGCCAGCCAAAGGCCGGCGGACTGGCAGATTTTGAATCAATCGGAAACATCCCAGATCTTTGGAAAGGGATACCCGGCATATAAGGTTCCACTGGGATGCAGCCCCAGCGGAGGCAGTGGAACCTGCCCTGTTTGTACTGGACCAGGAAGTAGTGGTTCTGGGGGGAGCGGTCACGGGAGTGGCAGCACTGGCGGAAGTCCAGGTTGCGTAATTTGTTCAAACGGCGGCTTAACTGCGGGAGGTGGTGCACTCGTGGGAAGTGAAGACAGTAATATCGGCATGCCAAGCTGGACGGTGACCGAGCCGGGTTGCGATGTGTGGCTGCAAGATCAACCTTTGGAATATCAACCTTCAAAAGGCCCGAAGATCTCATTTGCTCTTAATTATTCGCAGGAAGTCTATGATAACGCATCCAGCCCCGTTTGGACTATATTGGACTGGATTAATCAGGGTGACGTGTTTACGCTTGGTGAGAATTGGTATCCTTCTTGGCTCTCTTTTGCCGCTCCTGACAATATTTACGGCCCGGTCGGCACCGTTGGCGTTTTGGCCCCGGGTGGTGGCATTCGGACTTATACAAATTTTGACGGCACTGCGCCTGAATTTAACGCCTCCACGCGCATGTTGATGGAAACCAACCTGGACGGTTCCCCCAGTGGATTTCGTGTTCTATATCCTTCGGGAGCGCAGGATGTTTATGAAGAGGCCTACGATTATGCCTTTTTCCTTTCTCAACAGATCGACCCCCGCGGCAATACCACGACTTATATTTACTCGACCAATTCGACCAGCATTCTCCTTCAATACGTCATTGATGGGGATGGCAAGACAAACACTTTTACTTACACGAATATCATTGCGTATGAGAATGAAGGCTGCGGGCCATCCGAGGAAACGAATTCTTGCTATGTCAGCCAAATCACCGACCCTTATGGTCGGACGGTCAAATTTAATTATCCCGGCAATGGTACGATTCTGACAAATTATAATGGATACATGGGCCTGACCAACATTGTGGATCCGACCGGTATTTCGAGTTCATTTTATTACACTAACGGAGCGGTGATCCAACTGACCACGCCCTATGGCAACACGGCCTTCTACTATTGGAACGATTGGTACGAGGGGGGCAATTCCGAAATGATGTTGGTGACCGAGCCAAACGGCAGCCACCAAATGTTCTTATACGCCGGAGATGAATATGGCTATAATAATTACCTTTCCGCCATACCCACTGTTTATACCGACCCGAGTTACGTTCCCACAAATCCGCCGGTGGATAATTCACAGGGAGGCAATACCTTGGACAATCCAGACTGGAACAACCCGGACGCAAACGATTATATGCGCTGGGCGAATTCTTTCTATTGGGGACGGCAGCAATTTGCAAATCTATCGTCCACTTTTTTGGCGACCTCCAACAGTTGGGACCCGACTGCGTTGACCGTGAATGATTATGCACTCCCGCGCTTGCGGCATTGGCTCCAAACACCAGATCAAGCGCAAGGAAACAGTCTTTCCATGGAGCGCGACCCCAGTCCCGATGGCGCCACCCCCGGTGAAATGACTTGGTATGACTATCCCGGCAAGTCTGATTTCTATATTCAAGGCACCTTGGACACGCCCACGCTGAAAATCAAGGTGTTGCCGGATGGCACGGAACAATATGAAATTTACCAGTTGGACCAGTGGGGCCACCCCACCAACGTCATCAGCACCTATTCCGTCAACGGAACCATCCTTTTGCGCACCAATAGTTATATCTATTCCACCAACGGCATTGATTTGCTGGCGTCCATTGGTCCTGATGGCGTCACCGACGCGTCCTATGCCTACGACACCAACCACCAGGTCCTGTTCATGACCAATGCTCTCGGCGAAGTGACTTGCTACACCTACAATACCTACGAACAGCCAACCAGCATCATCCAGCCCAATGGACTGGTCACCACCAACATCTACGGCAGCGACGGTTTTCTCGCCCAGCAAATCGTCATCGGCTATTCCACCAATAGTTACACCTACACCAACGGCCTGGTCTATACGCACACGGATGAACGCGGCCTGACAACGACCAACACTTGGGATGCTTTGAACCGCCTGGTCAAGGTGTCCTATCCCGATGGCACGTTCACGTCCTATATTTACAGCAATCTGGACCTCGTCGAAACGGTGGATCGCCTCGGTTTCCACACTTATTACGGTTACAACCCCATCGAACAGAAAATTGCAGAGACCAACGCTCTGGGCAACGTGACTCGTTACAATTATTGCCAATGCGGCGCACTGGAAAGCATCGAGGATGCCTTGGACAATGTCACCTATTTCACGCATGACAATCAGGGCAATCTGACGCAAACCACCTATCCCGACGGTTATACCGTCGACAACACCTACAACCTGCTCCGGCAGTTGATCACAACCACCGACAGCGGTGGAATGAGCGTGACCAACACTTACAATAATCAGGGGCTGTTGACTGCCTCCCGCAACAATGCTGGCCTGGTGAAATCCCTGACCTACGACGTTGACGACCGGATCACCAACGCCGTTGACGATAACGACGTGAGCGTGAACATGACCTACGACAATTTGGACCGGCTCCTGACGCGCAGTTATCCCGACGGCGGCGTGGAGAAATGGGGTTACACGCCGGACGTGCCTGGCCCAACCGGTTACACAAATCAAATCGGCAACGTGACGCTTTATGGTTACGACGCGATGGATCGCAAGACCAATGAAGTGTTTGTGGGTGTCACCACCAATAAGTTCGCCTACGACGGCGCGAGCGATTTGCTGGCGCTCACTGATGGAAAGAATGATACAACTTCATGGGTCTACGATTCGTATGGCCGGATGACGAACAAGGTGGATGCCGCTGACAACCTTTTGTTTGTCTATCGATATGACGCTGATAATCGCTTGACGAACCGATGGAGTGCAGCCAAGGGCAGCACAATTTATAGCTACGATGCCGTTGGAAATCTGACCCACGTTGCTTATCCCGTCAGCCCGGCCATCAGCCTGTCCTACGACGCCCTGAACCGGCTGACAAACATGGTTGACGCGGTGGGAACAACGGTTTACACTTACAATCAAGTCGGGCAGCTTTTGAGCGAAGGCGGCCTGTGGCCGGACGACACCGTGAGTTACACTTATGCCAACCGGTTGAGAACCGGATTAAGTTTGCTGGCGCCCAATGCTTCGGCGTGGAAGCAAAGCTACGGTTACGATTCGGCGCGGCGGCTGACCAGCGTCACTTCCCCGGCGGGCAGTTTTGATTACACCTATGATCGGTCGCAATTGCTACGGGTGGACAAGTTGAGCCTGCCCAATGGGGCCTACATCACGAACACCTACGACAGCACGGCGCGCTTGACGGGCACATATTTGAAGAACGGCGATAATGCCAATCTTGACTCGTATGCCTACGGTTATAATTTGGCTGGCGAACGCACAAACGTGGTGCGGACGACAGGTGATTATGTCAATTACACTTATGACAATGAAGGTGAATTGGTAACGGCCAATGCCAAGGAACCCGGCGGCGTGACCAACCGTTGGCAGGAACAGTTTGGCTACGCCTATGACGCCGCCGGGAATTTGAACAACCGGACCAACAATGCGCTGGTGCAGACGTTTGGGGTGAATAATTTGAATGAATTGACGGGTGCCGCCCGCGTTGGGAACCTGACGGTTGCCGGCACGACGACCAGTCCGGCAACGAATGTCACCGTGAACAGCCAGATGGCCAGTTTGTATGCCGACGCCACGTTTGCGGCGACCAATTTCACGCTGGCCGACGGCGACAACACCTTCACGGCCATTGCTAGGGACAGCTACGGACGGATGGATACCAACAGCATCACGGTTAACCTGCCGGCGACGAACAGCTTCAGCTACGACTTGAATGGCAACCTCCTGAGCGACGGGACGCGGAGCTTTGGCTATGACGACGAGAACGAGCTGATTAGTGTGTGTGTCAGCAACAATTGGAGTAACAGCTTTGTGTATGACGGCAAGATGCGGCGCAGGATTGAGAAGGATTACGCTTGGAATGGCAGTTCATGGCAGCAAACCAATGAAGTGCATTTCGTGTATGACGGCAACGTGGTGATTCAGGAGCGGAATGGAAACAATTTGCCGCAAGTCTCCTACACGCGGGGCAATGATTTGAGCGGAACGTTGCAGGGCGCGGGCGGGATCGGCGGATTGCTGTCACGCAGCGATAACAGCCAGATGCTGGCCGGTGACACATCGGCACATGCCTACTATCATGCCGATGGAAGCGGGAACATTACGATGATGCTCAATCCGAGCCAGGCGATTGTGGCGAAATATCTTTATGACCCGTTTGGGAACACGCTTTCGATGAGCGGAACGCTGGCTGAGGTCAATGTCTATCGGTTTTCGAGCAAGGAGTGGAACGACAATGCGGGACTTTATTACTACCTCTACCGTTTTTATGATCCCAATTTACAAAGGTGGCCAAATAGAGACCCGTTGGGAGACGCTGGGAGTTCCCTATATGGGCCTTTGAGCAAACATCGCAACTATTTTAACCCAGTCTTTGATGCCGTCCAACAAAAGGATGGACTGAATTTATATGAGATGGCTCGGAATAAT
>DATJRH010000029.1:0-6260 GCA_035504945.1 Candidatus Aquilonibacter sp. | reverse complement strand
CCGCGATTGAAGGGCGAGTTGATTGATGTCGGGTGCGGACTGCAACCCTACAAAAATTATTATGCCCACGCCACCCGCGTGGTGGCCTGTGATTTTGATGCGAAGCGCGGCCAGGTGGATTTTGCCTGTCCGGCGCACGCCGTTTCCGCGCCACGGAATTTTTTCCTCCGTTTCGCGGTAGGGGAAATCCGAGCCGAAAACCAGCTTCAGTGGAATGCCCGTCGTGTCGGCGTCCAGGCCGCTTTTCAATCCGGCCGCCTGCACCGGGTCCCACGCGGCGGGTTGGGCGGCGGCAAACCGGCGGACGATTTCCGCGCGGCCGGGTTCCAATTCGATTCCGGCGTCGAGCATATGGACGTCCGCGCCGCGCGCGAGCAGCGCTTTGGCGCAGGCGACGCCCGCCGGGCCGGAACCGATGACGCAGTGCATATCTCTGAATTTCAGAGCAGCGAGTAGAAACGGGACACGGCGGGAACTCAAGTCATTTTGCGCCCGGCATTCCGCCTTGCCAGTGTGAGAACTTTCCTTTTATGATGCCATCCGCGCCTTTGAATTTTTATGCAAGCGATGATTTTATGCGGCGGTCTGGGAACGCGGCTGCGGGAAGAAACGGAATATCGTCCCAAGCCGATGGTTGAAATCGGCGGCCGGCCAATCCTCTGGCATATCATGAAAATTTACGCCGCGCACGGCTTCAAAGAATTCGTCCTCTGCCTCGGCTACAAGGGCGCCATGATCAAAGATTATTTCCTGAATTACGAGACGCTGAACAACGACTTCACGCTCACGCTCGGCTCGACCAAGAAAATGAAATTCCACAACGCGCACACCGAGGAGGGCTGGCGTATCACCTTCGTCGAGACCGGCGCGGCGACCATGACCGGTGCGCGCGTCCAGCGGGCGCTGCCTTACATCCAGTCGGAAAATTTCGCGCTGACCTACGGCGACGGCGTGGCGGACATTGATGTGGCGGCGGAGCTGGCGTTTCACAAAAAGCACGGGCGGCAGGCGACCGTCGCCGCCGTGCATGCGCCGTCGCGCTTCGGCGAAATGATCATCGGTGAGCTGGAGGATGTCAGCGACTTCCACGAGAAACCCGGCAATGCCGCCGGCCGCATCAATGGCGGATTTTTCCTTTTGAAGCGCGACGGACTGGAAAAATTTTTGCAGCCGGCCGGCGACGATTTAATCTGGGAACGCCAGCCGCTGGAAAAACTGGCGCAAAAAAAGGAACTCAAGGCGTTTCAACACGACGGCTTCTGGCAGCCCATGGACACCTACCGCGAATTTGAACTGCTGAACAAGTTGTGGTTCGAGGGCAAGGCGCCGTGGAAAATCTGGTGAAAAAGCCGCGTCCATTTTTTGACAACGCCTACGCCGGAAAAAGAATTTTTATCACCGGCCACACCGGCTTCAAAGGTTCGTGGCTCTGCGAATGGCTGTTGCAACTCGGCGCGGAAATCACCGGTTACAGCCTGCCGCCGGAAACCCGGCCCGCCTTGTTCGAGCAACTCGGTTTGAAAGATCGGCTGCGTCATGTCATCGGCGACGTCCGCGACTTGCCGAAACTGAAACGCGCGCTGCAAAAATCAAAACCGGATTTTGTTTTTCACCTCGCCGCGCAGCCGCTCGTCCGTGATTCCTACGCGCGGCCGGTGGAAACATTTGAAACCAACTTGACGGGCACGGTGAACGCGTTGGAAGCGCTGCGTGGATTGAAAAATCCCTGCGCCGCCATTTTCATCACCACCGACAAATGCTATGAAAACCGCGAATGGCGGCGCGGTTATCGTGAAACAGATTGCCTCGGCGGCCACGACCCTTACAGCGCGAGCAAGGCTACGGCGGAAATCGCCATCGCTTCGTGGCGGCGCTCTTTCTTTCAAAATCATCCGGTGAAAATCGCCAGCGTCCGGGCGGGCAATGTCGTTGGCGGCGGCGACTGGGCCGCCGACCGCATCGTGCCGGATTGCATCCGCGCGCTGAAAGGCGGCAAGCCCATCGCGGTGCGCAATCCGCGGGCCACGCGCCCCTGGCAGCACGTTTTGGAACCGTTGAGCGGTTATCTCTGGCTCGGCGCAAAACTTTCCACGCTGAAAAGCAGTGACGAAACATTTTGTTCCGCTTTCAATTTCGGCCCGCAGAAAAACTCCAACCGCTCCGTCCGCCAGTTGGTCGAAGAAATTCTGAAACATTGGCCGGGCCGGTGGGTGGACCAATCGAACCCGCGCGCCGTGCATGAAGCCGGGTTGCTCCAGCTCGACATCGCCAGGGCCGTCCGGCTGCTGGGCTGGAAACCGGTCTGGAATTTTTCCAAAACCATCGCGCAAACGGTGCAATGGTATCGCGGTGCCAAATCGCCGGCGCTCGCGCGGCAGCTTTTGCTCGGGGAAATTTCCAATTACGGCGACGACGCCCGCCGGGAAAAATTGCCGTGGGCAAAATCCTGAAATGCCGACGTCCGCCGAAATCAAAGCCGAAATATTGCGACTGGCACGCGAATATGCCCGGCTCGCGCACGGCGCCAACCGTCCCGGCGGCGAAGAAGGTCTGGCATTTGAACCCGGCAAAACCGTTGTGCCTTATGCGGGCCGCGTTTTCACGGAAGACGAAGTCGAAGCCGCGGTGAATGCCACGCTCGATTTCTGGCTCACCCTCGGGCCGGAAGGCGAGGCGCTGGAAAATGAACTCGCGGCCTTTCTCAAAATCAAAAAATCCATCCTCGTCAATTCCGGTTCCTCGGCCAACCTCCTCGCCGTTTCCGCGCTGACCAGTCTGAAGCTCGGCGAACGGCGGCTGCGTCCCGGCGATGAAATCATCACCGTCGCCGCCGGATTTCCGACCACCGTCGCGCCGATTCTCCAAAATGGCTGCGTGCCGGTCTTTATTGACAACGATCCGGTCAAGCTCAACGCACGCGTGGAGCAGCTTGCCGAAGCGTTTGTTCCCGGCAGGACGAAAGCCGTGATGATGGCGCACGCGCTGGGAAACCCCTTCGACCTTTCCGCCGTCGCGGAATTTTGCCGGCAGCACGGCCTCTGGCTGATCGAGGACAATTGCGATGCGCTCGGCTCGACTTACGACGACCGACTCACCGGCACGTTCGGCGATTTGTCCACGCAATCGTTTTATCCGCCGCACCACATCACCATGGGCGAAGGCGGCGCCGTAAACGTCGTCCGCGACATGAAGTTCAAGGTGCTCGTGGAAAGTTTTCGCGACTGGGGTCGCGACTGCTGGTGCGCCAGCGGCAAGGACAATACGTGCAACAAACGCTTTGGCTGGCAGCTCGGCGAATTGCCCGAAGGCTACGATCACAAATACATTTACTCGCACCTCGGCTACAATTTGAAGCCGCTCGACACGCAGGCCGCCATCGGGCGGCAGCAGCTCAAGAAACTTCCGTCCTTTGTCGAGGCGCGCAAAAAAAATTGGGAACATTTGCGCCGTGGTCTGGAGCCGTTCGGCGAGTTTTTTGATTTCATGCTGCCGACGCACGCGCAAAGCTGGTCGAAAAACGGATTTGCGTGGGACAATTCCAGCCATCGCACCAGCTGTTCGTGGTTTGGATTTATGATGCTGGTCAAGCCATCGGCGCCGTTCACCCGGACGGAATTTGCACGTGCGCTGGATGCGAAGAAAATCGGCAACCGGATGCTCTTCGGCGGCAATCTGGTCCGCCAGCCGGCATTTGTTCAATTGCGCAAGGATAATCCGAATGCCTTTCGCGTCATCGGCGACATGAGCGGCGCCGACCGCATCATGAACGGGTCCATTTTCGTCGGCGTCTACCCCGGGTTGACCGGGGCGATGATGGATTACATGATTGAAACCATCACGCGGTTTGTCAGTTCGAAATAATTTCCCGATGAAAATAAAATCCGAACCGTTGCCAGCAGCGCTTGTTCTTGAGCCGAACGTTTTCGAGGACAAGCGCGGCAATTTCGTGAAAACTTTTCAAAAGCCGGCTTTTTCAACGCTAAAAATAAACTTTCATCCACAGGAAGAATTTTATTCAACTTCAAATCGGGATGTCTTGCGTGGCATGCATTTCCAATTGCCGCCGCATGACCATGACAAGCTGGTGTATTGCATCCGTGGCGCGGTTCTGGACGTAATCCTGGACATCCGCAAAAATTCGCCGGCGTTTGGCCGATCCGCCGCCGTTGAATTGACAGCGCAAAATCATTTGCTTTTTTTCATCCCGAAGGGTTTTGCGCATGGTTTTCTTTCGCTTGAAGATGAAACGGTTATGATTTACAAAACCTCCACGGTTCATGCGCTGTCGCATGACGCCGGCATCCGCTGGGACAGCTTTGGATTCCAATGGCCAGTTAAAAAACCAATCTTATCCGACCGCGACAATTCCTTTCCAGCACTGGCTGATTTTCGTTCCCCATTCTGATGAAAATTTTTGTGACAGGCGGCACGGGATTCATCGGCTCGCATTTTTTGAACCGGCTGTCAGGCGATGCGCATGGAGTTATTGCTCTCAAACGCCCCGGCAGTTCGCCTCGAATTCCGCTCAAAGCGCAGCCGCAATGGCTGGTCAAGACCATGCCGGAAGTCACGGTGAAGGATTTGCGCGGTTGCGGGACGCTGATTCACCTGGCGGCGCACTCCGCGAACGTTCCTTACGACAAATTAAGCGAATGCCTGCGCTGGAATGTTTGGGAACCCTCCGTGCTGTTTGAAAACGCAATCGCGGCGGGCGTGCGCCGTTTCATCGCCGCCGGATCAAGCTTTGAATATGGGAAGTCTGGTGAACGATACGATTTCATTCCTTCCAGCGCGCCGCTGGAGCCAACGCAATCCTATCCAATTTCAAAAGCCGCCGCCTCAATTGCTTTTGCGGGCTTCGCGCGGGAGAAAAAAATAGAAATGCTTATTTTGCGGATTTTTCAGGTCTTTGGCGAAGGCGAATTGGCATCGCGGTTCTGGCCGTCGTTGCGGAAGGCCGCGCTCGCCGGCGAGGATTTTCCGATGACGGCGGGCGAACAAGTCCGCGATTTCGTCCCGGCGGAAACGGTGGCGGAAAAATTTGCTGCCGCGCTGGCGCGAAGCGATTTGCGCGCAGGCGAACCGAAGATTGAAAATGTGGGCACCGGCAAACCGCAAACGCTGCGCTCATTCGCCGAGTTCTGGTGGCGGCACTGGAACGCGAAGGGAAAATTAAAAATTGGCGCGCTGCCTTATCGCGCCAAAGAAGTGATGCGATATGTGCCGGAAATTCCATGATGAAACCCATCGTTTCAGTGTTGCTTCCGGTTTTTAACGGCGAGGCTTACCTCAAGCCCGCCATTGAAAGTGTTTTGAACCAGACGTTCGGTGACTGGGAATTGTTTGTGGGCGACAATGCTTCGACCGACCGCACGCGCGAAATCATTGAATCCTATCGTGACCCACGCATCCGTGTTCATCGGCACTCAACCAACGTCGGCATGACACCGAATTGGGATTTTCTACTTCAGAATGCCCGCGGCGATTACGCCTGCATTCTCGGTGCGGATGATATGCTGGCGCCGAATCATCTGGAACGGAAAATCAATCTATTGGAACAACAACCGGATGCTTCCTTTGTGCATGGCGCAGTGCGCTTCATTGATTCGGATGGAAATAAATGTCCGGGCGGCAATTTCGAATGCGCGCCAATTGAAAATCGGAAGGAAACTTTGCCGCGCTTTCTAAAGGTGGATTTTGTGAACATTACGACCGTTGTTTTTCGCATTGCGGTTCTGCGAAGGCACAACATAAGTTTCGAATCACGTTATCCGCTGATGCCAGACTGGGCAATCTACTTGAAAACCGCGATTCTGGATGGCCCTTTAATTTATGACGGTCAGCCGACAGCTTCTTACAGGATACATCCTCAAAGCATAGCACGTAAGACCGCAAAAACTTTTGGATGGACGTATGAAGGAAATCGTTTGC
This sequence comes from Candidatus Aquilonibacter sp., assembly GCA_035504945.1. Lineage (GTDB taxonomy): Bacteria > Verrucomicrobiota > Verrucomicrobiia > Limisphaerales > UBA11358 > UBA11358. The sequence goes on along the minus strand of DATJRH010000029.1, from coordinate 329 downwards.
GAGCGGACGCGTTGATGGAATATCAGACAACATGGCAGGAAATTGGGATTGACCCGCTGGTTGAAGCCAGATCGTTGACGAAACCGCTCTGGCGTCTGGCTTTTCAGCAGGCGCGTCGAGGAAATTTCCGCAATGCGCGGCTGGCCTGGCGTTTCTTCCGTGAGTTTCACTCACCGCTTGAAGCGTTGTGGGATTTTCCACAATATGTCAAAAATGGAATTCTGAAAAAATCCGCAAACAATAAAAATTGATGCCTTCAAAGTTTTTCAGCTATCTGTGTCCCGCGTTGAGCTCCCTTTATGCGAGCCAGCTTCGCAGCCCGGCGTCGT
>DATJRH010000028.1:0-37953 GCA_035504945.1 Candidatus Aquilonibacter sp. | reverse complement strand
TTCTTTGCCAGGCTGCGAACAGAACTGGCCTTCTATGTCGGTTGCCTGAATTTGCACCGGCAGCTTGGCCGGAAGGGAGTGCCGGTTTGCTTCCCGGTTCCGGCATCGCCCGGCGCTCGCAAACTTTCCTGCGTTGGCTTGTGTGATGCTAGTCTTGTTCTCAGCATGGAAAGCAGCGTCGTCGGCAATGACCTGAACGCTGATGGAAAGAACCTCGTCATTATCACCGGAGCGAATCAGGGAGGCAAATCAACTTTTTTGCGCGGCATCGGCTTGGCGCAATTGATGATGCAATGCGGCATGTTCGTAGCAGCCAAGTCTTTCAGCGCCGACATTTGCCGCAGTATTTTCACGCACTACAAGCGGGAAGAGGATGCCAGCATGAAAAGCGGGAAGTTTGACGAAGAGCTCGACCGGATGAACAGCACCGTTGATGCGCTGACACCCAATTCGCTGCTGTTATTTAACGAGTCATTCGCCGCGACAAATGAAAGAGAAGGTTCCGAGATTGCCACGCAAATCATTCGCGCCTTGCTGGAAACGCGAGTGAAAATCTTCTTTGTGACCCATCTCTACGAATTTGCCCACGGCCTTTGGGAAAACAAAATGAATAACGCAACTTTCTTGCGCGCCGAAAGGCAGGCCAATGGACAAAGAACTTACAAATTGCTGACCGGCGAGCCGCTGGAAACCAGCTTTGGCGCGGACCTATACGGGGAGATTTTTGAAAATGGTGACAAGGTTTTGGCTTCATGAAAATCCAATTTCCATTTATCGGTCGTGAAAAACAAATGGCGTGGCTGCGCCAATTTCATCAAGAGCGCAGTAACGTATTAATTCTTGGCCCGGAAGGCATAGGTAAATCTGCGCTCATCGAGCAAGTCCGCAAACCGCTCGGTTTGTGGGTTTGCCCGCATTCGGAACACCTGAGCGAGATTTGCGCATCGTTGGAACACGAACTTGGTTTGGATTCGGAAGATTTGCTTGTCGTTAAACGCAAAAATCGGATACTGAAATTGCTTAAGGAGAGAAAAGACGTGACAGTGGTTTTTGACGGGGCAACCTGGACAACACCAAAACTCAGCACATTCATTGAAAACGTCTGTTTGCGTGTGCCGGTGTGGGTGTGTGCTCGGTCAGAACACCCGTGGGACATCGGGCGCATTTGGCCTTTATTGGTGCGTTTCCATCATATCGAATTGCAACCGTTTCATCCAAAGGAAAGCCAAAGATTGGTTGCCGCTGCTGTTAACGAAGGAACTGTTCCTGAAAAAACTTTGGGCATCGTTGACTGGCTGCACCGGCACGCGGAAGGCAATCCGAAAACAATGTGCGAATTGCTGACCAAAATTGCGCACGGCCGTTACGACTTTAACAATCCTCACAGCCTGCGGCTGCTTGATTTAGACCGGCGCATCCACGAAATCTTTCCAACGCCCGCAAACAAACAAGCACAATTTTGAATGAATGAAAACCATCAACGGCATTTGCTGACCACTTTTCAATACGTGGAAAATTTGCTTTCCGAAGCAGACCGCATTCTGATGTCCTCCGGTTCACCCTCGCCGTTTCAGGAATATTTGCAGGACTCCACACCAATTCAACGCAAGGTGGCACATGAGCATATTCTTCGAGCGCGGGAAAAGATGCGGCGTATTCTCGACGAATTGAAAATTCCATTGAATCGGCAGGTCTCCGGCTCGCTTTGGGCGGCACACAATCACCTGGCTTTCGCCAGCCTTGCTATTCTCGAAATCGAATCGAAATACATGGAGGGTTACGGAGAACTTTCTAACGAGGAGAAAAAAGTTTTTGACAAAATTTCAACGGAATTGCGTGAACCGCTTGACCGTCTTGGCAATTATCTGGCCAAAGGAGAGGATGTGGATTTGCCCCCGGATAGAAAACCGTCGGAGAAGCCCGGTTGACTTTAAGGCAGAAAAGTTTAACTTAAATCAGGCAATGGAATTTGCCTCCCGCTTTCGGGAAAGCGCCCTTCGGCTGATAATTCCTATCAAAACAAGCATAAATTGGTAGTGAGTTATGAAAATGCTCATCATCTCGGACATTCACGGCAATTGGCCTGCGCTTCGCGCCGTCCTCTCCGCCGAACCCAATTTCGATCAAATCCTCTGCCTGGGCGACTTGGTTAATTATGGTCCTATGCCGGTGGAATGCGTCACTTGGGCCGGAGACGCCTTTGCGTCAGGGATTTTTCTTCAAGGCAATCACGACTATGCGCTGGGCCTGAACGCCGATCCGCATTGCTCACCGGCTTACACCGCGCTGGCGGCGGCAACGCAGATGTTTACCTCACGGCTGCTCACGCCGGAATTGAAACGATTTCTCGCCGGACTGAAACCGCTGTATCATTTCCAGTCGCAAGGCGCAAAATGCGTCGCTTGCCATGCCCGTCCGAAAGACCCGCTCTGCGGCTATCTGCCTGAAACAGCATCGGCAGCACTTTGGGAATCGGAAGTTGTCGCCGCCGGTTTGCCAAACATGCTTTTCCTCGGTCACACGCATCTGCCGATGAAAACGCGGTTCCTTAATGCCTTGCTGGTGAATCCCGGCAGCGTTGGCCAACCGAAAGACGGCGACACGCGCGCGGCTTACGCGGTTTGGGAAGACGGCGAAGTGACGCTGCGCCGCGCGGCTTACCATGTTGAGGAAACCGTCCGTGCGTATGTGGGATTGGGCCTGGAACCGCGTATCGAACACGCTTTGTGCGAAGTGCTGCGAACCGGCGGCAATTTGCCCGCCGAACATCATCAACAACCGAAAACATGACCGACAAATGAATAAACCCGACAAACTCGAAGAATTGTTTCGTCTGCAAAAGGAATTGAACGAACGCATCGGCGTCCACACCGACCGGATGACGGAAACGGAACGCCAGCAATGGCTGTTAAACTACTGCCGCGCGATAAACCAGGAAGTCGCGGAGTTGACCGACTGCGTGCCGTGGAAATGGTGGGCAAAGTATCAGACGTTTGACCGGCAGAACGCGCGCGTTGAAGTCGTGGACTTGTTTCATTTTGTAATTTCCGCCGCGCAGGTGTTGGGTTTGAACGCAGAAGAAATCTTTGAAGCCTACGCAAAGAAACATCGCGTCAATCTCAACCGGCAGGAATCTGGCTATACGGTGAAAGACGAAAGCGACAACAAACACATTTAGAAACATGGTTCACGTCAACGGCATTCTTGAGCGCGTGTCTGGCCTGGCGGACGAGTTGAAGCTGGCTAGTCTCCAGCCGCAAATCGCCGCGTGCCGGAAGCAATTCAACGGCAGCCACGGCATTGACGTGGCCGTGTTCGGGCGGTTCAAGGCGGGCAAGAGTTCGTTTCTCAACCACTTGACCGGGCGGAATATCCTCCCCATTGGCGTTGTGCCACTCACAGCGGCCATCACGCGATTACGCTATGGCCCGAGGGAGAAAGTTGAAGTGCATTTCCTGAACCACAGCGCAAAGTCCATTCCCCCCGATGAAATCGGCCTCTACGTCGGCGAGAACGAAAATCCCAACAACCAAAAGAAAGTTGCCTCCGTCGAGGTGGAACTGCCCGCGCTCCTGGCGCTGAAACCGCTGGAATTTGTGGACACGCCGGGACTCGGCAGCGCGTTCACGCACAACACCGAAACCACTTTCCAATGGTTGCCCAACGTCGGCGCAGCGCTCGTCGCCGTCAGTTGCGACGCGCCATTGTCGGAACGCGACCTGGAGTTGCTGGAAGAACTGCGCCGGCACACGCCGAAAATTATTTTGCTGCTGACGAAAGCGGATTTGCTGACCGAACCGCAGCGCGCCGAAGTGCTGGCGTTCGTGCGGAAACAGCTCCGCGAAAAATGGGAAACTGAATGGCCGGTTTTTTTGTACTCGATCCGACCGGAGCAGACAGCATTAAAAACCGAACTCGAACAAAATCTTTTGTCGCCGCTCATCCGCAACCGTGGTGAAGCCACCGACCAGATCGGACGGCATAAGCTGCTTTCACTCATGGGGCGAACGCTCGATTATCTACGCATCGCACTGGCCGCCGCGACGCAGGCGGAATCCTCGCGCGATGCATTGCGCGAAAAATTGGCTGATGAGCGTCGTCAGTTTGATTTGTTCCGTGAAGAACTTCAGGTGCTCTCGAGCAAGTGGTCGGCAGAAGCACTGGATCAGTCGCTGGAAAAATTGGAGCCGCGCCAGCGGGCGTTGCAACGGCAGGTGGCGGCGGAATTGAGCAATCTCTTTTGCAAATGGCCGTCGCGACTGCCGCCCCTACTGCGAACCTGGCGCGAATGGCTCCAGGACATTCTGAACCGCGAACTTACCGAGATTTCGAGCGCGGAAAAAGCGACATTCCTCGAACCGCTCAAGCGCGTGGAGCAACACCTGATGAGGACGCTTCAAGCGCTTCAACATCGGCTCGCTGGTCATGTGCAAGCCGCACTTGGCGTCACGCTCGCACCGCATGATATTGTCCTTGAAGTGCCTGAACCTGCTGCACCGCCAATTGACATCGGCTACGTGGACGCCGCATTCAGCATCATCAGCCCGCTCATTCCCATGAGCTTGTTCCGCTCGGTCATTGAGCGGTCGCTGCGGAGGAAGTCGTATTGGGAAACCGAGAAAAACCTTTCGCGCCTGGCTTCCAATTGGCACGACCGCGTCGCCAAAGGCGTCGTTGAACTGACACAGCAGACCGAGCAGCAGGCGTTGGATGAACTAGCTGCGCTTGAACACACACTAAACCAAAGTGCCTCCAAAGCGCCCGAACTAAGACAGGCGATTGATGGATTGGAGCAACTCCAGAACCGATTGCAAGGGTGATTTACGATTTATGATTGATGATTTGCGTTTGACGCGCCAAGCGGAGCAAGCCAACACAATCGTAAATTGTAAATCGCAAATCATAAATCCCTTGGACGGTTCGGTGATGCGACTGATTCCAGGAGGTGAGTTCATCATGGGTTCCACACCGCAACAAATCGAAGCAGCGCGGCTCATGGACATTTACGGACATGAATTCAGCCAGGGCGATGAACTGCCACAATTCCGCGCATTTCTGCCGGATTTTTATTTAAGCGAGTGTGCCGTGACCAACCAGCAATTCGTAACATTTCTGAATGCGACATGCCCATCTGCTGAACAATTCAAACTTTGGATTCCCGCGCCAGAAAAGATTCTTCCACCTGTGAAGGAAAACGAATATTACTGTATCGCGTCCGGCTTTGAAAAACATCCGGTCGTTCACATCTCGTGGTTCGGCGCGGACGCCTACTGCCGCTGGGCCGGATTGCGCTTGCCGACGGAACTGGAATGGGAAAAAGCTGCGCGAGGAGCGGACGGCAGAACTTTTCCATGGGGCAACGAGTGGCATGACGATTTTTTGCGCTGGCACGGCTCTGCTCGCGGCGGCGCAACGACATCACCAGTGGACGCTTATCCGCAAGGCCGCTCGCCGTTCGGCATTTTTCAAATGGCCGGCAACGTGGATGAATGGTGTGCTGACACGTATGAATGGGACGTTTATCGCCGTTATGCCACCGGCGATTTGCGGTCCCCGCCAAACGGCACGGTGCGCGTGGTGCGCGGCGGCATCTGCGCGGGCTGGCAGAAAATTCGTTTCCGCTGCGCACATCGGCGCGGCAACGACGCGGCCATCGTGAACATTCATTACACCGGCATTCGCTGCGCGTGTGACGGCGGCGATCCCTCAATAAGATTAGCCAATCAATGAAACAATCAATCATCACTTTGGACTTAGAAGGGGTCCTTGTTCCCGAAATCTGGATTGCGGTCGCCGAAAAGACCGGCATTCCCGAATTACGCCGCACGACGCGAGACGAGCCGGATTTCGACAAACTCATGCAAGGTCGCTTGGCCATTTTGAAGAAGCACAGTTTGAAGTTGTCCGACATTCAACAGGTCATCGGCACGCTACACCCGCTGGATGGCGCGAAAGACTTTCTCGACGAATTGCATTCACTGGTGCAGGTCATCATCCTGTCCGACACGTTCGAGCAGTTTGCCTCTCCCTTACTCCGACAACTTGGCTGGCCAACGTTGCTGTGTCATCGGCTCGAAATCGCCAACGACCGCATCGTGGATTGTAACTTGCGCCTGCGGGAGCAAAAGCGGGAGGCAGTCTCCGCCCTGATACGGCTCAATTACTACGTCATCGCCGCCGGTGATTCGTTCAATGACACGGCCATGTTGAACGAAGCGCACGTCGGTTTCCTTTTCCGCGCACCTGACGCCGTGAAGCGGCAATTCCCGCGATTCAAAGCCGTTGAAAGCTATGCCGACCTGATGAAGTTGATCCGACAGGCGATGGCAGAAACGGAAATGGAAGGGCGGCACGAAACAGCGTGGCTTGATTTATGAGCAGAGAACCAAGCAAAACAATTTTGCGCGAATCTGCGCCATCCGACCCGGAGCCGCTGCGTGTTTACACAAAAACCAAACTCGCGCTCGCCGCGCAGCTGCGCGTCTTGTGCGAAGCCCTCAAACAGGGTGGCGATGAAACACGGTTAAAGCAGGGCGAGGAATTGATGGCGAAACTGGCCGAAGACCGTTTCACGCTGGCCGTGGTCGGACAATTCAAGCGCGGCAAAAGTTCACTGATGAATGCTATCATCGGACGCGAATTGCTGCCGGTGGGCGTGCTGCCGTTGACTTCCGCTATCACGATTGTGCGTTACGGCCCGAAGGAACGGCTGCTCATCCGCCGCTCGGATGTGAGTCTGCCGTTTTCCCAGGAAGAGCCGGTCGAGCGGCTGACGGAATTCGTCACGGAAAAGGGCAATCCCGGCAATTGTAAGCGGGTCAAGACGGCCACGATTGAAGTCCCGCTGCCGTTCTTGCGGCGCGGACTCGAATTTGTGGACACGCCCGGTATCGGCTCGGCCATCGAAGCGAATACGGCAACGACACTGAAATTTTTGCCGGAGTGCGATGCGGCGTTATTCGTCACGAGCGGCGAGTCGCCGTTCACCAGCATCGAACTGGAATTCTTGGAAAACATCCGTCAGCATGTTCACAAAATTTTCTTTGTAGTGAACAAAATGGACTTGCTGGGCGCAAAGGAGCGGCAGGAGGTTTTGGATTTTGTCCGTGACACGATTCACCGGCAAACAGGCGCGGACAATGTGAGATTTTTCCCCATTTCATCACGGCGCGGGCTGGCAGCAAAACAGCTTGATGACTGGATGGGCGGATTGGAAAGCGGATTAAACGAGTTTGAAGGTGCATTGGCGCGCTTTCTTTCGAGCGAAAAAGCGGCTGTGTTTCTCAACGCGGTCATTGAACGCGCGCTGGAATTGTGCGGGCGGGAACCCACCGAAGCAGCGTTGGTCGAAATCCGCCGACGCCTCCTGGCATTGCGAGAGAAAATTTCTCCGGTTACTTCGCCCGCGCAGGTTGCGACGGATGAATCTGCTGCAACGCCGATTTCTTCAACGCCCTTGTCCTTGGCGAAACTGCCTGCTACCGAACCGCCCAAACCCGACCCAACCAATGATTTCAAAACGCGCAGTTGTCCTGCGTGCGTTCATTTGAGCAAAGTGGCATTTCATTTTTTCACCCAATTTCAATACGACCTCGTATATGACGAAACCGCACAAAAGACCTTTGCCAAGACGCTGGGTTTCTGTCCTCTGCATTTATGGCAGCTTGAAGCGGTTTCCTCGCCGGTCGGTGCGTCCATTGGTTTTACTAAATTGGCAGAGCACGTTTCAAAAATTCTTGTGGCACGCGCAAAGTCGCCACGCAACGGGCGCGACAAAGTGAAATTGATTCGTGATACGGTAGAGTGTCGTGTTTGCCGTTTGCTGCGCGAGACGGAGCGCGATTATTTGGGGCGGCTGGGGGAATATATTGAACGACCGAAGGGCCGTGCGGCCTACGCTGCATCGCAAGGCGTGTGCTTGCGGCATTTGGAACTGTGGTTGCATTTAATTGCCGACGATGAGATGGGCCAGTTTTTGTTGAAGGAAGCGTCACGACATTTTGAGCAAATGGCCGAGGACATGCAGAGTTTCAGCCTGAAAACGGAAGCGTCACGGCGTTGGCTGCGCAATCAGGACGAAGAAGATGCGTATTGGCGCACCGTCACGCATCTCGCCGGGACAAAGAACAATTGCGTTCCCATGAGCAAGGAGGTGGAAATATGAAGCGCGACCTTTGGGACCGATTTGCTGCAAGTTGGACAGTGTGGACGCCCCACGTTGCATTCCGTTACGTCCAAAAGTCTTGACCGGGAACATTCCCGAACATCCATTTGCTACGAATTTCTCGCGTTCGTCTTGCCAGCATCCGTTTGCAAAAATTCGGAGACACCATCCCCGTAGCAATGGCTACGGAAAATCGCAGGGGCAAAAGCCGGAGTTGAAATGCGTTGAATTGTGCTGACGGATTCAACGTTATTCAACGCATTCGTTCAACACTGCTAAACGCATTTCAACGCAGACATTCATGCGCTGAAATCATGCGGCTAGATCGCACCCAGGACGAAAAAGAAATGAGCGACTCGAAGAAAGCAATTTGCTGTTTTAGGCAAGGCACGCGTGACCCCGTGTTTCCACACGATTTCTACGGCTTGCCAACGATTACGCGGAGTCCCGCAAGATGAAATGCACAACGTCTGACAAGACATCTTGCAAAATGCTTCGCTTGTGCTAACCGCATTGCGAACTTTGTTGCTTCGCGCGTTTGCCAACCATGTTGCTAATGCTGCGTCTTTCAATTTCTCGATTCCGCGTGAATCGCCTTCCCATTGTATGGCTCGCTGCGCGTCGTCAAGGTCGTTTCGCCCTGTTGCCCTTCGACTTCCACCTTGACGATGCTCGCGTCGCCAAAGACAGAGGCGATTAAGGCTTCACGCGGGAAGTGTCACGGGCATTGATTGAAACGTAAATACCAGTGAACATGACTGGCAATTGCCGGACTGGATAAACGCGCCGTGAGTTGCGTAAGCGATGGTCACGACTTTGGGGCACTTCCTGATTTCAGGAAAGCGTCGAATTCTGCGGCTTCTTCTGGACTCATCATCTCTACTTTAGCAATACGCGGTCCGCGCGATGTAAAGGGCGAACTATCTTTGGCCGGTGATGGAACATTGCTCGCCGACGCGGTCGTGGCCAACGTGGGCTTTACGTCCGCGGCGGGCGCACTTTGAGCCGGGGCCGGAACATTTGCTACTGACACGGTTCTCGCCCGTTTCCGCCGCTTGCGCGATTTCCCGCCGTCCAGGACAATGCGGCCGTATTCGGCCACACGTGCCCGGCTGGTCTTGACGCCGTGCTGTTGGAGTAATTCAGCAATCCCAGCGTAGGACACACTTCGCTTGCGCAATTCCGCGATGGAATCATGGACTAGTTTCAAACCGTTGAACGGGACACGGTGCGGATCAGGCCGGAATTCCTGAACCGCTTTCCGCAGTCCTTCGAGATCGGGCGTTGATTTACCTGGGGTGTTCATAATTTTTGAATGTCTTCGTTGAGATTTGAGCGAGTCGTCTTACGAGATGTTGCCTTGACCGTTGCGCGGACTGCGCATGGCTGTGTTGCGAGTTGTCTCGCAAGTTTCTGGCGCGGACATTGCGCGGCCATGTCCGGCGTGAGGCAAGTTGTCCTGCGAGTCGTCTTGACGGAAGTTCGGTGACATGGCGTTGGCTATTGTCTGACTGTTGCCCGGAAACTGTGCGGCATTGTCACGAGATATTTCGCCGGATGTCTTGCTGGATATTTTGCGGCTATCGTGTGGCCGTCTCGCGGGACTTCGCGCGGCCATCGGCGAGTTTTTTGCGAGCCGCAAAAACCTTACGAGGTTAAGGGGTAAGGCTTCTACCCTATAAAAGCGGTAGCACACAACCGTGCGACTGCACCGTGACTCGAAACTTGTTGCATCGATTTTGACACGCTTCGTGTGCATGACTGTGTAAATTGGTAACGCAATTTGTGACGCGAAATTGAACGTGTCGGCGTTTGCCTTTTTGCAGGCAGGCCGGGCACGGTCTCGTTGCCGGGAATAAAAAGTTGTCATGGTTAGTCTGTTGTTTCGTCGTCACCGTTCCACGTCTGGTCAACCTCGATACCGATGATTGGCGGTGGTGGTGATTGTGACGGCGGTTGCATCGTAAAAATGACACCGGGCATGGCCGTGGTGGAATTTCTGTGTGGCAATTTCCTCCGCAGACCGCCGCTTAACACCCAGGCGATCACCAGCAGGGAGAGCCAGACGAACACCAGGTAAAGATAAACGCCGTAGTCATCAATGAAGCCATCAAGCGCCTGGAAAAAGTGGTCGAGCAATTTCAGCATTTCAAGATTCGGGTTCATAGTTCTATCTCCGTTTTCATTTCGTCACTGTGTCATCCAAGCCGCAGTCGTGGCGTTTGCCAGCCTCGCCAGCACGTTTTTCCATCATGCCGATCTCCAAGCTGCGCCTTCCACGAATGGCCGGCCTGTAGGCGCGTTGAATTCGTTTGCGGCGTGTTCATTCGCCATGTCAGGCAAGAATTCATGGTCAGAATCATTCCACCGTCTTGACGATGGCGATGATGGCGGCCTTGAGCGGGGCCGGAAGTTTTTCCCAAGCGGTGACTACTTGAGACAAGTCGTGGCTTGACGAGACTGAAGTTTGTGTGTCTCTTTGTGTGTCGCTGTGCGGATTTCCGTTATTTTCAGCGGAATTTTGTGGGGTTCGAATCCCCCTCTCTCCGCCAGTTTCATTCTTGTGACCCGCAGTGACAGTGAGTGTTGTTTTGTGATTTGCGTCAAGGTTTCCAACTGTTCACTCAAATGACATGACTATGAAACGCATTCTGGCTCTGGACGGCGGCGGCATTCGCGGCGTGTTCACGCTGCAAATTCTCGCCAAGATTGAAGAGCTTTTTCGCAAGGAGCAAAACAAGCCCGATCTCGTTCTGGCCGACGTTTTCGATCTCATCGCCGGCACGAGCACCGGCGCCATCATTGCCGCGTTTCTCTCGTGGAAATTGCCGGTGAGGGAGGTCGAAAAATTATACATTGACCACAGCCCCGAAATGTTCGCCGCGAGCCCTTGGACCCAGCAGTTCAAATCCAAATACAAGTCGAAAGCCATCGAACAGTTCTTTCGCGAGCGATTTACTGAAAAGGATGGCGTCACTCCGGCGTTATTGGGTACGGAGCAACTGCAAAAACTCCTGCTCATTGTCATGCGCAATGGCTCGACCGGCGGCAACTGGCCGGTCAGCAACAACCCAAAGGGGATATTCAATCTTCGCAAGTCCAAAGACGGGACGCCAAATTCTGGATGCAATTTGGATTTTCCGCTCTGGCAATTGCTCCGCGCCAGCACTGCCGCCCCGACGTTCTTCCCGCCGGAAACCATCATGCTCGACAACAAACCGCATTTGTTCATGGACGGCGGGATGACGCCTTACAACAATCCGGCGCTCATTGCCGTGCTCACGGCCACGTTGCCCTGTTACCGGATTGAGTGGCCGGCCGGACGCGAATCGCTTCATGTCCTTTCGGTCGGAACCGGTCTCGCCCGCGCGCGGATGCCCGACAAGGCCGCCTCCGACGTGAACCTGCTCGATCACATTCGCTACATCGCGCCGGCTTTGATTGGTTCGATTGCGATGGAACAGGATTTTTTGTGCCGCGTCATGGGCGACTGCGTGCATGGCGCGCCTTGCGACTTTGAAATCGGGGCGTTGGAGATGCCAACTCTTTTCAGTGCGCAGGAGCAAAAGTTCACCTATGCGCGCTACGACCAGCCGTTGGACCCAACGCATCCCAAAATCAAGTCATTCCTCGACCGGCAGGCTCAATCGAAACAGCGCTGGTGGAAATTTTTTAAGAGCAGCCATTCGTCGGGCGAGCAGATGCAATTGGACGATCTCAAGCTGATTCCCTTGTTGCAGGAATTGGGAACGGAATACGCAGACGCGCACGTGCGCGAAGAACATCTGCATCCACGCACCGCTGATTTCAAACCTTGTCCGTGCAGCGTGACGAAACGTTGAAACCGGCTAACGGCCTTTTCTGAACAGAAACAAAATCAGTCCCGTTGGCACGGCGCCCAAAAGCGCGAACAGAAAAATGTTCATGATCAAGGCGCTCTTGTTTGCCGTCGGCACAGTCGCCCACGCGGCCGCAGTGGTGGTGGTCAACAAGACGGCGATGATCCAAACGGCAATGCTGGCCAGTATGACAAGCGCCACGCCGCGCACGATTTTGAACCCGGCGGGATTAACTTGAAAACACATCCACGCGCCAACCAGCAACAGCGCGTTGGTCAGCAGATTGAACGCATTTACCGCGAGGTTGATTGGTTGCACGAGTGGAAATCCCTGATAAAACAACGCCAGGTCGCCGGTGGGCGAGGCGGTTTTGATGAGATTTCCCAAGCATCCAATCAGTCCCAAAGCACCGAGAATTGCGCAAATGACGATGCGCGGAGACAGTCGTTTTGATTCAACCGGCGGGGAAATGGTTTCTGGCTTCAAGCTGGCGGGAGCGGCTGAAGGAGTGGGAGTGACGGTTTCTGTGACGGCCTTTGGAGTTATCGTTGGAGAACCGTTTGGCTCAATCGCCATTTTCTTCAACCCGCGCAGCACGCGCGGCAAAATGGTTCCCACCTGGCCCTTGGGAATTTCCAGTGACGTGGCGGCGCCGATGGCTTCTTCCCATTCCGGCTGGCGGCGTTTGTATTCCACGTCGCTGATTTCATGCAGCAGGGGAACTATGGGTTTGTTGCTTTCGTGGGCGCGGACCACCTCCCGGCTGACTTGCGCCGAGCCGATGGAATTGCGCGACACAATGAGCAGGACGGCCTGAGAATCCACAACCGCTTGCCGGGTCTGTACGAGGTAAGACGCACCGCCATCGCAGTCGCGTTCGTAATACCAGGTGGTGAAACCGGCAGACTCAACGCCACGGGCAATTTCCAGCGCGATGCCGCGGTCTTCCTCCACGTGACTGATGAATAAATCGCTCATGGCTTAATCATCCGTTGTGCGCGGCGCAACCGCGCACCGGACTTCGTGGCTGTTTCTTGCGCCTCCCGATTAGGCTGGCCGCCTGACTTCATGCGCGCAACTCTAATGCTTCAAATAAAAACCGTGCAAGCATATTTCTTCTCCCAGCCAATCCTGCTCAAAATCGTCTCTCCAGAATTGACACGCGCGAACCGCTTTCCTAATTTCTTCCGGCAAAGACCACGCGCTTTGCCCCGAATCCAGGTTCGGGGATTTTTATTGCGCAGACGCAAATTATTTATGGCAAACACAATTCTCGTCGGCGCCCAGTGGGGCGACGAAGGCAAAGGCAAAATCATTGACGTGCTCACCGAGCAGGCGCAGGTCGTTGTCCGTTACGCCGGCGGCAACAACGCCGGCCACACCGTCTTCATCGGCAAGGACAAATACGTCCTCCACCTCGTGCCGTCGGGAATCCTGCGCAAAAACAAACTCTGCGTCATCGGCAACGGCGTCGTCGTGGACCCGATTGGCCTCGTCGAGGAAATCAACGGGCTGAAAAAACTCGGCGTCAAGGTCACGCCGGACAATTTCGTCTTGAGCGAAACCGCGCACGTTGTCCTGCCCTATCATCGCGAGCTGGACGCGCAACGCGAAGTCCTCAAGGGCAAAAACAAAATCGGGACCACCAAGCGCGGCATCGGCCCGGCCTACGGCGACAAGGCCGCGCGCGTCGGCTTGCGCGTGAACGATCTCGTTGACCCCGCGCGGCTGGAGAAAAAGCTTTCGCTGCGCATCAAGGAAAACAACGCCGTGCTCAAATCGCTCGGCGCCAAGCCGCTCTCGTTCGCGAAAGTGTTTGCCGAATACAATTCCGCCGGAAAATTTCTGGAGCCATTCGTCCAAAACACCGTCGTTCTCTTGCACGAGCAAATGCGGAACAACGCGGACATGCTGTTTGAAGGTGCGCAGGGGACATTTCTCGACATTGACCACGGCACCTATCCGTTCGTCACCTCGTCCAACACGACGGCGGGCGGCGCCTGCACCGGCTCCGGCGTGCCGCCGCATCGCATGGACCGCGTCGTTGGCGTGATGAAGGCCTACACCACGCGCGTCGGTGAGGGGCCGCTGCCGACCGAGAACGCGGAGATTTCCGATTTGCTGCACGGCATGGGCCGCGAATTTGGCGCGACGACCGGGCGCGCGCGGCGCTGCGGCTGGTTCGATTCCGTCGCCACGCGCCACGCCACCATGGTCAACGGCATTGACGATCTGGCCGTCACGAATCTTGACGGCCTCGATTCGGTGGCGGTCATCAAAGTTTGCGTCGCCTATCGTCACGGTGGGACGCGACTTGATTTCGTGCCGAACGACGCGCAGGTGCTGGCCGAGTGCGAGCCGGTCTATGTGGAATTTGAAGGCTGGCGAACGCCGACGGACAAGGCGCGCAAGTGGAAAGATTTGCCGCCGAAGGCGCGGGCGTATCTGAAGGCGATTGCCGAATTGAGCAACGCCAAATTGTTCATCGCCTCCGTTGGCCCGAGCCGCGAGCAGACGATTTTTGTTTGACCGCGTAGGACGCGGATTGCTCAAGCACCGTGGCAAGGCCAGCGCTCACAAACGACTTTGTCTTTTTGTGCAGCATCGGTGAATCTTTTCCTCATGCTGGCTCCGGAAGCAACTTCCGCCGAGGCCTTCGAATGTTATGTGCGTGGGAAATGTTCGACGTGAAAATCGCCGAACCTTCCCACATAGAATGCGCGCCGTCCGCGAGTGTGCACGGTGATCTGATGTCTGCACTTTCGCAGCAATTTCACAACGCGTGTGGCAAGACCGCGTGCGACAGCCGTGCCCATGTGGTGTATAATCATTTCAATATTTAACCAAGAGAAAGGATTCAATTATGCAAAAGCGCACACTCGGCAACAGCAATCTGGAAGTCTCGGCCATCGGACTGGGCTGCATGGGCATGAGTTTTTCCTACGCTCCGTTTCCGGACAGGCAGGAGATGATCTCCCTGATTCGGTCAGCCGTAGAACAGGGCGTCACTTTCTTCGACACCGCCGAAGTTTATGGCCCGTTCACCAACGAGGAACTCGTCGGCGAGGCGCTCGCGCCGTTTCGCAAGCAAGTGGTCATCGCCACCAAGTTCGGGTTCGATTTGAGCGGCAGTGACCATCGGCCCGGAGCGGCGGGTCTGAACAGCCGGCCGGCGCACATCAAGCAGGCCGTCGAAGGCTCGCTCAAGCGGCTCAAAACTGACGTGATTGATTTGCTGTATCAGCATCGCGTTGACCCGGACGTGCCGATTGAAGACGTGGCGGGCGCGGTGAAGGAATTGATCCAGCAGGGCAAGGTGAAACATTTCGGCATGTCGGAAGCGGGCGCAAAAACGATCCGGCGCGCGCACAAGATCCAGCCGGTCACGGTGCTCCAGAGCGAATACTCGCTCTGGTGGCGGGAACCCGAAGCGGAAATAATCCCGACGTTGGAAGAATTGGGAATCGGCTTCGTTCCGTTCAGCCCGTTGGGCAAGGGCTTTCTCACGGGCGCAATCAGCGCGGAAACGAAGTTCGACAGCACCGATTTCCGCAACAAGGTCCCCCGCTTTGATCTGGAAAATCGAAAAGCGAACCAGGCCCTGGTGGATGTGATTGGAAAATTTGCCGCCCAAAAGAAGGTAACTCCCGCGCAGATCGCGCTGGCGTGGTTGCTGGCGCAAAAGCCGTGGATTGTCCCCATTCCCGGCACGACGAAGCCGCATCGTTTGCAGGAAAACATCGGCGCGGTTTCCGTTCAACTTTCGCCGGAAGAACTGCGCAAACTTGAACGGAATTATCCCCTAGACGAAGGGAAGTTTGAAATTGACGCATCCGGCGCAAAGGCGGATGATTGCCCGCAATGTCATTGGTTGAAAAAATTCGGGAACTTGAAAACGCTTCTGTGGAATACAACCGGGCAATTGCGAATGGCTACTCAGTCGAATATGTTTACGCGTTTTGCGGGGCAGACAACAGGGAGGTTTTCGATGCGGTGCGGCAATTCAATTTGAGTGAAGCCGGAAGTATCCCGTCGCGCTTCTGCAAATTAATGGGACTTGCGACCCTGAAGACAATCCACGATGAAAGCATCAATCAATCTACGCGAGTTTCATCGTGTGAAATCTTAGTTGGGGAGTCTTTTGAAGAATCTGGTGCTTATGGTAAAGCAATAGTCACGACTTTAGATGGGGTACAGTTACGTGAGCTGTGCGCAAGAGCGCGCGCAAAAGCGGATTGACCCGCAAGAAGAGCAATTCGGACGGAGCAGCCAAGTAACCACCTTGAAAATTTTCAACCGCCGGGACGGGAAATCGTTCCGGCGGATTTGTTTTTCGCCACGAGGCTCAAACGATTTGCAACGGCTTGAATTGCCGACCGAGAACCGGCACGCTTTTCGTCTTGAGCCAGCTTTCCAAAACTCCGGCATAGACGCTGCGGAAGTCCACGTTGTATTTGATGTCGCCTTCGAACAAATCCTGCGGCGCGAGGCTCGGATAACTTCCCAGCAATCCGGCTTTCACCTTGTTGCCAACGATGAAGAGGGGCGCCGCCGCGCCGTGGTCGGTGCCGCCGTTGGCGTTTTCGGTGACGCGCCGGCCGAATTCGCTGAACGTCATCACGAGAACGCGCCCCATGTTGCCCTGCGCCTTGAGGTCGTCCACAAAAGCCTTCATCGAATCGCCGAGGTCTTGAAACAAACGCTGCTGGGTCGCGAGCTGGTTGCTGTGCGTGTCGTAGCCGCCCTGTGAAACGTAATAAATGCGCGTGGACAATCCGCCGCCGATGAGTTTGGCGACGAGCTTGAGTCCGCCTCCGAGCACTGACGGCGGATAGACGGCCTGGTTCTGGACGCGCGCGGCGATGGTGCGGACTTCATCGGAGCTTTGCTGCGCGTCGAGCGCGATGCGTTCGATGAAATCCACGGCGCGTCCGCCGGTCATCGGCATGCCGGCGGGCAAATTGGAAATGCTCGCGCCGGAATTGGAATTTTCGTCGGTCATCATCGTTTGGCCGGGGGGCAGGGGATTACCGTTGGCGTCGTCGGGTAGCGGGCTGGACATTTCGAGGTCGTTCAGTTCCTTGTAAGACTGTTCCATCGCGCTGTTGCCGATGAAGCGATAATTTTGCGGATTGGTGAAGCAAATGCCCTTGGGCGTCTGTGCAAAAAACGACTCAGGCAACTGGTTGCCAATCGTCACGCCGACGGTCGGGTCGGCGCCGGAGCAGGCGTTGTCAAAGTAACGACCAAGCCAGCCGTATTTTTCAATGACGTCGGAGTCGCTGGCGGTCTGCCAGATTTCGGTCGAGCGGAAATGCGAGCGGTTCGGGTTCGGATAGCCGACGCCCTGCACGACGGCGAGATTGCCGGAGTCGTAAAGGCTCTTGAACCCGGTGAGCGCGCCGTGAAGGCCGATTTCGTCGGTCAATTTCAGAATTTTGCCGGCGGGCAGGCCGATTTGCGGGCGCGCCTTGTGGTAAAAATCGTTCGCGTAGGGGACGACGGTGTTGAGACCGTCGTTGCCGCCGGCCATCTGCAGGACGACGAGGATGGTCGCGTCCTTGCCGGTGACGATTTGCGTGGAGGAATCGGCGGCGTCGCTGTGCAGCGCGGTGAACGTGTTGGCGAGAAACGCGGGAACCGTCCAGGAGAGCGCGCTGCCGAGGACGGTCGTGCGCAAAAACTGGCGGCGGGTTTGAAGGGTGATTTCATTTTTCATAAGCACCTCAGGTGACTTGGTATTCGGGCGTGGACATCATCAGCCGGATGGTGGTGAGAATGTCCTCGTTGTTTAATTGTTTTTTTGAGTCGAGAAATTCGCGCAGAACTTTTTGCTGGCTGGTGTCGAGCGTTGTCTGGAACAGGCGGTTTTGCAGCGAGGCGACAATTGAATCCTTGTCGTCGCGCTCTTCGGGCGTCAAAATTTTTTCCGCGTCCACACCACCGATGTGGATGCGTTGGGCCAGCTTCTCGAATTTCTGGCCGCCCGCACCGCCGGGCTTGCGCGCAAAATCGGCGGCGGACAGTTGCTGGATCGTTCCCTGAACGAGCGTGGCGGCGTCGTTGTAGCGCGCGAGCAAAGTGTTGGTGGTGATCCAGGCAATGCCTCCGTCCCAGCCCTTGACGCTCGGCGGCTCGAACAAAGCCTGGCCAAGGCTGGTCGTGATGGCGTTGCAAATGAACGGCGGCGGCAGATCGCTTTCGAGCATCCGCGTGGAGCCGACGAGCCAATCCACCGGACTTTTCACCTCGTTGCGGACGATGTCGTCGCCATAAAATTCCTCGCTGCGGAACATGACGCGCAGGAACGGCTTGAAATAATCATTGCCCTGGCGAAAGACGGCGGCGAGCGCGTTGTTCAATTCGACCGACGGGTATTGTCCGGCGAAATAATTCCAGATTTTGGCCGTGATGAAGAGCGCGGACTGCGGCTGCTTGACGATTTGCGCCAGAAAATCGTAGCCGTCGAGGTTGCCGGTGAGTCCGAGAACGGTTTTGATTCCGTTGTCGTGAAAGGCCGGGCGGTCAATGAATTTCTGGTTCAGCCGGTCATAGGACCAGCCGGTCAGCGCGCGCGCGGCCTCGGTCACGTCGTGCTCGGTGTAATGTCCTTCGCCGAGTGAAAAAAGTTCCATGACCTCGCGCGCGAAATTTTCGTTTGGATGCTCCTTGCGGCTCAACGCCTGATCGAGATAAATCAACATCGCCGGGTCCTGGGCGACATAAATCAGCATCCGCAGCCAGTTGTCGGTGGCAAGGCGGCGGAACAATTCATTCTGCCGCCACATCAGATAGGACCAGTTGGGCGTGCCGCGCACCTTGTCAATGCTTGTCGCAAAATGGCCGTGCCAGAACAAAACCATTTTCTCCAGAAACGGGCGCGGCGTTTTGGCCATGCGGTTGAACCACCAGCCGCGCAATTCGAGCATCCGATCCGCCTGTAGTTTGTTTTCCTGTTGCTGTAGCAATTTCTTGTCCGCCGGCGTTGCGGCCGCGATAGCCGCCCGCAAATTTTCCAACCGTTGCGGATCGGGATCCGCCCAAACCGGATTCGGCGTCGGGTCGTAAATGTTTTCGTAATCGAGCAGGAAAGAAATTGCCTGGTCGTGGTCGAGCGCGGCCAGTTTCTCAATGTCCGTCGGCGGCCCGCCAAATCCAGCGCGGTTCAGCAAGTGCGCCGCCATCTCGTAATTCCATCGGTTCGATGAAAGCGGCTTCAACATATAAACTATTAGGACGTAAAACTATTCGCATAAGTTTCACACAACGCAAAACTTTTTATTCGACACGCAACCCTCAACTTTTAACACTCAATCCCATGACGCTGCCCGCTGATTATCATATGCACACGCCGCTCTGCCGCCACGCCGTCGGCGAGCCGGCGGATTATGTCAGGCGCGCGCTTGAAATCGGACTGCCTGAAATCGGCTTCTCCGATCATTCGCCGATGCGGCAGGACAATTTCGACAACTGGCGGATGAATTTTTCGCAACTGGACAAATACGTTGAGAGCGTCCGTCGCGCGCAGAGGGATTTTCCACAACTGACCATCCGGCTCGCGTTGGAAGTGGATTTTTTGCCCGGCCACGAGGTTTGGATTCGCGAACTAGCCGCGCGGCATCCGTGGGATTATTTCATCGGCTCGGTGCACTACGTTTCTGATGCGTGGGCAATTGACGACCCGCAAAAACTTTCGGAATGGAAAAGCCGCGACGCGTTTGAAGTCTGGCAAATTTATTTTGAGCGGCTCACGCTGGCGGCGGAATCGGGATTGTTTGAAATCATCGGCCACGCTGACTTGCCGAAAAAGTTCGGGCACAAGCCGGATAAAAATTGCGCGCCACTTTATGAAAAATTCTTGGATGCGGCCAAAGAATCGGGCTGCACGATTGAACTGAACACCGCCGGTTTGCGGAAGGATTGCCGGGAAATTTACCCGAGCCGCGAGATTCTCCAAATCGCATTTCAAAAAAAAGTTCCAATTACTTTTGGCTCGGACGCCCATACGCCGAAGGAAGTTGGGGAAAATCTTGCCGAAGCCGTTCAACTTGCGCGTGAAGTGGGTTATACGGAATATCGCCGATTTGACCAACGGAAGCCACAAACCATTAAGTTGGCCGGAGGGTGAGCAAAGCACGGAATCTGGATTGTTAATTCTGGGTGGCGGATTCATTGCGTGCATTCCTCCAAAACCAAGCATTCTTTAAGTTTCACACGTTAAAAGCCTCAAAAATCAAGATGTCGAAACATTTAACAAACCTAGGAAAATGCGTAACATTTTGTAAGACAAAACGATGCGAATAAATAAAACCTCCTAAAATGTTTTCTTGTCGGTAAATCTTACGTTTATTGCTGACAAATTTTTGACTAGACAAACAAGCCATGTTTTTTATTAACGACAATACGTTGATGACAAAATACTTAAATTATTTTAAAAGCAATGTTGTGCATGGTCGGCACGCCATATGCTTTTATCCTAAGCGCTGGTATTAAATTGTGAAAGTTAACCAGAATTGATAAAAGAGAAAAGTAAAGAGCAGTAGATACTTATGAAAAAATTAATATTAGTTGGTGTGACGATTGGCATTGCAAGTTTGGCACAGGCTACCAGCATTACCGTATCCACCCCAACCACGTTGAGTGGCAACGATGCTTACACAGTTGGCATTGATTTAAGCGTGCCTGCCAATCAGCAAATAAATAGCTTAACGATTTCGTTTGACGACATCCAACTGACGTCGGTTCCGAAGGGTTACCTTTATATTGATCTGCTTAATCTAAACATACCTGGCATTCAGGCCGTTTCGGATGGTGACAAATCGGGAGATTATTTTTTATCTTACCTGAATAGTGGGCAAGGAGTTGCTCTTGGAACAGAGGTGTTCAACAGTAAGAACGAAACGCTAAGTTTTTCCATCACGTTTAATGCCGATGAATTGGCCGCTCTGAACTTATATGCGGCCGATGGAATTTTTGATCTCGGAATTGATCCGGATTGCTCCTTTAAATTGCCAAAGAGTTGCTGTAGTATTTCTTACACCACGTGCCCCAAAACCCCTCCGCATGTTCCCGATACAGCAAGCACTGCCGGGCTGCTTGGTGTGGGCTTTATTGGTCTGTTGCTTTTCCGCCGCAAACTTGCTCTTAGCTAAGCCAAAAAGCGTCAGAACTTGAAACCGACCGGCTTTTTCAGCCGGTCGGTTTTTTTGTTGCCCGGCGTGAACCGCTCGACACACTAAGTTAATTTTGAGAAAATCCGCGCGCGTGAAACAATCAATCGTCACCTTGGACATGGAAGGCGTGCTGACGCCGGAAATCTGGATTGCGGTCGCCGAGAAAACCAAAATCGCTGAACTACGCCGCACCACGCGCGACGAACCGGATTACGACAAACTCATGCGCGGCCGCCTCGTGCTGCTCGACAAGCACAATCTGAAACTTTCAGACATTCAAAATGTCATCGGCTCGCTGAAGCCTCTCGACGGCGCGAGGGAATTTCTGGACGAACTGCGCTCGCTCGTTCAAGTCATCATTCTGTCCGACACGTTCGAGCAATTCGCCACACCGCTTTTGCGCCAACTGAAATGGCCGACTCTGCTTTGTCACAAACTTGTCGTCGAAAACGACCGAATCGTGAATTACCAATTGCGCGTGCCTGACCAGAAGAAAAAAGCCGTCGCCGCGTTGAAGTCCCTGAACTACTCCGTCATTTCCGCCGGCGATTCCTATAACGACACCGCAATGCTGCTGGAGGCAAACGTCGGCTTTCTCATTCATGCGCCAGAAAATGTGAAGCGCGAATTCCCGCAATTCAAAGCGGTCAAGTCACACGCGGAGTTGCTGCAACTGATTAAAGGCGCGATGGCCTAAACTATCTTAGGCACAGATAAACACCGATGGATACGGATTCAAACAGTAATCATATCCGTGTTTATCCACGGTTTCTAATCCTCCGCCTTGAACGCTCGCGAAATCAAATCGCGCACGGCTAGTTTCGGATTTTTGCCTTCGTAAAGCATCGCGTGGACTTCATCAATGATCGGCGTCGGTACTTTTTTCTCGTGCGCGAGCCGGTGGGCTGAACGCGCCGTCGGGTAACCTTCCGCCAATTTCGGATGCGACGCCTGAATTTTTTCAATGCTTTCCCCGCGACCGAGCCGTTCGCCCAAATCGCGGTTGCGGCTTTGTTTCGAGAAACAAGTCAGCATCAAATCGCCGAGCCCGCTCAAGCCGGAAAACGTCTCCGCCTGCGCGCCGCACGCCACGCCGAGCCGGCGCATTTCCGAAAGCGCGCGCGTGACGAGGCCGGCCTTCGTGTTGTCGCCGTAGCCGAGGCCGTCGCTCACGCCGGCGGCAATGGCAATGACGTTTTTCAATGCGCCGCCGTATTCCACGCCCAAAACGTCCGTGCTGCGATAAATCCGAAATTCCGGCCGGTGAAAAAGTCCCTGCACCGTCCGCGCCGTGCCGTCGCTTTCGCTGGCGCAAACGACCGTCGTTGGAATTCCCAGCGCGACCTCGCGCGCAAAGCTCGGCCCCGAAAGCGCGGCGACGCGGTTGGCCTGGGCATGCTCGCGCAAAATCCGGCTCATCGTCTCGCCGGTTTCAAATTCGATTCCTTTCGTCACGCTCACCAAAATAGCCGGGCATTTTTTCAATTGCGCCGCGGCTTCCCGGAACGACTGCGACGGAAGGGCCAGGACGACACATTCCGCGCCACCGATGGCCTTGGCTGGATCCAATTCCGTCTTCCAATCCTTCGGCAGCACGACGCCGGGCAGATATTTTTCATTCCGGCCATTTTGAATTTCGCGCAGCACGTCCACTTCCTTGTCGCAAAGCGTCACGGCGTTGCCATTTTCGCGCAGCACCTTGGCCAGCGCCGTTCCCCACGCGCCCGCGCCCAGCACGGTGATTTTCATTTCGCTGCCTCCGTTGGCTGTGTTCTTTTCCCGAGGCGGCTTTCCGTGCCGTCCAACAACCGGCGAATGTTACTCCGATGTTTGAAGATGACAAACAAGCCAATCGCCGTGGCAAAAATCCGCAGAGGCAAACTGTTTTGTGTCGGCCAGACCGAGACAACCAGCGCAATCGCCGCCACGATGGACGCGACGGATGCATAACGAGTCAAAGCCAGCATCAAAATCCAAACCGCCAGCGCGATGCCCGCCGAAAGCGGCGCCAGCGCGAAAAAAACTCCCGCGCCCGTGGCGACGCCTTTGCCGCCTTTAAATTTCAACCAGCAGGTGAAGGTGTGTCCCAGCACGGCGCAAACGCCCGCGACGATTCGCAGCCATTCCATTTTCTCCGGCGCGACGGAAAAGGCGTGGGCAATAAAATCCGTTAGCCATGCGCAGGCGGTGTAACCTTTGAAGCCGTCCGCAAGCAGCACAAAAATTCCCGCGACCGTGCCGGCGGCGCGAAATGTATTCGTCGCGCCGATGTTGCCGCTGCCGACGGTGCGGATGTCAATGCCCTTCGCGCGCGCGACGAGAAAACCCGTCGGTATCGAGCCGAGCAGATACGCCGCCGCCGCGACGAGGATGTAAGCGAGAACTGGCACGGCGACACTTTAGAAGCTCAAAGTTCAAAGTTCAAAGTCCAAAGTTGAAAGTTTCGGTGGGGCGAGCGTCCTCGCGAGCCGTACCAGCGCGACATTTCTGATTTCAGTTTTCAGTTTTCAATGGCAAACTGCGCGCGTGGCAAATTCAGACTCCAAAATCCGCGTTGCCGTCCTCGGCGTCGGCTCGCTCGGACAACATCATGCGCGTATTTACTCGGAACTTGAAAAATCCGGGCAGGTCTGCTTCACCGGCATTTTCGACGCCAGCGCCGACGCGGCAAAAAAAATCGCCGCCAAGCACGGCGCGAACATCTTCAATTCCATTTCCGAAGCCGCCGCCAACGCCGACGCGCTCAACATCGTCACGCCGACCACCACGCATTTTGAAATCGCCAGGCAATTGCTCGCGGAAGGCAAGCACGTCCTCGTCGAGAAGCCGATGACCGACGACACCGCGCAGGCCGCCGAACTCATTCAAATCGCGCAGCAGCACAATTGCATCCTGCAAGTCGGCCACGTCGAGCGGTTCAATCCAGTTTTCCAATTCCTCCAGACCGCCGCGCCCGAACCGCGCTTCATCGAGTGCCATCGCCTTTCGCCGTTTCCCGCGCGCTCCACCGACATCGGCGTCGTGCTGGATTTAATGATTCACGACCTTGACATTGTGCTCGCGTTCGTGAAATCGCCCGTCGCGAGCGTGGACGCCGTGGGCATTCCTGTTTTAAGCAAGAGCGAGGACGTTGCCAACGCGCGGCTGCGGTTTGCCAACGGCTGCGTCGCCAACCTCACCGCCAGCCGCGTCGCCGTCGAGCGCATGAGAAAAATCCGCGTGTTCAGCGGCGGCGCGACCACACCCAGCTACGTCTCGCTCGATTACCGCGCGCAGGAAGGTTATATTTTACGCGTCGCCCGCAACAGCGAGGAAGAAAGTTCGCTGCTGAAAAAAGTGCTCGTCGCCAAGCTTGGTATCGGCAAGGACTCCGCCATCGTCAGCGAATTTGGCGGCAAACGCATCGTGCGCGAACCGGTGCCGATTGCGAAGGACGAACCGCTCAAACTCGAACTGCAACATTTCGTCAATTGCGTCCGCGAAAAACAAACGCCGATGGTCAGCGGCGAATCCGCCAAACGCGCGCTGGACTTGGCGTTTGAAATCACAAGGCAGATTCAGCAGATAAAATGAAAATTAAATGCCGAATTGCCGATGATTTAGCTGCGGAGCAGCGCATGATAGTAGCCCATGGCGCCAGCTATGGGTTTAATCGCCCAAAAACTCACCAAGCTCCGGCAGGAGCGACAGAAACATGGCACACACATTCACCCATTTGTTGACGCACATCATTTTTAGCACAAAAGACCGACGACCATTGCTCGACGCGGATTTGAAATCGCGTTTATTTCCATATCTTGGCGGCATCATCCGCGCGCACGACGGCAAGGCGCTC
The DNA here is from genome assembly GCA_035504945.1 of Candidatus Aquilonibacter sp. Classification (GTDB taxonomy): domain Bacteria; phylum Verrucomicrobiota; class Verrucomicrobiia; order Limisphaerales; family UBA11358; genus UBA11358. Next base: position 12,942 of record DATJRH010000028.1, on the reverse strand, counting down.
ATCATCGATGGCCCGACGGATCACGTTCACATTTTGGCTTCGGTTGCGGCAAAACATTCATTGTCCGATTTAATGCGTGAGTTAAAGGCGGATTCATCCGGGTGGATTCATAAAACTTTTCCAAACCAAAAATTGTTCGCATGGCAAATTGGTTATGGCGCGTTTAGCGTGAGTCATTCAAGTATGGTTGAGGTTGAAAAATACATCGCCAACCAAGAGGAACATCATCGCAAAATTTCATTTCAAGAAGAATTTGTGGCGTTCCTCAAAAAACATGAAATCGAATATGACGAAAGGTTTTTGTGGGAATAAAAATTCTTTTGCTCCTGCCGGAGCTTCAATTTGTTTTGGCGTCGAGTTCCCATAGCTGGCGCTATGGGCTACTTTCTTGTGCCGCTCCGCAGCTGAAATTGTGAAACCCAAAACCTTCATGCTCATCGCCGGCGAGGCGAGCGGGGATTTGCTCGCGGCGGAACTGGTTGCCGCGCTGCGCGAGCAATTGCCGGACGCAAAATTCTTTGGGGCGGGCGGCGCGAAGATGGCCGCCGCCGGTGTGGAACTGGCGTTTGACCTGACGCAACACGCGATGGTGGGCCTGCCGACGTTGGGGAAATATTTTCAGTTGCGCCGGCTTGCCGGCCAATTGCGGGCGCTGGCCATCAAACGCCAGCCGGACGCCGTCATCGGCGTGGATTACGGCGGGTTCAATTTGCGGTTCGGCCACGCGATCAAGGAATTCGTCCGTCGGCATCCGTCGGCGAATTGGAATCCGAAAATCATTCAATTTGTTTCGCCGCAGGTCTGGGCGTCGCGGCCGGGACGGGCGGATTTGCTGGCGCGCGATTACGATTTGTTGTTGAGCATTTTTCCCTTCGAGAAGGACTGGTATGCGCAACGCGTGCCGAGCTTGCGCGTGGAATTTGTCGGGCATCCGATGGTGGATAGGTTAAAGTCAGAAGTTAGAAGTCAGAAGTCAGGAGTGTCAGCGGCTTCGCCGGCAATTCTTTTGTTGCCGGGCAGCCGGACAAGTGAATTGCAACGGCATTCGTGGGTCATTTTGTCGGCGTTGAAATTGATTCAGGAGAAATTGCCCGCGGCGAAAGCAAAAATGGTTTTGCCGAATGAAAATCTGGCAAAGACTGCTTCCATGGAATTGGATTTGATTAAAAAACTTGAGTCCGCCTTCGACCCAAACGAAATTTTTCGGAATCTGGAAATCCAAGTCGGCAATCTGCCGGATGCGCTGGCGCAGGCGGATGTCGCCATCGCTTCGACCGGCACGGTGACGATGGAATGCGCGTTCTTCGGCGTGCCGACGGTGACGCTTTACAAAAAATCGCTGCTCGGCGTGGCCATCGCGCTGCGCGTCATCACGGTGAAATCGCTGACGATGCCGAATCTCATGGCGGGCGGGGAGGTTTATCCGGAATTCCTTCAATCGGCGGCGACGCCGGAAAACATTTCGCGCGCGGCGCTGGAGCTTTTGCAAAATGAATCGCGGCGGCAGAAAATCAAATCGCAATTGGAGAGAATCATTTCCTCGCTCGGCGAACCGGGCGCGGCGAATCGCGCAGCGTCGGCGATTTTGAGTTTGTTCAAATGAAAGACCTTTCGCCATTTTGGATTAAGTTGAAAGAAATTTTATTTCTGCTGATTGGGATTACTGCCGCAGTTTTGGTTTTTCTCGACAATCCGAAATGGCAGACGGCTTTGCTGCTGGTGCTGGCGATTTGGAGTTTTTGCCGGTTTTACTATTTCGCATTCTATGTCATCGGGAAATACGTTGACCCGAATTACAAGTTTTCCGGTCTAATTTCATTCGTGAAGCATTTATTTTCGCGTCGGTCGTAAATTCAATTTGAGTCTCGTTACCTCGACTCCTACACTTGCATTCATGGACACATTGCACGCGCCGTGGCGGATTGAATACATCCTGTCGCCAAAACCGGAATTGAAGGCCGGCTTGTTCACGCGCATCGCGCAATCATCCGACGACGAGGCGAACTACGTCATCGCGCGCGACCGGTCGTGCTTCGCGCTGCTCAACACGTATCCGTATGTCGGCGGCCATTTGCTGACCGTGCCTTACAAGGAAGTGCCGGACATGAACGGCCTGACGGACGAGGAACTCGCGGATTTGTGGAAGCTCACGCGCCGTTGCATCAATGCGCTGACCACCGTGATGAAGCCGGACGGATTCAATGTGGGGATCAATCTCGGCAAAGTCGCGGGCGCGGGCATCGCGGAACATTTGCACGTTCACGTCGTGCCGCGCTGGAACGGCGACACGAATTTCATGCCGGTCATCGCCAACACAACCGTGGTGCCGGAAGCGTTGAAGGAAATTGCGGCGAAACTGCGGGCGGAACTGGGGAAATGAGTTTAATTTTTTAGCCACGGATAAATACGGGTGTATAAAATGATCGTAAAACAGATAAGGAATCCAGATGTCACACAAATACGATGAAATAGTGAAACACTTGACTGCCGCTTTTGATGAGATGAGAAAAATCGGCCTTGCTGACGTTGTGGCAAAAGGAGGGGTTGGCGAAATTCTATTAGCTCATAACCGCAACCATGAACTAATTGCTTCCGACAAGGGAGCTGATGGCAAAGATTCCGATGGCTGTCGGTATGAGTATAAGGTCAGCATAACAGATCAGTTCAATTTTTATTTTGGCACAAGAGAGGAAAAAGATCCGCCTGAATCAAAAGTGAAGAATCATTTTAGTGGATTGAAAGGTGCGTTTTGTGCCAAGCGTGAAGGTGAAAAAATAAAACGTATAGTTTTCGTTCCCACAGAATCATTAGTGCCATACTTAATTGATCACTTCAGCGACACCGAAGGAAAGCAATTGAATAAAAATTTTCGCTTTGACGGGCTGCTGGCAATGAAAGACGCAGTTGAAGTAAAACCATGAGACAACGCTTTGATACAGCAGCAAATAATTTTACTTATGGCAACTGAAACTCTTCATTTCGAGAACGCGCGATTCGCGCAACAGCTTTTCAACCATGAGCCGCGCAATTTGCAGTCACTGGAGACCGAACTCGGCGTCAAGGCCACGGCGCGCGAAGGCTGGATTAAATTGGAGGGCGCGGTGGACGCGGTCGAACGAGCCAAACAGCTTTTTGTCTCGTTGGAAAATTTATTGAAAGCCGGCTCGCAAATTCGTAATCGGGAATTTGCCCACGCGTTGAACGTGGTGAAGCACGAAGGGGCGGAGACGTTGAAAGATCTCGTCAGCGACCGCGTGCAAACGCATGAGCGCAAACCGGGCGTGACAGCTAAAACCGTCGGGCAGAAAAAATATCTCGATGCCATCCGCAAATACGACGTGACGTTTGGCATCGGACCGGCGGGAACTGGAAAAACGTATCTGGCCGTGGCGATGGCGCTGTCCGCGCTGCGCGAAGGAAAAGTTTCAAGAATCATTTTGACGCGCCCGGCGGTCGAGGCCGGCGAAGCGCTCGGATTTTTGCCGGGCGACCTTTACGAAAAAATCACGCCATATTTGCGTCCGCTGCATGACGCGCTGCACGACATGCTGCCCGCCGAGGAAATCCAGAAACACACCGAGCGCGGAACGATTGAAATTGCGCCGCTGGCTTACATGCGCGGACGGACATTGAACAATGCATTCATCATTCTGGACGAGGCGCAAAATTCCACGACTGAGCAGATGCTGATGTTTTTAACGCGGCTCGGTCACGGTTCAAAGGCGGTCATCACCGGCGACGAAACGCAGATTGACCTGCCGGCGCATAAAAATTCCGGGCTGCTTGAGGCTCATCGCGCGCTGAACGACACCGAAGGCATCGGCATTGTGGAATTTTCCAAGCGTGACGTGGTCCGGCACCCGCTCGTCCAAAAAATCATCAGCGCCTACGAGGAACATCGCAGCAAGGCGAAACGCGAATGAGCATCGCCATCGTCAACCGGCAACGGACGAGGAAGGTTAATTTGCGTTTGCTGAAACAAATCGCGAAAGAACTGCTGGCGGAATTAGAAACTGAAAACTCGGAGTTTGGAATCAATCTGGTCGGCGCGAGGGAAATGGCGGCTTTGAATTCGAAGTTTCTCCAGCATGAAGGTCCGACGGACGTGATCACGTTTGACTATTCGGAAAAGCAAAAAGCGGAAAACAAAAAAGAGAAATGCTTGTGCGGCGAAATTTTTGTATGCGTGGACGAGGCGCTTTTGCAGGCAAAGGCATTTGGGACCAACTGGCAGTCGGAAGTTGTTCGTTACATCATCCACGGCATTTTGCATTTGCTCGGCTACGAGGATGCGCGTGCGGATTTGCGACGCAAAATGAAACACGAGGAACACCGCCGGCTGCGCCGCCTTTCTCGAAAGTTTTCGCTCGCGAAAATCGCCGGGGCTTCTAAAATTACCGCGTGAAAAAAACGTTTTTTGCCCGCTGGCGCGCCAGTTTTTTTGCCGGCCTGGCTGTTGTCCTGCCGGGCGTCATCACGCTGGCCATTGTCAAATGGTTCTTCGGAACCGTTTCCAGCTTCACGGACGCGCTGCTTTTTTTTCTGCCACATTTTCTCGACCCCAAATTTATTTACCAGGACGGCCAGTCCGGTCCCATGTTCTGGTATTGGAGCTTGCTGGCACTTTTGCTGGCGGTAGTCATGGTGTCAGTCATCGGCGTGCTGGCGCGGTATTATTTCGGCAAACGGATGATCGCGTGGGCCGACGGAATGATGTTGCGCGTGCCGGTGCTTAATAAAATCTACGGCACGATCAAGCAGGTGGACGAAGCGCTCACGTCCGGCAAAAAAAGTTCGTTCAAGACCGTCGTGCTCGTTGAGTATCCGCGCGAGGGAATTTATTCCGTCGGCTTTATCACCAGCGAACAGGAAGATGAAGTGCAAATGAAAACCGGGAAGAAATGCGTTTGCGTTTTTATCCCGACGACGCCGATTCCGACGAGCGGGTTTTTAATCCTCCTGCCCGAGGAAAAAATCATCAAGCTCGAAATGAGCGTGGCGGACGGCTTCAAATACATCATCAGCGTTGGCGCGCTGACGCAGGAACAAAAACCGCTCCCATCGTTGTCCTCATAAATCAAAAGTTGGGGGCGGAAATGAGAGTGAGCATGAGGATGAATTGAAAATAATTGAGAATGCCGCTGGAATTATCTTGAGGACCCGGCTGCTGACCGAAACCAGCCTGGTGGTCCACTGGCTCACGCCGAATTTCGGAAGAATTGCAACTGTCGCCAGAGGCGCACGCAGGCCGAAGTCACCTTTTCTCGGGAAGCTGGATTTGTTTTACGAGGCGGATTTCTCCTTCAGCCGGGGCCGGAAGACGGACTTGCACGTTTTACGCGAGGTCAACTTGCGGGAAACGCACGCGGAGTTCCGCGCGGACATTTTGAAATTGCGCCGGGCCGCCTATGCCGTCGCATTTATTGAACAGGCAACCGAGACCGAGACGCCGTTGCCAAATATTTTTGAATTATTGCAAACCTTTCTCCGGCGGCTTTGTGAACAAAAACCTTTAGGCCCAATTGTTTTATCAATGGAATTGAAATTGCTTCATGAACTCGGTCTGGAGCCTGACTGGGCGGGAACCAGCCTGGCTGCGGGAACAAAAAAAATCGCGGCCATTTTGTCGCGCCAAAGTTTCGCGGCGGGCGAAAATTTGAAATTGACGAAAGCGCAAATCGAAGAGTTGCGACAATTTCTGCACGGCTTTTTGATTTTTTATCTTGGCCGGCTGCCAAAGGGACGTGCCGCGGCGCTGGCAAGCGTGGTTTGAAATGGCTTTTCGGGCCAATTAGTTTGCACTATATTTTCAGAATAGGACAAAGCCAGAATTGGAAAAATGATAAATAAAATCGCAAAGACATTTTCCACCGTGCGAATGCAGCTGGTTTTCAGCGTCTTTGTGGTCATCGCGCCGGCGCTGGTCGTCACCTACATCGTCAATCAGGATTGGTTTTGGAATTATGCGCCGGAATGGCTGAAGCCCTACGCGACGGACGTGCCGTGGGCGAGTTTGATTATCGGGCTGCTGGCGTTGATTGCAGCATGGTTTGGCGGCGAGCATTTTATTTTGCGCCAGGTGCGCGCCCTGTCGGATGCCTCGCGACGGCTGGCCGAGGGCGATTTCAGCGCGCGCACGGGATTGAAGCAAGCGGAAGGCGAACTCGGCCAGCTGGCGCGAATTTTTGACACCATGGCCGCTTCGCTGGAACAGCGCACTGCCGAACGCGAGAACGCGGAAAAAATTCTCCTCAATCGCGCGTTGCAGCAGACTGTTGTCGCCGCGCTCGGACAATTCGCGCTGACGCACAACGACCTAGACGCCCTGCTGAACCAGGCCGTCCTGTTCGCCTCGCAAACACTCAACGTGGAATACTCCGGGCTTTGGGAGCGGCTGCCGGATGGCCGGCTGCTTTTGCAGGCGGGCGTCGGCTGGAAGGCAAATCACATCGGCAAAACGGAAATTCCGGCCGACGATGATTCGCAATTTGGATTTACATTAAAATCTGGAGAACCGGCCATTATTCCCGATCCCGGCAGACAAAAAAATTTAACCGCATCGCCGTTTCTGGCTGAACATGGAGTGGTCAGCGGGGTTACGGTTGCAATCCCCACACGCGAAAGCGCATTCGGAGTTCTCGGCATTCATACGACACATCAGCGCACGTTCACATCCGACGAGGTGCAATTTCTCCTGGCCGTCGGCACCGCCATTGGCATGGCAGCGGAACGCCGTCGGGCTGACGCTGAATTGCAAAAGCTGGCGGCCTTCGCGCAATTGAATCCGAACCCCGCGCTGGAATTCGGCGCGGACGGCGCGATTCTCTATTTCAATGAGGCAGCCCTAAAACTTGCGCATTCGGTCCGCAAGAAACATCCGGGCGATGTTTTGCCTCTGGAGATTGGCGAGATTGTGCGCGAGTGCCTGGAAACGGGCCGGAGCAAATTGCGGTTGGAAACAAAAATGGAGGGACGCACATTTTCATGGTCGTTTCATCCGATGTTGGTCAACCGCGTTGTGCATTGTTATGTGGAAGACATCACCAGCCGCTTGAGCCTCGAAGAACAATTGCGCCAGTCGCAAAAAATGGAATCAGTCGGCCAGCTTGCGGCGGGCGTCGCGCACGATTTCAATAACATGCTCACCATCATCCAGGGACATTCCAGCTTGTTGCTGGCGAAGCGGACGCTGCCGGACGAAATCAGTGATCCCGTTCAAGCCGTTTATTTTGCCGCCGAGCGCGCCGCCAGCCTCACGCGCCAATTACTCATGTTCAGTCGCAAGAATGTCATGCAACCCCGTCTGCTGGACCTGCGTGAGACCGTCGGCAATATGACAAAAATGCTCGAACGTCTCATCGGTGAAAACATCACGTTGGAATTTCATCCGCCAGTCGCCCTGCCGCTCGTGCCCGGCGACAGCGGCATGATCGAACAAGTGGTCATGAATCTTTCTGTCAACGCCCGCGATGCCATGCCGCGTGGCGGGAAGCTCACCATTCGCCTTGAAACTGTGCGTATTTATGAGAACGACATTGAGACGCATCCCGAAGCGCGCGTCGGAAATTTCGTGCGGCTGCGCGTTGCCGACAACGGCTGCGGCATGGATGCCGCGACGCTCGCTCACATTTTTGAACCGTTCTTCACAACCAAGGAAGTCGGCAAAGGCACCGGCCTCGGTCTTGCCACGGTTTATGGGATCGTCAAGCAACACGACGGCTGGCTTGAAGTGAACAGCGAATCCGGCCGCGGCGCGATGTTCGATGTTTTTTTTCCGGCCAGCAACGAAATGGCCGCGTCCGATAAAAAGGAGATCGAGCCGCTTACGCCCGCGCCTGGTGGCAGCGAAACCATTCTCATCGTCGAGGACGAACCCATTCTGCGCGAAATGACGCGCGACATCCTTGAAACTTGCGGCTACCAAATTCTCGAGGCGTCGTCAGGCAGGGAAGCGCTCGCCGTTTGGAAACGGCGCACAGAGCAGATTGATTTGCTGCTGACCGACATGGTGATGCCCGAGGGAGTTTCGGGCGTGGATCTCGCCGAACAATTGCTGGCCGGTCAGCCGGATTTGAAAATCATTTTCACCAGCGGCTATACCGCCAACGAAATCAACCCGGCGTTGCTGGTCCGAACGCGCGCGAGTTTCCTCCAAAAACCTTATGCGCACAATATCCTCGCCAAGGCCGTCCGTGATTGCCTTGACAGAAACTGCGTCGCCGGCAACTCAACGGCGCCGTTGTGCTAAAGAGCCGGGCTGTAAAACCGATTGCGGTCTGATTAAAAATACGGCAAAGTTTTGCCCAGAGCAAAAATATGAAATCAACAGCATTGATAATAATTTTTTCCATAAGCGTTGCCGCGCCGTTGCTGGCCGACGACACAAACGTGTTGACCGACGACAAATCAAAATTCAGCTATGCCGTCGGCATGTTGCTCGGCCACAATTGGCAGCAGCAGGGCATTGATGTGGACCCGGATTTGGTTTTGCGCGGAGTCAAAGATGAACAGTCCGGTGGCGCGACGCTGCTGACGCCGCAGGAAGCGGAAGCCACACTGAAAGAATTCCAGCAAAACGCTGCCGCCAGGGAGGCGGACATGGCCGTCAGCGATAAAACTGAAGGTGACGCGTTTCTGGCAAAAAATAAAAGTCAACCCGGCGTGGTCACCTTGCCGGACGGCCTGCAATATAAAATCATCACCGAGGGCAGTGGTCCGTCACCTTCGCCCGACGACATCGTGACGGTCAATTATAGCGGCACGTTGATTGACGGCAGGGAATTCGACAGTTCCTACAAACGCGGTCGGCCGGCGCAATTCCGGGTCGGCGGGGTCATTCCGGGCTGGACCGAAGCGCTGCAGAAAATGAAAGTCGGCTCCAAGTGGCAACTGTTCATTCCGTCGAACCTGGCTTACGGTGAGCGCGTGCTTCCGGGCATTCCGCCGAATTCCGTCCTGATTTTCGAGGTGGAACTGCTTTCATTTCAAAACCCGAATCCGCCGCCGCCGCCAACGCCGGCGCCTTCTGCCAGCCGGCCGCTGACCAGCGACATCATCGAAGTGCAGGGCACCAACGTTCAGATCATCAAGCCGGAAGATATGCCGAAGATGCAGTCGCAGACGCAGACCAATTGACCGGGAACGTCGCGCGCGTTTGAACATTTGTGTGCTGGCGCTGTCAATTTCTTTGCACACATTATGAAATTGGTTACAAGGTCGGCAGTCGGTTTTTTCTCTGCGGCGGTTGGCGCATTCATTGTCATTGCCGCGGTTCATTTCAATCTTTGGGGCAAGGACGCCAAGCTTACGCTGAACGTTGACAGCACGCCGGTCAACCGCTCTGCCGGAGTAGTTACCAGTTACGCGTCCATTGTCAAAAAAGCCGCGCCGAGCGTCGTCAACATTTATTCGACGACCATCGTTCACATGCGGCAACGTTATTGGAATCCGTTCTACAATGACCCGTTCTTCCAGCAGTTTTTCGGCGAACAGGCGCCGAGCGGCAGCCACGAAATCACCCGCAAGGAAGAAAGTCTCGGCTCCGGCGTCATTGTTTCGCCGGACGGTTACATCCTGACGGCGAACCATGTTGTTGATGGCGCGGACGAAATCAAAGTTGCCCTCGGTGACAACGACAAGAAGGAATATACCGCCAAAGTCGTCGGCACTGATCCCGATACGGACCTGGCCGTTTTGAAAATTGACGCGACCGGCCTGCCCGCCGTCACTCTCGGAGACAGCGACCAGCTTGAAATCGGCGACGTCGTTCTCGCCATCGGCAATCCTTTCGGCGTCGGTCAGACCGTCACGCATGGCATCATCAGCGCGCTCGGCCGCAGCGGATTCGATATTGACGGCGGCAATATGCCGAACATTCAAAATTTCATCCAAACCGACGCACCCATCAATCCCGGCAACTCCGGCGGCGCGCTCGTGGACGCGGAAGGCCGGCTGATCGGCATCAACACGTGGATTGCCAGCAACAGCGGCGGCAGCGAAGGCGTTGGTTTCGCCGTTCCCGTCAACTTGGCGCGCCGCGTCATGGAACGGCTCATCGGCGGCAGCAAACTCATACACGGCTACCTCGGCATCACGTTGCAGGACGTGAACGTCGATCTCGCACAGGAATTTGACCTGCCCAATCAAAATGGCGCAATCGTCGACGACGTTTTGCCCGGCACGCCTGCGGCAAAAGCCGGGCTTCAGTCCGGCGATGTCATTGTTGCTTTCAACGACCAACCCATCGCCGACGCCCATAGTCTGCAACTGGCCGTCTCCAGTTGTTCGCCCGGAGCTTCGGCGAAGTTGAAAATCATTCGCAACGGCCGTGAACAAACTATGAGCATCGTTCTTGGAGATTTGAGCGAACAAAACAGCGTTTCCAGCAGCCAAAATGGCTCGAATGGGAACATTTCTACAAACGACTCGCTGAACGGCGTGACGGTGACTGATTTGGATCAGGACGCGCGCCAGCAATTGCAAATTCCCGACGACATCGAAGGCGCGCTGGTAACGGAAGTTGATCCCGACTCCAACGCCGCCGAAGCCGGCTTGCAGGAGGATGATGTCATCATGGAAATCAACCGCCAGCCGGTGACGGACGCGGACGACGCGGTGACTCTTTGCAATGATGCCAAGGGCGACCATATCCTTCTCAAAATTTGGCGGCGAAGCGGTGATTTCGTCGGCACGCAATTCCTAAGCGTGGACAATACGGTGAACAAATGAAGAGATGAGGAGTGGAGTGCGGAAGCCATCCGGCTTCTTCATTCCGCCTTCGGCTTCCGTTTTGGAAGCCGTTCCACATTTCAAAAGACGAAGTTACTTTGACAAATCCCCGCGAGCGGGCAAATTTCTCACCGGCCTATGCCCGTTCAATACAAAGATTACTACGAAATCCTCGGCGTGCCGCGCACCGCAGGCGACGCGGATATCAAAAAATCCTTTCGCAAACTCGCGCGTGAATTTCATCCCGACGTCGCCAAGGACAAAAAACGCGCCGAGGAAAAATTTAAGGAAATCAACGAGGCTTACGAAGTTCTTTCGGATTCCGCCAAGCGCAAAAAATACGACGAACTCGGCGCCAACTGGAAATCCGGCGCGGAATTCCGTCCGCCGTCCGGCTGGGAAAATTTCACCGAACAACAATTTCATCGGCGCGGCGGAGCCGGGCAGGGCGCGGAAGGATTTGAATATCGCTTCGGCGGCACCGGCTTCAGCGATTTCTTCGAGCAGATTTTCGGCTCGATGGGACGTGGTCGCGGCGGCTTTGGGCGCGCGCAAAATTCTTCCGACGAGGAGCTCGCCGAACGCGGGCGCGACGTGGAGGGCGACATCATGGTCACGCTCGAAGAAGCCGCGCGCGGCTCCGTCCGCACCGTGACCGTGCGGCACGATTCGCGCGCCGAAAGTCATCAGGTCAAAATTCCCGCCGGCGTCACCGAAGGACAACGCCTGCGGATTGCCGGGCGCGGCGAACACGGCTCCGGCGGCGGCGCGTCGGGCGATTTGTATCTGCGCGTGCGGCTCGCCCGGCATCCCGACTTCGACGTTGAAGACCACAACTTGATTTGTGAAACCGAACTCGCGCCGTGGGAAGCCGCGCTCGGCGCGGAAATCTCCGTGCCGACGCTCGACGGCCGCGTGAACATCAAGGTTCCCGCTGGCACGCAGACCGGCCAGAAACTCCGCGTGCGCGGACGCGGCCTGCCGAACCGCGACGGCGGCAAGGGCGATTTGATTGTCGCCACCAAGATTGTCGTGCCGTCAAAGATTACCGATGCGGAAAAAAAATTGTGGGAGCAATTAAAGCGCGAATCAAAATTCAATCCGCGCATTTGAATTTCAACGCAAGGACGCAAAGGCGCTGCGCAAATTTCCGCTTTAATTCCCCGCGCCTTTGCTTCTTTGCGCCTTTGCGTTAAATGTCTGTGACGAAGAAAATTATTTTAATCACCGGCGTGACGCGCGGACTCGGCCGCGCGATGGCGGAGGAATTCATCCGGCTCGGCCACACCGTCGTCGGCTGCGGACGTTCCGAGAAGGAAATCATCAAACTGCAAACGCAATTCCAGCCGCCGCACGATTTCGACATCGTGGACGTGGCTGACGACAAGGCCGTCGCCGCATGGGCGCAGGAAATTCAGCCCAAACACGGCCCGCCCGATTTGCTGCTCAACAACGCCGCGCTCATCACCCGCAACGCGAAACTCTGGGAGGTTCCGGCGCAGGAATTTTCCGACGTGATTGACGTGAACATCAAGGGCGTGGCCAACATCATCCGCCATTTTGCGCCCGCGATGATTGCGCGCCGCGCCGGCGTCATCGTGAATTTCAGTTCCGGCTGGGGCCGCTCGACGGACGCGGAAGTCGCGCCGTATTGCGCGACGAAATGGGCGGTCGAGGGCCTCACGCAATCGCTGGCGCAGGAACTGCCGGCCGGCATGGCCGCCGTGCCGCTCAATCCGGGTATCATCAACACTGAAATGCTACAAAGCTGTTTTGCCGGCGGCGCATCCAGTTATCCGACGGCTGAAGAATGGGCGAAAACCGCCGTGCCGTTCCTGTTGAAAATAAATTCCGCCGACAATGGCAAACAATTGACCGCGCCGTCTGGCGGTTCGTGAATCGTCCGCGTGCGGGCAAACCATCATATATTGAATCCGAACGTCATTCCGGCGGGGGCGAGCGGCAATCTTTTCAGTCCGAGAGCCGGTAACTTCGGGGCGAGCGTCAGATTCTACGGGGCGAGCATGACCTGAACCGGGGCGGGAACTGTCCGCAGCGGGGCGAGATGGGATTTCTTCAGACGGAGAACCGGCTTCTCAAGGGCGAGAGCCGTCCGCGCCGGGGCGAAAACGACCGGAAACCGTTGAAAATCGTCAAAAACGAAGGGAATTGTCATTCTACCCGCGCGAATGGGCAAAAACTACCCGTTCCCGT
>DATJRH010000027.1:0-19105 GCA_035504945.1 Candidatus Aquilonibacter sp. | reverse complement strand
CAGCGTCCTATTTCGTCAGCATCAGCTACATGTGCTGGGCGTATCGGCGTCAGGGCGTGACGCTCGGCGCGAATGGCGAAATTCAAAAATGGTTGTATTAAACATACAAAGATGAGTGAAATCATCCAACTCTATAGGTATTTAATCGCGGAGGCAGCAATCAAGACAATCGAGACGCGGACTCTGCGCGTTGGACGTTTCAAGGAGTTCAATGACCCATTTGAGTTAAGGTTAGGAATTGATAGGCTGGACCAATTGTCCCGGCAAGAAATTGAACAGGAAAAGCAAACCAATGAAGTTTTCTTGAACAGCGCCAACGAAAAATTTGGTGTTCATTGTTTCTCGTCTGTTGTTGACGAACCCATTTTATGGAGCCACTACGCTGATTCACACTACGGATTGGTGATCGAAGTCAAATGCAAAAGGGAATCTGTGTTTCAGGTTACATATGATAAACCATGCCTTCCAATTGTTCCTGCACAAGTCAGCGAGGCCGAGAAAAAAAGGATACTTGTAGAAGTGCTCGCGCAAAAAGCGCCGGCTTGGAAGTATGAACAGGAATGGCGTGGTGTTGTTGATCTGGATGCTTGTCGGTCGTTCGGAGGATCATATTTCAAGGAAATTTCTGGAGATGACATTGTTTCTGTTACCATTGGTTGTCGTTCCTCAGTGAGCCCGAACTATGTCCGCCGAGCACTGGATGCAAACGGCTGGAAAGAAGTTCGAGTAGGTTGGGCACATTTGAGCCTGACCGAATACAAAGTCGAACTTGAATATGAGCCAGTGCGAAATTGATAAAACCTATCAGAAAGAATTGAAGCCATGACCAAATTAGCTTTCCCATTTTCCGAAGAAAAAATCCGCGTGCTGAAAGTCGGCGACGAGGTTTTGATTTCCGGCGTCATCCACACCGGACGCGACGCGGTCCACAAATACTTGCACGAAGGCGGCAAGCTACCGCCGGGCGTGAGCTTGCGCGACGGGATTCTTTACCATTGCGGCCCGGTGGTGATGAAGCAGGACGATGGCTCATGGAAGGCGACCGCCGCCGGCCCGACGACGTCCATCCGCGAGGAGCCTTATCAGGCGCAAATCATTCGCGACTTCGGCATTCGCGGCGTCATCGGCAAAGGCGGCATGGGCGACAAGACGGCCGCGGCGTGCAAGGAATTTGGCTGCGTGTATTTGCACGCGGTCGGCGGCGCGGCGCAGGTGCTGGCCGAGTGCATCAAAAAGGTGCGCAACGTTTTCTTCTACGAGAAATTCGGCGCGCCGGAAGCCATCTGGGAATTTGAAGTGGAAGATTTTCCGGCGGTGGTGACGATTGACGCGCACGGCAATTCGCTGCACAAGGAAATTTTTGCGAAAAGCCAGGCGGCGCTGGCGGAGCGGCTCTGAGTATTTCCGATTTTCGATATACGATTTACGGAGTCTTGCCGAATCGCACACGGGCTCGTAAATCGTAAATCGCGTATCGTAAATCAGAACTTAAAGTTCCACTCGCGCGTCGAGTATTTCTCGCGGGCGAGTTCGGAAATTTTCTCCAGCGGCGGATTTTCCAGCGGCAAATTGGCTTTCCAGATTTTTTGCAACGCAATTTTCACTTCATCGGCGGGCAGATTCAAATTCGTCAAAAATTCGTCGTGGCTTCGTTCCTTCCGATAATCCGGTTGTTTGGACGGCCTCCGCAGAAATTCGCCGACAAGCGCGAGGTTGAAGTTCAAAAGAAACGTTCCGTGAAACAAGAGAAACTTTTTATGCCGGCGCTGGGAATTTCCGGAACATTTTAATCCGTCAATTGCAAGATCAGTGTGACCACGGACTGAAATTGCCGCTGGCGGATTGCGGATTGCGGATTCAATCGCCTTGCGATTGCGCTCCATGATGAATTTGTTTGCGCCGGAAATGCTGGCGAGCGGAGAATTTTCAGCGATTCGCAGAATGAGCGCATAATTCAAACAGCCGCGCCCTTGCAAAACCGTTCCACCGCCGGAGCATCGCCGGAAAATCGGAATTTCTTTCGCCTCGCAATTCGCGACGTTGACCTCCGTCGCAATTTTGTTCGCGTAGCCGACGACGACGAACGTTTCCGGCGATTCCCAAAATCGCAGAATCTCCCCGCCGCCGCTTTCCTCGCGCCAATTCAGGAGCGTCTCGTCGCAAGCGAGGTTTTCGGCGGGCGTCGGCAGCGTGAGATCGAGGGTTTTCATTGCGTTTGATTTCGCTGGCGTTGGGTGCAAAATTAAGCTTAACTGGCAATGCGCTTTCACGCGCGAAAACAAGTGAGTAACACAGTGAGCGTCGAGACAAAAGATATTTACGGTTTGCGCTCCACTTCGTCCTCCGGCAACGGCAACGGCGACAAGTGGGACGAATCGCTGCAATCAGTTTTTGAACTGGCCTTGGAAAATCAGGGGCCGGAGCGCACGGCCAAGCTGCTGGAAAAGCTGGCGGTGCAATTGCGCGCGAGGCGGGGGCAACACGCCGCACTGACGACGTCTTACATCAACACGATTCCACCGGAGCAACAGCCGCCGTATCCGGGCAACCGCGATATTGAGCGCCGCATCAAGAGCCTCATGCGCTGGAACGCGATGGCGATGGTTGTGAAGGCAAATTCCACCACAAAAGTCGGCGGGCACATTTCCACGTTTGCGTCGTCGGCCACGCTTTATGAAGTGGCGTTCAACCACTTTTTGCGCGGCCACACGGAAAATTTTCCGGGCGACATCGTTTATTTTCAGGGCCACGCCGCGCCGGGCATGTATGCCCGCGCTTACATGGAAGGCCGGCTGGATGACAAGCATCTGCAAAATTTCCGGCAGGAACTCGCCGAGGGCGGCGGGCTGTCGTCGTATCCGCACCCGTATTTGATGCCGGAGTTCTGGCAATTTCCGACCGTCTCAATGGGCCTCGGCCCGATCATGTCGTTGTATCAGGCGCGGTTCAACCGTTACTTGCAGGCGCGCAGCCTGGTGAACTGGCAGGAAGAGCCGAAAGTTTGGGCGTTTCTCGGCGACGGCGAAAGTGACGAGCCGGAAACGCTCGGCGCCATCACGCTCGGCACGCGCGAAAATCTGGACAATTTGATTTGGGTCATCAACTGCAACTTGCAGCGCCTCGACGGCCCGGTTCGCGGCAACGGAAAAATCATTCAGGAACTCGAAGGACTTTTTCGTGGTGCCGGCTGGAACGTCATCAAGGTCATCTGGGGGAGCGACTGGGACGAATTGCTCGCGCGCGACAAATCCGGCCTGCTGCTCAAGCGCATGGAAGAAGCGGTGGACGGCGACTACCAAAAATATTGTGTCGCCCCGGGCAGTTATACGCGCAACCATTTCTTTGGGAAATATCCCGAACTGCTCGAACTGGTGAACCATTTGACCGACGAGCAAATCCGCAAATTGCTGCGCGGCGGCCACGACGCGCGAAAAGTTTATGCCGCCTACAAGGCCGCCGTGGAACACAAAGGCCAGCCAACGGTGATTCTCGCCAAAACCGTGAAAGGTTACGGCCTTGGCGAAGCGGGCGAAGGTCGCAACATTTCGCATCAGCAGAAAAAGATGAACGAGAAGGAGCTGCGCGAATTTCGTGAGCGCTTCAAAATTCCCATTTCTGACGACGTGATTGCCGAAACGCCGTTCTATCGTCCGCCCGCCGACAGCGTGGAAATCAAATACCTGCTTGAACGCCGACAGCAGCTCGGCGGATTTTTGCCCGCGCGCATTGTCAAGGATGTGAAACTCGACGTGCCGAAGCTGGATTACTTCGCCGAATTTTTCAAAGGCTCGGTCACGGAAATTTCCACCACGACCGCGTTCGGAAGTTTGCTGCGGGTATTGCTGCGGCACAAAGGCATCAGCCGGAATCTTGTTCCCATCATTCCGGACGAAGCGCGGACGTTCGGCCTCGACGCGCTGTTTCGCGAAATTGGAATTTATTCTCCCAAAGGCCAGCTTTACGAGCCGGTGGACAAAGAGTCGCTGCTTTATTATCACGAGGCGAAGGACGGGCAAATCCTCGAAGAAGGCATCACCGAATCCGGCTCGATGGCGTCGTTCATCGCGGCGGGCACGAGTTACGCCACGCATGGTGCGCCGATGATCCCGTTTTACATTTATTACTCGATGTTCGGCCCGCAGCGCTGCGGCGATTTGTTCTGGCTCGCTGGCGACATCCGCGCAAAGGGATTTTTGCTCGGCGCGACTTCCGGCCGCACAACGCTTGAAGGCGAAGGACTGCAACATCAGGACGGCCACAGCCTGTTGCACGCCAGCACGATTGCGACCTGCCTGCCTTACGACCCGGCGTTCGGATTTGAACTGGCCGTCATCATCGCCGACGGATTGCGCCGGATGTTTGCCGAGGGCGAGGACATTTTTTATTACCTGTCGCTCTACAACGAGAATTATGCGCAGCCGCCGATGCCCGCGGGCGTTGAGGACGGCATTTTGAAGGGGCTTTACAAATTCAAAGCCGGCGCGGACGGGAAAACAATCAAGGCGCATATCTTTGGCAGCGGGCCAATCATCAATTCCGCGTTGAAGGCGCAGGAAATTCTGGCCGAACGCTACGGCGTTTCCGCCGACGTTTGGAGCGCGACGAGTTACAAATTGCTCCGCACGGATGCGATTCGCTGCCAGCGCTGGAACATGCTGCATCCGACCGAGCCGCCAAAAAAATCCTACGTGGAAAATCTTTTGGCGAAAGAGCAGGGGACATTCATCGCCGTTTCGGACAACATTCGCACCGTGCCCGACCAGATTGCGCCGTGGGTTCCGGGCGGATTATTCACGCTCGGCACCGACGGATTTGGCCGCAGCGACACCCGCACGCGATTGCGCCGCTTCTTTGAAGTGGACACCGAGAGCACCGTCATCGGCACGCTTTACGCGCTGGCGGAGAAAAATCTCATCGGTCGCGAGGTCGTCGCGCAAGCCATCAAAGATTTAGGGGTTGATCCTGAAAAAATTCAACCACAATTGGTGTGATTGGGCGGCAAACTTGACGTTGTTAAATGGTGGCCCACCGCAAGGTGCGTTGACCCCGAAAAAATCCAGCCGCAGCTTGTCTAAAAAACTCGCTGCGGCTTCTTTCGGCAAATTTATTTCTGGAAAACGCGGGACTTTTAAGGCAACTTCTCCCTTCGTTAATTTATGGATGTAAAACTTCCCAAACTCGGCGAAGGCGCGGATTCCGGCGTCGTGGTCAACGTCTTCGTTCAGGAAGGCGGCACGGTTGCCAAGGATCAGGCCATTCTGGAACTCGAAAATGAAAAGGCGGTGGCTTCCATCCCGTCCACAGCGACGGGCGTCGTCGCAAAAATTTTTGTGAAGGCCGGCGACCGCGTCAGCGTCGGGCAGAAATTGATTTCGGTGTCGGAAAGCGGCGCGGTTGCCGCCGCGCCGGCGGCAAAACCGTCGGCGAAAAAAGCCGCGCCTGAACCGGAACAAATTGAGGATGAGGAAGAGGATGAGCACGAGGAGGAACAGCAAGTTCTAACCGCCGTGCCGGTTGCGTCGCCGTCGGTCCGCAAAATGGCGCGCGAACTGGGAATTGATTTGCGCAAAATCCGCGGCAGCGAGGCCGGCGGCCGGATTGTGGTCGGAGATGTGCGGAATTACATCCAACGGTTGATCGCGGCGGCCACGAAGGCGAAGGCGGGTGGCGGTGGCGCCACCGTCACCAAACCCGTGGCCGAGCAAATTGATTTTTCGCAGTGGGGACCAGTTGTCAAAAAGCCGGTGACACAGTTGCGGCAGGTCATCGCGCGGCGGATGTGGGAAAGCTGGAACGCCGTTGCCCGCGTGACGCAGTTTGACGAGGCGGATTTTACGCGGCTGAACGCACTTCGCAAAAAATTCGCGCCGGCCTACGAAGCGAAGGGCGTGAAGCTGACATTGACGCCGCTCGTGCTCAAGGCGGTCGTTGAGACGCTGAAGAAACATCCCGTCTTCAATTCGAGCCTCGACGAAGCGGCGAACGAAATCATCATCAAGGAATATTTTCATCTCGGCGTCGCGGTGGACACGGAGCAGGGTTTGATGGTTCCGGTCATCCGTGACGCGGACAAAAAATCCGTTTTGGATCTGGCGAAGGAATTGGAGCAGCTTGCGGCCAAGGCGCGCGACCGGAAAATCTCCACCGACGAAATGAAGGGCGGCACATTCACGATTTCCAATCAAGGCGCGATAGGCAGCGCGCATTTCACGCCGATTGTCAACAAGCCGGAAGTGGCAATTCTCGGCCTCGGTCGCGGCGCGCTGAAACCGGTCGTCCGCGACGGAAAAATCGAGGCGCGAATGATGACGCCGCTCGCCGTGAGTTATGACCATCGCGTGATTGACGGCGGGAGCGCGGCGCGTTTCGCGGTGGATTTGGTGAAGGCGTTGGAAAGTTTCGGTGAAGAAGCTGTAAAGATTTAATTTGTATGGATTCGATTAAAACGGAAATTGTCGTCGTCGGCGCGGGGCCGGGCGGTTATGCGGCGGCGTTTTACGCGGCGGACTTGGGCAAAAAGGTCATCCTCATCGAGCGCGACAAAAAACTTGGCGGCGTCTGCCTCAATCGCGGCTGCATCCCGTCGAAGGCGCTGCTTTACGCGACGCACCAGATTATCAGCGCGCGCGAATCCGCGCATCGCGGCATCACCTTTACCGAGCCGAAGCTGGACGTGGCGAAATTGCGCGAGTGGAAGGACACCATTCTCGCCAAGTTGAGCGGCGGCGTGGCCACGCTGGCGAAAATGCACGGCGTGGAAGTCATCGCCGGGCGCGGCTATTTTGAAGGCTCGAACAAATTGCGCGTCGAGACGGAGCGCGGCCAGCAATTCATCGAATATGACCAGGCGATTCTCGCGGTCGGTTCGCTGGCGGCGATGCCCAAGGCGTTTGACCTCGGCAATCCGCGCGTGATGACTTCCACCGAGGCGCTCGAAGTCGAGGACGTTCCCGAAAACCTGCTCGTCGTCGGCGGCGGTTATATCGGCATGGAACTCGGCACCGTCTATGCCGCGCTCGGCAGCAAAATTGTCCTGGTCGAGGCGCTGGACGCCATTCTCGCCGGCGCGGACGCCGACCTCGCGCGTCCCGTCGTGGCCAACGCCAAAAAAATGTTCCAGGAAATCCGGCTCAAAGCCAAGGTCATGAAAATGGCGACGCAGGGAAAACAAATCAAGGTGGCGATGGAATTTGACGGAAAAAAAATCGAGGAACTTTACGACCGCGTGCTGGTCTCAGTCGGCCGCGTGCCAAACAGCAAGGACCTCGGGCTGGAAAACACGAAGGTCACGCTCGACGAAAAGGGTTTTGTCAAAGTCAACGCGCACCAGCAGACCGACGACCCGGCGATTTACGCGATTGGCGATATCGCGGGCGGCATTTTGCTTGCGCACAAGGCGCACAAGGAGGCGCGCATCGCCGTCGAAAACATTCATGGCGAAGGCACCGTCTTTGAAAGCGTCATTCCCGCCGTCGTTTTCACTGATCCCGAACTTGCATGGTGCGGCCTGACCGAGGCCGAGGCGAAGGAAAGGGGAATCAAATGCGAAGTGGCAAAATTTCCGTGGTCGGCTTCGGGCCGCGCGCTGTCGTTCGACCGCACGGACGGCGTGACGAAAATCATTGCCGACGCCGAAACCGAGCGCGTGCTGGGCGTGGGCATTTGCGGTGCGGGCGCGGGCGAATTGATTGCCGAAGCCGTGCTGGCGATGGAAATGGGCGCGACCGTCGAGGACATTGCGCTGACGGTGCATCCGCATCCGACGCTTTCGGAAACCTTGATGGAATGTGCCGACGCCTATTACGGCCATGCAACGCACACATTCACGAAGAAAAAAGCGGCGGAGTAATTCGTGAAAACATTTAAAGGGCGGGTACAATTGGTTCCGGCACATGCTAGGCGGCATGGTCGGCAGCTTCTGCTCCATAATATCCCAATCTGCGCTATTCGTTTGTTCCGCTCCACGTAATATCCCTACCCGCACTATGTGCTCGTTTTATATTCGCTAATACGGCATCCAGCTTCCGCTCCGAATCATCCCAATCCGCGCTATTTGTTCGATAAGCGGCGCGATACTGCAACAACTCTTGCGCCAGTAGCTCGTGCCCACTGTCACTGTGGTCGGAGCATATGCCGGGATGTCAGCCCGAAGAGAAGCGCAAAATATCAGTGCGGACAAAATAATGATAAGTCTCATGGCGTGAAATGATGCCTAACCTGATATTCGGATGAAAAAGTTCGGTGCGATTTTCTTCACGAGTGGCAATGTATTTCAATGCTTTTCCCGTGTCCAGAGGAATTTCCGACGCCCGCCGCTCATTTTATCAACCCGACAAAAGCTGCACGGCGGAAGCGATCGGTAGGCGCATGATTAATTTGGCACAACCGCATACCTGCGAATACAAGCATAAATAAAAAGGATGATAATTGCGGAGGAAAGGACTAAGCCAACAACCATCCAAACAGCGAATGAGAAAACCATCCGCCGACTTTGAGATAGCGAAGCAGCTACGGTCCAGACGACCGGAACGAACAACAAAACCAATCCGTAATGTCGCAACAGAAGGGCAAGCGGACTCCATACAACCCTGCCTAAACTAGCCATAAAGGGCGGATCATGTGGGTAGCCACTAACTTTCAAGACTATACCCAAGCCGAAAAATCCTAATATCACCAGTAGTAACTGAATAAATGCCAGAATGGTAATATTTCGTGACATACGCTAATGCGCCTAACGATCCAAATCCCGCATTTGCGGGACACGGCCACCAGTGGCTGGCTCATCCCGCTTTGCAGGACAATCTGGGCTTCCAAATTTCATAACTCAACCGGAAACCAATTTGCCTTACGCCCGTTCGGCTGAAACGCGATTTGCCGCGTCGCGTTTGGCGGCGTGATTTTTGAGCGGCGAAAAATTTCCCGCTTCGCAGCCTGCCACGAAACTTTCCGTCACGGTTTTCAATTCCTCCCAGCGCGCGCGGATTTCCCTGGCTTCGGCGGGCGAGATTTTCTCGTCGCCGGTGGCGGTGGCGATGACGTGCAGCAGGTCGGCAAATTCCTGGACGATTTGATTCGTCGCCGGAATGAGATAGTGCGGATGCGGCGTGCTTTTGGGGTTCAAAATGAAGAAGCCGCCCGCGCGCTGGCAAATCCACTGGACGATGCGGTGGTCGCCGGTGCTGCGGATGAGCGCCTCGATGCGGTCGAGCGGATTGCCGATGCCGCTGCCGGCGGAATTCGGCTCGCCCCATTTGTAAATCATCGAGGCGGAAAGGCCGAGGTCGTCGGCAATTTCCTTGGGTTTGCGCTTTTCAAAAATTTCATGGAGCAGTTCGTAAGATTGCATGGCGCGAAAATGGAAAAGCGCGGCGGAATTGGCAAGCGCGAACTCCGGCGGGCGGTGTCCTGATTTCAAATTATTCGGAGCGCGGCTGTGCGCGAAGCGTCAGCCGCTGCGCTGCGGCTGGTCTACGACACAGCCGTGCTCCGGCGAATTGGGAATGCCGCCTTCCGGCAGCGATTCCAATTATTGTTCAAAATTGTAAATGCGGTTTATGCGGATTTGATGTTAACTGGCTACAGTCGTATGAAGCCCGAAGACAAAACGATTTTTTCTTTCCTGCTTGCGCTGGCGGGCGGGCGGGTTTTAACTGTGCGCAACAACCAATCAGCAGGACAATTATGATTATCTACGGCATCTGTCTGGTGGTGGGCCTGGTCTTCACATTGATCAGCGTGACGTTTGGGCATTTTTTCGGGCATGGCGGCCATGTGGACGGCAGCGGCGGCCACGTGGAGGCGGGCGCGGACGCCAGCGATGCGCCGGGCATTTCGATCTTCAGTCCGACCATCATTGCCTCCTTCATCACGGCGTTCGGCGGGTTCGGTCTCATCTTTTCGCAATTTGGCGTGACGAGCCGGACGGAGCTTAGCGCGCCGCTGTCGCTGCTCGGCGGTGGCGTGGTGGCGGGCGGGGTGCTCACGTTTTTGCGCTCGGTGTTCCGTCACACTCAGAGTTCCAGCGAATCCCACGTGGCCAAGTTGATTGGCGCGGAGGCGAATGTCATCACGCCCATCCCGGAAAATGGCGTGGGGGAAATCGCCTATGTCGTGGGCGAGACACGCTATTCGGCGCCCGCCCGCGCGGAAAACAACGTGGCGGTGGCCACCGGCAAGACCGTTAAAATCACCCGCATCGTCGGAACCCAGTTTTACGTCACGTCAAGCAACTGAATTTTTTACACTCAACACTCAACCAATTATGAACCTCACTCCCTTGCTGGCCGATCTGAACTTCATGCAGGGCGGCATTGTCATCATCGCCGCGGTCGTCATCGTCATCGTCATCTTCCTGCTGCTTTACATGGTGTTCAGCCGTTACACCAAGGTCGGCCCGAACCAGGTGCTGGTCGTGTCCGGCATCAAGCACAAGGCGGAGGACGGCACGAAGGTTGGCTTCCGCATCGTCAAGGGCGGTGGCACGTTCGTCTGGCCGATTTTTGAGAAGGTGGACATTCTCTCGCTGGAACTGCTGACGATTGACGTGCAAACGCCGGAGGTCTACACGAGCAAAGGCGTGCCGGTGAAGGTGGATGGCGTGGCGCAAACCAAGGTCAAGGGCGACGACGTTTCCATTCGCACGGCGGCGGAACAATTTCTGGGAAAGAGCACCGATGAAATCCGCAACATCGCCACGCAAACGCTCGAAGGCCATTTGCGCGCCATTCTCGGCACGATGACTGTCGAGGAGATTTATCAGAACCGCGACGCCTTCGCCTCGAAAGTCCAGGAAGTGGCCGCCGGCGACATGGCGAACATGGGGCTGAACATCATCAGCTTCACCATCCGCGACATTCGCGACGGCCAGGGCTATCTCGACGCGCTCGGCAAACCGCGCATTGCCCAGGTCAAACGCGACGCCATCATCGCGCAGGCTGAAGCCGACCGCGATTCCGTCATCCGTTCCGCGCAAGCGAACCAAGCGGGGCAGGAGGCGAAGTTCCTGGCCGATACAAAGGTGGCCGAAGCGCAGCGCGACTATCAGATGAACGTTGCGAATTATCAGGCGTCGGTGAACCAGCAGAAGGCGCAGGCCGACCTCGCTTATGATTTGCAGAAATTCAAGACCGGCCAGCTCGTGAAGGCCGAGGAAGTGCAGGTCAACATCGTCGAGAAGCAGAAACAGATTGAATTGCAGCAGCAGGAAATTCAGCGCAAGCAGCGCGAGCTGGAAGCCACCGTCCAAAAACCCGCCGACGCCGAGCGTTACCGCGTCGAGACGCTGGCCAATGCGAAGAAATTCCAATTGGAAACCGAGGCCGAAGGCGCGGCGTCCGCGACGAAGGCGACCGGATTTGCCGGCGCGGACGTGGCCAAAGCGACGGGCATCGCCGAAGCCGAGGCGAACAGGGCGCGCGGTCTGGCCGAAGCCGCCGTCATCGAGGCGCAAGGCAAGGCGACGGCATCCGCGATGCAGGCCAAGGCCGAGTCGTTCAAGCAATACAATGAGGCGGCGGTCATCGAAATGATTGTGCGCGTGCTGCCGGAAGTCGCGGGCAAGATCAGCGAGCCGCTGGCCAAGACGGAAAAGATGGTCATCATCAATTCCGGCAACGGCCCCGGCGGTGGCGCGAGCAAGCTGACCGGCGACATGACGACCATCATCAGCCAGTTGCCGCCCGTGCTGGAGGCGCTGACCGGCGTGAAGTTTGAAAAATTGCTCGAACAGGTTCCCGCGCTGAAAAAGGCGATGAACAAGGACGACGACAAAAACAAATAACGAGAAAGGAAAATTATGGGCTGGGGAAGAATGTTATTGCTGGGGAATGTCGGCCAACAGCTCGACATTCAGGATTTGGAGAACGCCATCAACCAGATGCAGGCGGACGTTGCCCAAACTCAAAATCTGGATCACACGCAGGAACAAAGCCTTGAGGAGTTGCGGAACGAAACACACGAACTCAAGTTGTATCTGGCGACGGTGGTGAAATTGTTGGTCGCCAAGGGCGTGATCCGGCAGGAGGAAGTGGACACGGCGGTCCAGGCGATTGAAAAAAACTGAAACGAAAGGCAAATTATGTTTCTCGGTGGTCTTGAAATTATCATTTTGATCTGTTTGATCCCCTTTGCCCTTGCCCTGTTTGCGTTTTGGATCTGGATGTTGATTTCAGCCATCCAGAACAAAGGACTGACCGAGGGCGAGAAAATCGCGTGGGTGCTGGTGATTGTGCTACTGCATTTCCTCGGCGCGTTGCTTTACCTGTTCATCGGCTTTCCAAAACGAAACATGCCGCTGCCGGCAATTTGATTTATGAAACTCTGCCGCTCACAAACCGACCGTGATATTGCCGGAGTTTGCGGCGGGCTGGCGGAACACCTCGGCTGGGATTCCAGCCGCGTGCGAATCGTCTGGGTTTTGGCGACGATTTTCACAGCATTCGCTGGAGTCATTGTTTATCTGGCACTCTGGTTTTTGATGCCGGAAGGACCGGCGCCTGCGTCCACGTTCGATCCGCCGCCGTTTCAACCGTGGAAAAGGTGGTTGTGATTTATGCGCCTCTTTGAAGCCATTCTTGGCGCAACCCACCGCGCGGTTGCGAGAAGAAGCTCACATTAAAACATAAAAAATACATCTAAATAACCCAATCAATTCTATGGTTGATAGACATCCTCTCGGCACCGGAACACTCCTCATCATGGTGATTGCTTCGTTGTTACTTCTCTACGGGATTTTTTACGTCATCCTGAAGAACAAAAAATAATCATGCGACTTCTTGAGGCCATCATTGATGCGAACCACCGCGCGGTTGCCGGTGACAAGGAGGCCGGCCTGCATCCGGCGGATTTCGCGGACGAATTTCCGGTCATCGCGCTGACGTGCATTGATCCGCGGCTCAACGCGTTTTTCCCGAACGCCCTCGCGCTGCCCCCCGAGCAATTCATCTGGCTGCGCAACGCGGGCAACATCATCACCGGGCCGCTCTCCAGCACCATGCGCTCGCTCGCGCTGGCGTGTGCCGTGAAAGGCGGCAAGGAAATTGCCATCATCGGCCACACGGACTGCCAGGTGGCCAAGACGACCACAATGCAATTGCTCGACAAGCTGAAGGCGCTCGGCGTTGAACGGCATTTGTTGCCGGACAATCTCAACGATTTTTTCGGAATGTTCGGCAGCGAACGGCAGAACGTCATCAAAGCCTGCGACCTTGTGCGTCACAGCCCGCTCATTGGCCCGAAAATTCCCGTCCATGGTTTGCTGCTCGACACCGAGACGGGAAAATTGGATTGGATTGTGAACGGCTACGAAACGTTGCCATCGCCAACGCAGCCGGCGGCGCAAAATGATCTGGGAATAATGAACCAGCTCGGCGCGCTCAAGGATTTTGCCATGGGCGAAATGAAATTTCCCGAAACGAAAATCGGCGAAATGGCGGCAAAGATTTCAGACGAAGCCAGTCAGTTTGAAAAAAAGGCGGAGGCGGAGGTCCAAAGCGCCGCGCCGGTCATCCAATCCGTGGAAGCGACGATGGAGCAGGTGGCCGATTACGCCCAAAAACACTGGCCGAAGACGCCTTCATTGCCGCCGAAGATTTCATCGCCGCCGCTTCGTCCGCGAATGAATCACCGGTGACAATTATTCGTGATTGAATCCGTTCCCCGTCCGGCTAGAATCTGCGTTCCAATGGTTCGGGGCGTAGCGTAGCCCGGCTAGCGCGCTTGCTTGGGGTGCAAGAGGTCGCGAGTTCAAATCTCGCCGCCCCGACCATTTAATTAATAATGAAAACATTGGTGAAAATGAGGATTCCAACAATCCGAACAATGCCAATGCAAAGAACGTCACCAAAGATTTCCCAAACATTCCGGGTGCTTTAGAGGGCGAACGCGAGCAGCAAGTGAAATTTCCAAAAAGATTGAGGCATCGGGGCAAAGGCCGGGTGCTGGCGACGATTTACAAGCGCCCCGACTGCTACCGACTTTACTGGCGGGCGCGCATTGACGGGAAGCCAAAGAGCCGGATGAAAGATTTCAAGTTTTACGCCGAAGCAAAACGCGAAGGCGACAAGTTGATTGCGGACTTGGCGAAGGGCAGGACAACGGGGCTGTCACCGGGGCAGGCCGCCGACGCGCTGAATGCGATTGAGGAATTACAGCGGTTCTACCAAACGACCGGCAAGCGCATTTCAATCAGGTTTGCAGTGGGCGAATGGTGCGAAGCTGCCCGTAAGCTGGACGGGCGGACACTGGCAGAGGCAACGGACGGCTTTTTGTCCACCGTGGCGAAGGTCAAGCGGGTGGATTTGAACGAGGCCGTTGAACAATTCATTGAAAGCCGGAAATTAAGGACGGTCGCAAAGGACGGCAAACGCCCGCAACTTTCACCAAGCTGGCACTACATTGTCTCGCAGTGGTTGCGCGAATTTGCGAAAACATTCCCCGGCCACGCGGTTTGCGATTTGAGCCGGGAACACCTTACGGCCTACGTCAACGGACACGGCGAAGTTTCGGCACGGACGCGGAACGGCAGGCGGAACGCGGTGAAAATGTTTTTGAAATGGAGTGTTGAGCGCGATTATTTGACCGCGAATCATCGTTTGCTTGTGGCGGACGGCATGGCCAAAGAAATTGAGGACTTTGGGGATATTGAATTTTACACGCCAAAAGAGTTGCGCGCCATGCTCGATTGCGCCAGCACTCATGTTGAATTTCGCAGCGTGCTTCCCGTCATCGCGCTTGGCGGATTGGCTGGCTTGCGATTGCAGGAAATCGTGCGACTCACTTGGGCGGACATTTGGCGTGTGCCGGGGCACGTCGAAATCACGGCGGGCAAGGCCAAGACGCGGCAGCGCCGCCTTGTGGAAATTGTCCCGGCATTGGCCGCGTGGATTGAACCATCCCGCGATTGCACGGGCGGCGTTTGGGCTGGCAGGCTGGACGGTTTCCATGACGTGTTTGGCAAATTGCGCGATCAATTGGAAATTCCGGCGCGGCGAAATGGATTGCGACACGCCTTTTGCACTTACCACTTTGCATTGAACGCGAACGAAAATTTGACTGCCGCGCAAGCGGGCAACTCGCCCGCGATGATTCACGCGCATTACAAAGGACTGGCGACAAAAGGCGAGGCTGAAAAATGGTTTGGGGTGTTGCCGCCGAAGTCCGCAAAAAATATAATCCAACTGACCGCCGCAACTGAGCGGAAGTAAATCTCAAATGACTAATCCAAACGAAGCGAAAGTGATCGTTCAATATCCGTATCGCGCCGTCATTTGCGGTGAGGAACATATTGTGAAAGGCTGGCGTAGTGGAAATCTTATCACGGACAAAAGCGAATTTGTTTTCAGCCTGCTTCACGGCGACGACAGTATTTATTCAACCAGACTTTTGGAAGTTGCGACGTTGCAACGCGACAGAAACGGCGAATGGTTACTTAACGGGCACAACCTTAATGCGCTTCAATTTTTTTTGCCCGGAGGCAATCGGTTTTATGACATCACTAACGACGAGGATATGCGGGTGTATAAGGATGAAATTCGGGCCGTCGCTTGGATTCAAACAGACGGTGAGGGGAATATAACTGACCTACTGGACACCATATTGTATTTTTGGAAAACGGCTGCGCGAGACATTAAAAATGCAGCATATGTTTATTCCATAAAGGAAGACACAAAAGCTTCTGCAATAGTGAAACTTGTATCCAGATTAGCAGTCGGTCTGTCCAGTCTTGGAAAATCACCACTACGGAGCAACCCGATTTGGCTGACAAAATTTCATTCGGTCGCAAATAACAATTTCGATCCTGTAGTGGTGAAAATTGTTCCGGCGCAACCGGCAAATGTTCCGGTCGAGGCCGTCGAGCCTGCAAAAAAACGGGCGACAAAAGCGCGCCAGCCAAAACCAGTCGCCAAATTTGAAGATGATTTTTCTATTGCAGTTATTCCCAAAAAAGATGGCACAGAAGATTTGTTGACCATAGAGAAAGAATTGCGGGATTTGATAACGAAAATCATTGCCGCCGGTGGAAGGCAACCACGCACAAAACTACGCAGCGGTAAATTAGACACCTACCAGCCAGAGAAGCTGTTAAAATCAAAGATTGCAAAATCTCTAATAAAAGCTCGGCTTTTAGGGACGAGCAAATACGGGCGGACAACTGTTTTTTGGGCAAAACAGCACACCGGATAGTTCCGCGTTCCTTCCGTCATTCTTCCGCGTTCAGGCTCTACACTAAATTGCCGCTGGCTGCCAATGTGCAGCTATGTTAAAAGCAGATCAACAAACAGCACCGGCGAGCGGGGAAGTTAATATCCTCGACGAAAACAAACCGCAGGCACGGCTACCTCGTGAGTATGAGAGACGCTTTGAATCTGACAAGGAACTCAATGCCTTTCTGGACGAAAAACAAATACTGGCGCGGCTGCCCGTGAGCCGTCGCACTTTATTCAACTGGCGGACGACTGGCAAAATCCCATTTGTGCGTCTGGGCGGGCGGCGGGTGTTGTTCCACTGGCCATCCATTGAGGCGGCACTACTCCGCAACCAGAGGGGAGGCGTGCAATGAGCCTCGAATTTAGACCCGTGAAGGCAGGCCGCGCCGTCGCCGATTGGGTGAAGGCGTTGAAAGGCAAGTCCGGTGTGTATGTCATCCGCGAGCCGGGCATCTTTGGTGCGATCCTGTATTGCGGCGAATCGCACACAGGCAGGCTTTACGCAACTTTGCTCCGCCACTTTCAACATTGGACGGGCAAAACGGCGGGACCGACATTCCCGGTGTCAAAAGTTGAAGTTGCCGTAGTGCGATGCCCCGCCGCCCGCGCTCTTGATTTGCAAAATGCCATGATTGCGGAATATCGCCCAAAGCTTAACGTCGCAGAAAAGCCCAAAAGTTTTTGGGAAAGTCTTTTGGGCGGCTGAGCAAAATAGGAACACAAATCAAAAAATTCTTGGAAGTGGATCGGCTATGCCAATTTTGGTGATATGTGGTTTGGCTGTCGCGGTGCTAAATTGGATTTTTTCCAGCGAAGACAAGAAAACGAAATCGGAAACCGCGCCGGACACCGAAACGGAATGCCGCCGGAAAGATGCGGAAACCGCTGTATTCCGCTCAATTCCGGCGGAAAGTCGGGTCAAGCCTGCCGCCGTTCCGTCTGTGCCGAAAGTTCCCGCGCCTGCTTCTGTGCCTGCCGCCGTTGCCAGCCCCAAAATCGTGAGACAAGTTCCGCCGCCGCCGATAAAAAAGAAATTTGTTACACGGGAAGACATGGCAGCCATTTTCCAGAATGGCGCACGCGCACTAACCCGGCCAGAGGCAGTGGCGGCTTTGAAAAAACTTGGTTTTAGCAAATCGGCGGCTTATGCCGCATTAACGCCAGATGGACGTTTTTCCGCTTGGCTACAATTCGCGCCGGACGGCGTAATCACTTGGACGGAATAAGCAGGAAACTGGACAAGGGGCGAGTTCGGCGTTAAAGTTTTTGCAGAAAACCTCTGATGCGCGAAGAATTATTGAACCCGCTCGCAGGCAGATTGTGGATCGTCGAGAAAGGACGCATCCGCCTTTATCAGCAGGACGATGTGCCATGAGGCTTCCCCTTGTCAAAGCTCTCGGTGTCCGCGCCGTTAATCCGTTAAAATAGTCGGACTTTCCGCCGGAATTTGGCGGAATACGGCGGTTTCCGCCAATTTCCGGCGAATTAAATTCCTGAAAATTCAGGCTAGGTTTTTGCACTCCGGCGAGTCATTTTGGGCATTATTTTCCGCCGGATATGGCCGGGAAATGAATTTTTCGGAAATTCGCCGAAAATAAATTCCCAAAAATTCGCCGGATTTATTCAACTGGTGTGATTTATTGGTGCATCCATTGGAGAACGCGATCACAGCCCAATTTTTGGCGGGTAATGGCCGGGAAATGAATTTTTCGGAAATTCCCTGAAATTAAATAAATTCCCCGGAGAAAAACACCCGGAAATTAAAAGCCGAATTTTCCGCGAATTTTCGGGAAATTCCGGCACGAATTTCCGGCAATTTCCGGTCGTGTAGAAAATGTTTTTTAATTTATTTTTTATTTTCGGGAAAATTCGCCCGCCAAAGCGGAAAGGAGCGGAAAATTCCGTCAAATTCCGGGAAAGGAATTTTTGAGGTTTATCCATCCACCGGACTTTTCACGCCCAAACCGGGTTTCTGCATGACGTGGGTGTAAATCTGGGTCGTCGTCACGTGTTTGTGGCCGAGCAGGGCTTGCACCGTGCGGATGTCGTAGCCATTTTCCAAAAGATGCGTGGCGAAGGAATGACGCAGCGTGTGGCACGTCGCCGGTTTGGTCAGGCCGGCCAGTTTTACCGCCGTCTGCATCACCCGCTGAATGCTCGTTTCATGGAGATGATACCGTTTGCGCTGTCCGTCCGCCGGATCAACCGAAATCGTCGCGCCCGGCCAGAACCATTGCCAAATCCATTCGCGTTCCGCATGCGGATACTTCAATTTCAACGCTCCCGGCAGCGACCCCGCTCCCAAGCCTTCGGCCAAATCCCGTTTGTGCAACAACTCCACCCGTTTCAAATGTTCCTGCATGGCCTTTCGCAACGACTCCGGCAGCATCGTCACCCGGTCCCGGGCACCCTTGCCACCGCGCACAATGATTTGTCCGCGCTCAAAATCCACATCTTTCACCCGCAGCCGCAAAGCCTCCATCAAGCGCAACCCCGTTCCGTATAAAAACTGGAAGAACAGGCGGTATTTGACCGGCACGGCTTCCAGCAGCCGCACCACTTCGGCTTTGCTCAACACCACCGGCACAAATTGCGAACGCCTGGCACGCTGCACGCCCTGTAATTCCAAATACCGGCCCAGCACATGCCGGTAAAGGAACACCAGCGCGTTGAACGCCTGATTTTGCGTGCTGGCCGACACATTCTCCTTGGCCGCCAGGTGCGTCAGGAACGCTCGAACCTCGGTCTCGCCCATGTCTTTGGGATGCCGTTTGTCATGGAAGAAAATGAACCGCTTGATCCACTCCAAATAAGCCTGTTCCGAACGCAAGGCCAGATGGCGAAAACGCATGGTTTGGCGGCATTGATCCATGAACCGGAGCTTGGGATTGGAGATAAAA
>DATJRH010000026.1:0-33362 GCA_035504945.1 Candidatus Aquilonibacter sp. | reverse complement strand
CGCCGGCGGGTGGTTGTTCGTGAAGCTCAACACCAGCGAACTGCCGTTCTGCCGCACATAGAAATAGCCGCCGGCCAAATCGTTGTTGAATTGCGAATTGTCCACCATGAAATCATTCGCATTGAAATTGGCAATGCCGCCACTCGCCGCCGCAATCGCCCAGTCATAATTGGTGGTGTAATTGAAGTTGTCCGCCAGTCCTTCGCTTTGCAATTGGATGGTGAACGGGTTCGCGCCGGTAGCCTGAACATTGATGCCACCATTGACCTCGAAAAATCCCCAGCCGGCAGTCGGGCCAGCCAAGGCGTCCTGGACCGTCAACTCATCGCTGCCACCCGCGCCCAAAGTGACCGGCCCGTTGTTGATCATCCAGCCGATTCCATCCGTGCCCGGAGAAATCGTGCCGTCCACGATCAAGCCCGGCGAGGTGATGATCGTGTTGCCGGCAAATGTTCCGTTGTTCGCGATGACAATGGGGTTGGACACCGTGATGCTCGCCGCATTGGCCAGCGACGCCGGGTTATCCACGCCACTGGCGCCGATGTTAAGCATGGAAACATTGGCAATTTGTCCGGGCGCTGAATTCGTAAATTGCATATCCAAAAATCCGCTGTTTATATTGATCGTTGAAATCCCGCCGCCGCCATTGAGGTTCGTCACCTTCACTGTCCCGCCGTTGAGGTTCAACGTCCCCTGCACCGGCGGTGAACTATTTGTCCCATGCGCCAGTTCGAGGCTCTGATTGACCTGCAGCAAACCGTCGCCGTTCACGTTCACCGTCCCCACCGCTCCCGGCCCCGTGCCGGCGGCCAAGGTTTGATAGCCGATTTCCAACGTGTTCACGTCCAGCGTCCCGTCTTCAAACGTCAGCGTGCCCGTTGCGCTGGCTGCCGTGCCGGTGTTTGTCCCGTTCATGCTCTGGCCGATGTAGGCTAGGTTGATCAACGCGTCCAGCGTCCCGCCGGTCAAATCCACCGTGCCCGCGCTGCGCTGGTTGCTGTTGCCCACCGCCGAATCGTCCCCGACCGAAAATATTCCCACGCGGCTGGCGCTGAAGCCCCGCAGATAGAACGTCGGATTGGAGTTCGTCCATGCTGGATTGAACGCCAGCACCCCGGCGCTCTTGCTCCGGCCCACGGCGATGGAGTCGGCGTAAATTCCATTGCTCAAACCCAAATACAAATAACTCGTCAAATTCGTCGGGTCGGCGTTGGCCCCCGCCCCATTCGCCGAATTGTCCGCGATATCAATCGCCGGGGCGGCTCCGCTGGCGGCAAGGTTGTTGGTGGCCGCCAGCCACAGCGTACCCACTTCACGGCTGTCGAAGGCGGCACTGCCGCTGTCGCCCGCGACGAGCAGCCTATTCACATTCCCGTTGAACGTGCCCAGCCCGGACAAATCCAGCGTGGCCCGCTGTGACCACGGCCCGGTGCCGGTGCCTGTCCCCTGCCGCACAATCACCACGCAGTTGGTGTTGGTGATGGACAACAGGCCGCCACTGCCGGTGATGGCCGCACTCAAAATTCCATTTGCGCCGAGGTCGGTTCCCGTTCCCGCCGTCAAATTCGTGGCAATGGTCAACGTCTGGCCGGACGCGATCTGCGTCGTATGATAGTTGTTGGTCTGGCTGTATTGCAGCGACAAGACTGATACGCTCGCATCCACGGCGTTATTGACGGTTCCTGGAATCGCCACTGCTCCCGTATTGGTGAAGACAACATTATTGCTGATGCCCGGCGGACCGTAACCGCCGCCCGTCACGTTCGTCCAGTTGCGCGCCGTGGACCAGTTCGTGTCCACGCCGCTGGCACCGCTCCACAGCAATGTGCCCGGATTGGCCACCAAGCCAATCACCGTCAGCGTGACGTTCGCGGTCAATACCGAGCCATTGTTCGTCCCGCCAATTGTCAGCGCGTAACTGCCCCCGGGCGTGTTCGTCGTCGTCTGGATCGTCAACGTCGAATTGCCGGTGGTGGTCAACGTCGGCAGGCTGAAGTTTGCCGATGCGCCGACGGGCAATCCGCCCACGCCCAAAATCACGCTTCCGTTGAAACCGCTGTTGGTCGTCACACTCACCGTGTAATTGGTGCTGCTGCCCGCCGCCACAGTCTGCGACGAGGGCGCGGCCGATAGTTGAAAACTCGTGGTCACCAGCTCCGCGCTCACCTGCGTTGAATTCGTACTCACGCCGAATTGATCGGCGGCGGTCACCACATAATAATAAGTCGTGCCGCTGGTCACGCTGCTGTCGGTGTAATTGGTGCCGGTCAGCGTGGCGATGGTGGTGTAGCTGCCGCCGTTGGTCGTCGAGCGTTCCAGATTGTAGTTGGTAGCCCCAACGGAAGAGTTCCACGCCAGCGCAATATTGGCAACCGTCGGCGTGGCCGTAAATCCCGTCGGCGCCGCCGGCGGGTTCGTCCCCGAACTGACCCACTCTTTAATGCTGTTGGGGCCATTGGTGACGTAGGTGTCCATTTCGTAAGTGGGGGTGCTGATGTTCTGCTCATAGACGCCGGTCTTGAAATAATAGTCCGTCGCGCCGTTGTCCGATTCCGTCACGACCAATTGTCCATTAATCCAAGCACGGATGGTGTGGGTGACCACGTTATGATCCACGTTCAATTGAAACCATTGGTTGCCCATATTTTTGACGAGTTCGTGTCCAGTGTAGCCGTTCCAGATTGATCCGCCATCCCGGCTTTGCCAGATGAACATGATGGCGACGGGACCATACGTGGGCGACTGGGCGTCGCCGGTGTGATCCTGCATGATGCAATAACTGTTTTCGTTGGCAGGCACCATCATCACGGCCTGATATTGGATATCCCCGTTCGTGAAATCCGGGTTGAAACGCATCTCCGTGCGCGGCAGGGTGGTGTTGCCTTCACTGAATGGCTGATCGTTACTGTAGACCATGCAGTGATAAATGTTGTTTGTGAACCAATAGCGGAGGTCTTCATTGGTGTTGTAAGGCTTCTGGACATTGAAGCTCACCGTCTGGGTCTTCCATCCCGTTCCACCGATTTGGGCCGAGGCGTGCAGGGCCAACATGACCAGAAGCGCGATGCCGGCAAATTTGAACGACTTAAACATAAATCCTCGCCTGACCGGTTGGTTGTTCAGGAGAACCGCCGATGATTAAGGGTCGCGACAATTTGCCTGTCTTTGTTCATGTCAGTTGCCATTTAGACGGATTGGAATAAATAAAATTCACCAATTTCTCACGCCGGTGACAAGAACAAACAAGCCGCTCCAAAACAAAAACTCCCGCAACTCTTCGTCGCGGGAGTCCATGATTTTTCCGGGCCGGCTCAATTGACGCTCACATCAATCTGCTTCGGCTTGGCTTCCTCGGTTTTCGGAAGCGTCACCGTCAACACGCCATCCTTGTATTGCGCCCTCACCTTGTCCGCGGCGACCGCCGTCGGCAACGCCACGGCGCGCTGGAACTTGCCGAAGAACCGCTCGGCGCGATACACCTCCGCGTCTTCGCTGCGCGTCTCGCCCTGGCGCTCGCCCGAAATGATCAGGCTGCCGTCCTGGAGCGAAACGTTGATGTCTTCCTTCTTCATGCCCGGCAACTCGGCCTTGACGACGAAGTTGTCCTTCTCTTCATAAACGTCAAATGCCGGCGTCCAGCCGGTCAGAATTTCGGACGTGCGCGCAAAGGGCGGCTCAAAGAGCCGGTCAATCTCATCGCGCAAATCCGCCAGCCGGCCCACCGTCGGCCAGTTTGAGCTTCGTATCAGTTTCATAACCATCATCCTTTCGTTAAATGTTTTTTTAACTACAAAACACTTTTAGCTTTCGACGTGCCAATCGAAAAGCCTTGAAAACAAGGGGAAATCCGGCTGGAAAAAATTCGTCCGCGCAAAAATGTCACGGCGCACTGTGACAAAATTTCCCGCAGCCTGGTGAAAGTGAAAATAAAAAGGAGCCGGACACTACTCCGGCTCCCAATGAGAACTGACCACTAATTCAACCCTGTCATCAACGCGGCGCCGCAGACATACGCCTCACAACACACACACGGAACACTGCATTTCTGCATCAACGACGGCATCAATCTACCAAATTTCGCGTCCCCAGCCAGTCACCAGTTCTGGGGACATACGGCGGAGGGATTATGTATTTCCCGTATGCAGAAAGTTGAATAAACACAATGTTTATGAGGTCGAAATGGGGCTAATTTCGTGCAGGATTTTTTCCACCCTTTTTCAATGCCTTTTTCAGCCTCTTTTCTGGCGGAGGCGGTGCGGAAATGATGCGCTTCAAGGCGTCCTCGAATTTGACGCCATGCAATCTTAAATCTTGGGCTGGTTTTGGCATGGCGTAAATAAAGCACAAGTCAAAGATCGGGGCGAGATGAAATGCAGAATTTATTCTTGCCAAGCCACCCTGAACCGTTACTGTCAAAATAAATTCGGGATGTGGTATGGCCAATATTTCAATAGCAACATACACAATTTCCGTTAGAAAAAAATTTTCACGCACAGACGAACCGCTTGATAATTTTGAACATTCTGACTTGTTTGAGTTCGTAAAAAAATTTTTGATAGACCGATATTCCCCAGTAAATGATAAACAGGCAAAATTCATCATTGCCGCTCATAAACCCAACATTGACGAGCGGCAAACCGGGGAAACACTCTGGGAATTCGGGGGAAGGCTCCGGGAATTTGCGGGAAAGGGCCGGGAGCTGGCGGACAAAACATTTTTGCCGGGGGAAATCCTCCCGTTGAACCGGCTCGCGCGTCAGCCGCCGGCGGCGCAGTCCTGCGGCGCATCCCCCTGTCCAACACTTTTAAGCCCGGCATTCCAGTAACTCTTCACCCAATCCACCGGGCCGTGGCCAAATTTGCGGTCGGTGCCCCATTTTGTTTGATCATCCCGGATGAGATCAACGGGCTTGGGATCGCCGTGAAAAACCACGACCTTGGCCTTGCGCGGCTTCTTGATTTTCTTGAAGACCAGATTGAACGGATAATAATAAACGCAGTGTTTCTTGAAGCTGACGGCCCAGTCATTGGGCAGGTAAGAAACATGATTGGCAGTTCGCGTGATGTAGCTCTGGTCGTTGTATCCGACCCGGAAAGCTTTCGCCTGGTCCCGCACAAATCCCTCGTAGATGGAAGTCTGCTCTTCCGGGAAAAAAGTGAACACGGAGGATTGCCCGCCCCGATCGGGGCGGAAGCGCACGGGAACGGGTTTCCACAGCACGGGATTCCATTCGCGAAGGATGTGCAATCCGCGCTTCTGTTCGAGCAATTCGACAAACGGATCCAATGAACGGAGAATCACCAGGTCCAGGTCGAGGTAAAGCACCGGACAATCCGGGGGGAAAAGTCCGGGCTTGAAAACCGTAAGCTTTGGCCAGCCGCCGTCGCGCCATCGTTTCCCGGGCAGATTGATGTCCGGAATGGGAGCGATTCGAACGCCGTCGCAAACCGGCTGCGGATCATCCGAAAGGCAGACGAACTCAAAATCGCGCGACAGATTTTTTTTGACTCCGTGGTAGAGTACCTTGACGTAATCTTGGGAAAACGCCCTGCCCCAACGCATGCAAACAACGGTGACCCGGTTCGCAATTTTTTCCGCAGGCTTGGATGAACAAAAACGACTCTCTCTCATTTGGACGTTCCGACAGCATACCGGGCGCATTTTTCCGCACAATTCATAAAAAGGACGCGGGGGCAATTCGATGGATGGGGAACGGACGGGCGGAAGGTTTCGTGCTCCGGTCAGCGGGGCAGACCGTCCTTTGCCGGGCAACCGCGCAGATGCCAGCCGAGCAGCGCCGCGCAAACGCGCCGGCGTTCCTGCCAGCGGGGATTCATGCCGAACGTCAAGGCGGTCAGCACGACCGCGGCCAGCGAGTCAAAACCTAATTTCACCATCAAGCCGGCGAACAAAACCAGCCGCGTGAAGGGACCGTGATTTTTGGCGAAGTAACGGTAGCGCGAACGCCAGTATTCAATCCGTGCGCCGGTGGAAATTTGCTTCGCCGTCTGTCCCTGGCCGTGCTCAACGAGCACGCCGGGCAGGTGCATGACCCGCCAATGCGCGCGGCGGGCGCGCAGGCAGAAATCCGTTTCCTCGAAAAAGAAAAAAAACCGCTCGTCCAGCCCGCCGAGTAGGTCCCAGTTTTTTTTGCGCGCGAGCAGGAACGCGCCGACGATGGATTCAACCTCAACGGGCGCGGAAAAAATCTGTTCCTTGCCGGGGAATTTTTTCGGCCGGAGCCGCCGGAGCAGGGATTTGTTCATCAACTCGGTGGCGAGCGTGGGGAAATTGGCGATGGAATTCTGCCGCGCGCCGTCGGGACCGAGCAATTGGCCGCCCGCGACGGCGCAATCCGGGTTGGCGCGCAGCCACGCGACGGCGCGGGCGAGCGCGTCCGGCTGCGGGCGGGCGTCGGAATTGAGCAGCAACAAAAATTCGCCGGCGGCTTCCTTTGCCGCGAGATTGCAGGCGCGGGCGAAGCCGAGATTTGTTTCGGAGCGGATGATTTTCACTTCGGGAAATTCACCGGTCAAAAAAGACGCCATGCCATCGGTCGAGCCGTTGTCCACGACGATGATTTCCCGGTCCAGCGGGCCGCGGGATTCGCGCACGGAGCGGATGGCGCCGGCGGCCAGTTCGCGAGTGTTGCGGACGGGAATGATGATTGAAATGTCCATGCGCGGCGCGGCGGGTTCAACGGCCCCCGGTTTTTTCCATTTGCGCGATGCGAAGCTTGGCGTGGCGCGTGGCGGTGTAAAACGCGGTCATCCACGCGATGTAGCCGCCCTGCCAGCCGTCGAGAAAACCGAGCCGGAGAAAATAGCCGCGGAAAAATCTCCAGGCCGGGCGCGTCATGATGTCAAACCAGCTCGACTTGCGCGCGGGCGCGGCGCGCACGAAATCGTTGCTGTAGCTGGAAATCTTGGCGATCTGGCGGTCCAGGGTCTCGGCGTTATGATGCAGCAGGTCGCGGCGCAATTTTCCGGCGCGGCCCTGGACGATGAGCTTGTCATGCGGGTCCACGCCGCCCCAGTGCGCGCGGCCTTTGCGCCAGAGCCGCGTTTGCCGGTCGGGATACCAGTCGCCGTGGCGGATCCAGCGTCCGCAAAAAAAAGTGCGGCGCGGAAAACTGAAAGCGGCGAACGGAGGCAGTTTTTCGGGCGCGGAGAACAATTGTTGAATCTCGGCGCGCAATTCCGGCGAGACGGCTTCGTCGGCGTCCAGACCCAGAAGCCATTCCTGTGTCGCCTTTTCGGCGGCGGAATTTTTTTGGGCGATGTGGCCCTTCCACGGTTCGCGAAAAACTTTTGCGCCGAATCCGGCGGCGATTTTGTCCGTGTCATCGGCCACGTCGTCGTTGATGACGACGATGATTTCGGAAACCCAGCCGGTGACGCTGTCGAACGCGCGGCGGATGCGCGCGGCTTCGTTGCCGGCAATCATGCACACGGAAACGGGCAATGGGGCTTCGTTCATGAAGCGAAATCCTGCGCGGAATGATAAGCGGCCGCCGTGCTGCCCGCCAGAACAGATTGCGCGGCGTGAATCAATGCGTCCGTTTCAATGGCCCCAAGGTGCGGCGAGTCCGGCCCGTTCGCGCCGGTGACAACGCAAATCGGGCCGTCTGCGGGAACCCATTCAGCCAGTCCCGGATTTGCCCAAAACCACGCGACCGTCGGCGTCCGCGTCATCACGGCAAGGTGCAGCGTGCCGGTGTCGCCGCAAAAATGCGCCGCGCTGTGTTGAATGACCGCCGCGAGCTGGAGCAATTTCAATTTTCCGGCGAACACGCGCCAGGGTTTTTGCGGCAGCCGCGCGAGCAATTTTTCCATTTTTTCCAGTTCGCGTTTCGTTGGCGCGCAGGACAGCGCGAGTTTTTTTTCAGGAAACCGCCGGCCCAGCGCGGCCATCAATTTGGCGATCTGTGCTGGCGGCAGCTCTTTGCGGTCAACGCTGGTGAACGGACTGATGTGGAAATAGCCGCCGGCATCGGCTTCGGAAATCTCCGCCGCGCGCAAATGGTTGGATTGATTTCCACGTGAAATCCCGGCTGCGCAGGCGGAAAGCCCACTTTTTCCAAGCAACGGCAATGCTGGATGCAGACAAGCTCGGTCCTGAACGGATGATTGACCCGCGCGGTGAACAGGTGTTTCCAAAATGGCGGGCCGCCGTCCTCCGGCATCCGTCCCAGGCGATTGCGCGCGCCGCTCAAAAATGTCAGCCAACTGGAGCGGTCCGAGCCGTTGAGGTTGATGATCGCGTCAAATTTTTCGCGGCGCAGGCGGTGGATGAATTGAATATTTTCGCGCAACGTCGCATGGCGTGGATATCGCGTGTAACCCCAAACGCGGTTCACCCATGGCGCGCAATCCAGCAACGAGGTGACGTGTTCGGAAACGGCGCAGTGCAATTCCGCGTGGGGATGCGCCTGCCGCACCACCCACAACGCCGGCAACAGGTGAACGGTGTCACCCAAGAAGCCGAGATCCAAAACCATGACCTTTTTCGCATCTCGCGTCTGTTTAAAAAAATTTGCGGAGTCCATGCAACATGACCAAACATAGCAAAATGGAATGCAACCACCCAAATGAATTCACGGCGGCGGCGACAATGTGCTCGCCTTGCCCGCGCGGCGACGGCATATTGCGCCGAATTTATGCTGGCATTTCTGTTCAAGGTTTGGGGTCTGGCCAGACCCTACCGCGTGCGGCTTTTTCTCGGTGTGCTGACGGGCGTGATCAGCGGCTTGTTCATGCCGCTGCTCATCCAGACGATCATGTTCGTTTATGGCACCGTGTTCCCCTCGGGAAGCAGCGCGTCGCCCGCGTTGGCGATGCGCTATCTGCCCGCGTTCGCGCAGAAATGGTATTCCGACGCGCGGGCCGCGATTACCAGCGACCTGCACACGCACCAGTGGGCAATCGTGCTGCTCATCGCGGCGATTCCGATCATCATGTTTTTGCGCGGCGTGTGCGGTTACTTGAACATTTATTTTTTGCAATGGGTTTCGAGCCGGACCATCGCCGATTTGCGAACGCGGTTGTTTGCGCACCTGTTGAACCTGTCCGCGGGCTTCTACAACGACAATTCTTCCGGCCAGCTCATTTCGCGCGTCATGAATGACACCGGCTCGCTGCAAAATATTTTAAGCGGCGCAACGTCGGTCGTCGTCCGCGATCCGGTCACGTTGATCAGCGTCATCGCCCTTTTGCTCTGGCAGCAGCCGCTGCTCACGATCATTTCAATTACCGTGCTGCCGTTGTGCATGATTCCCATCATTGTTTATAGCCGCAAAGTCCGGCGCACCAGCCGTGAGTTGCAGGCGCAATCCGCCGACCTGACGCAAATCATGAGCGAAGCCTTCACCGGCCACCGTGTCGTCAAGGCTTACAACCTCGAAAACATCGTGGCCGGGCAATTCCGCGACACCGCCCGCAAAACCGTCAGCAATTATATGCGTATCGTCCGCGCGATGGAAATTCCCGGCCCGCTGATCGAATTTTTTGGAAGTTGCGGCGTGGCGCTGTTGCTGGCCTATTTGATTCATTCCACGACGCGCCCCGATCCGGAAGTCTTCATTCAATTGATTGGCAGCATTTTCGTCATGTATCAGCCGATGAAAAATCTCACGCGGCTGCAAAACCAAATCGTCCAGGCGCGCTCCGCCAGCGAGCGTGCCTTCGCCCTGCTCGCCACGCAAAGCACCGTGGTCGAACCCGTCCAGCCGCGCCTGCTCCGCGCCGACAACGCGGACATTGAGTTTGACTGCGTGAATTTTGCCTACGGCGAAAAAATTGCGCTGCACGACATCAATCTGCAAATCAAATCCGGCCAGCTCGTCGCGCTCGTCGGCGCCAGCGGCTCCGGCAAAACCACGCTCTCCAATCTGCTGCTGCGTTTCTACGACCCGCAACGCGGCGCCGTCCGCATTGGCGGCACGGACATCCGTGAATTTGCCACGCGCGATTTGCGGAGTCAGATTGCCGTCGTCGCGCAGGAAACCGTTCTGTTCAACGACACCATCCGCCGGAACATCGAGCTGGGCCGTCCCGGCGCGACGAACGAAGAAATCATCACCGCCGCCAAACACGCTTACGCGCATGAATTCATCATGGAAAAACCGAAGGGCTACGACACTGTCATCGGCGAAAAAGGCGTGATGCTTTCCGGCGGCCAGCGCCAGCGCATCGCCATCGCCCGCGCGGTTTTGCGCAACGCGCCCATTTTGATTTTGGACGAGGCCACAAACGCCCTCGACACCGAATCCGAACGCGCCGTGCAGACGGCGCTGGACGCATTGATGGAAGGCCGCACGACCTTGTGCATCGCGCACCGGCTTTCGACCATTCTGCACGCCGATTTGATCATCGTGCTGGATCATGGCCGCATTGTTGAAACCGGCCGGCACGACGAACTGGTCAGGCGCGGCGGCATTTATCAAAAACTTTACGAATTGCAATTCGCGTCGTGAAAGCACCGAAAATTCTCGCTTTGCAATTCAAATACTTTGGCGACGCCGTGCTGATGACGCCCGCGTTGCACGCCCTGCGCCGGCATTTTCTGGAGGGCGAAATCCATTTGCTCGTGCCCGAGGAAATCGCGCCGCTGTTTCTAAATTTGCCGTGGCTCGCCCGCGTCTGGGCGATGCCGCGAAAACGCGACCGGGCAAGCGTTGGATCAACCTGGCCGCTCATCCGTGCGTTGCGCCGCGAAAAATTTGACCGCTCGGTGGATTTTGCCGGCAACGACCGCGGCGCGATTCTAAGCTTTTGCATCGGCGCCCGCCAAAGATTGGGACCGGTCGAACCCAGCGGATTTCTGGGCCGGCGGTTTTGTTACAACCAGCGCGTGCCTTCCGCACCGGCCACGCAGCACGAATCGTTGCGGCTGGCGCATGTTTTGTCCGGCTGGAAAATTCCACCGCCGGATTCGCTGGAAACGGAAATCCGCGCCGACCCGGCGCTCGCCGGAACCGCAAAAAAAATTCTTCCCGAAAATGACGCGGTCGTCTGCCATGTCGCGACCAGCCAGCCCAAGAAAGAATGGCCGCTCGCGCGCTGGGCGGAACTCGATCGTCGCGCGCGCGCCGCCGGAGCGCGCCTGGTTTTCACGACCGCGCGCGGCGAACGCGAAGCCGCGCTTACGGCTGAATTGAAGAAACTCGCGCCGGAGACGGTGGCTTTGCCGCAAATTGCGGAACTGCCGTTGTTTTTGGCGGTGCTCTCCCGCGCGGCGGTTTTCATTTCCGGCGACACCGGCCCGCTGCATTTTGCCGCCGGTCTCGGGGTGCCGACCATCGGGTTGTTCGGGCCGACGTCCGCCATGCAGTGGAAGCCAGCCGGCCCGCTGCATCAGATTGTTCAAGGCGGGAAATGTAATTGCCGAGGCACGTCACACGTGTGCCATGGCGGGCACCATTGCCTCACAGACATTTTGCCGGAAGAAGTCTTCCGTTGTCTGCAAAGGCGAATCGCGTCAAAACAAACTTGCTGAATCCAAGCCGTGCCAACCATCACCATTGCCATCTGCACCCGCAACCGCGCCGCGTTGCTGGAAAAAACCATGAACAGCGTTCTGGCACAGGCGGACGGCAACATCGAAATTTTAATCGTGGACAACGGTTCGGCGGACGACACCGTCAAAATCGCCGTTGAGTTTGCCGCCGCGGATGCGCGCGTGAAATTTTTTCGCGAGCCGCAAGCCGGGTTGAGCCGGGCG
Organism: Candidatus Aquilonibacter sp.; assembly: GCA_035504945.1. Lineage (GTDB taxonomy): Bacteria > Verrucomicrobiota > Verrucomicrobiia > Limisphaerales > UBA11358 > UBA11358. The sequence continues at coordinate 21,641 of DATJRH010000026.1, read as the reverse complement.
CGCAATCTGGCCTTGCGGCAGGCGACGGGCGACTGGGTGATTTTTCTCGACGATGACACGGAGGTTGAATTGGGTTGGCTGGCGGCTTACGAAAATTTTTTTTCCAATTTGCCTGCCGCCCGAATCGCGGTGGTGGGCAGCGCGGTGAATCCCCACTATGAAATCCCGCCGCCGGCATGGATGCACTCCAAAGACAGATTTGAACTCGGCCCGAAAGCATTCCGTCTCCCGTCGGACGGCAATTTGTGGGAGTGCAACTGCGCCTGGCATCGGGCGACGGCCTTGCAGGCTGGCGGATTCGACACCCAATTGGGGTATCAAGGTGGCGTGACGGGCTACCATGAAGGCACGGACTTGAACGATCGTTTGCGAAACGCCGGTTATGAAATCTGGTGGCTGCCCGGTGCGGCCATCCGGCATCTCGTTCATGCCGGGCGTTTGAATTTGAAATGGGTCTTGCACGCGGCATTTAACTACGGCCGCACCACTGCCATCCGGCGGCTGAAAGCCCGCACCGGTTACGGCCGCATGTTTTATTCCGTCGGGCGGCTGTTGATTGCGCCGCTGCATTGCGGCCTCAATTTATTGGCGGCGCTGGCAAGTTTTCCGTTTCAAAGCGGCCGGGTGGCTATGGGCGGATTGATTCGCGCCGTAACCATCGCTGGATTTGCTTGCGAGTTGCTGCGGCAAATTTTCCGCGGCAAGCGCGCTTAACGTCGGAGCAATCCGGGCAGCCGCGCGCAGGCGGTTTGCGCGACGGCGATTTGCCGTTCCGCAGCAGCCAGCAATTTCGGTTTCAACTCGCCAGCCCGCGCCCACAATTCATCAATCGCCGTGCCAAGCTTTTTGGAAAACTCCGGGTCATCGCCGCGCAACAAGATGCAGCCGCAGCCAAATTCGTCCGCCAGTCCGCAAAATTTGTCGCGATAATAGGCGGATTGAACGAAGCCGACGACGGGAATGCCCTGCGCCAGTGCGAAAACCGCCGCGTGATAACTGCCGGTGATTACGACGCGGCAGGTTGAAATCGGCCGGATGACTTTTAGCGGCGTGTCGAGATCGCAGCCCGCATCCGCGTCGCCGAGCAATTGGCGAAGGGTTTGTACGTCGGAACTTTCGCCGCCGGCACGTCGAACCATAATTTTTCCTTTCGCAGCCAGCCGTAATTGGCCTTCGCCGCAATGCGCACATAATTGGGCGGCAGCATGGAATCCGCCATGGGTTTGACAGTGATCATTGGCAAAAATAATTCAGATTTACGCTTCCTAAATTCCGCACAACATTAAGCGACCTTCGGCAATTTCAAATCAAAATCCTCAATCAGCGCGTAAGCCGGTGCTTGACGAAACGGCCGGTTTGGGAAACGTTTGCGCCGTCGTGTCCAAGCCTGCATTACCGCCGGTGTCCGTCGTGATTCCCGCATTCAACGTCGCAAGCGTAATTCGGGAAACTCTGGAATCCGTCCGCCGGCAGACGTTCCAAGATTTTGAGACGATTATTGTGGATGACGGTTCGACGGATGACACGGCAGCCATCGTCCGGCAGTTTTGCGAAACAGATGCGCGTTTCAAGCTCGTTGCCCAGTCCAATGCAGGTGTCTCCGTCGCTCGCAATCAGGGAATTCTGAAGGCGCGCGGCGAATGGATTGCCCTGCTGGACGGTGACGATCTCTGGTTCCCGGAAAAGCTCGAACGTCAGATGGCGTTGAGCCGCGAAGACCCGCGCGCCAATTTTTTATTCACGAATTTCTATTTTTGGGACGGCCGGCGTGATTTGAGCCTCATGTATCCTGATAATCAACCGTTGCCCGATGGCGACACAACCCGCCGGCTGGTTTTTGACTATACCTATCTAACTTCCACCGTCGCCGTGCGGCGACGGACTTTGCTGGAGGTCAACTTGTTCGATCCAGAGATGTTGATGACCCAGGATTGGGACCTGTGGCTGCGTATCGCTGAACACGGCATTTGGGCGCGTGGAATTCGCGAGCCGCTGGTGCGCTATCGTCGCTGGCCGGGCAGTTCCACCGTCGCCAATCAATTGAAATCCCTTGATTACAACGCGCTGACCTTCGAAAAACGACTCCGTGCGACACAACGCGCTGATTTGCTTCCGTTGTATCGCCGTTCGCTGGCCGTCGTGCAAATCAATCGTGAAATGCTGCGTCTCCGCCGGTCTGTCGAATCCGATCCCGCCGCTCTTCCACCGTTTATCTGGCGCGCGTGGCGCCTTGACCCGCGCTTAAAATGGCTGCGCTGGTATTTGTGCCTGGTCTGGCCGAAATTTCTTGGCGGAAATCTGACGCGCCGGTATGTTCATCGCAAAATCCGCAGCCGCTGGCCGGGTACAAACAATAATTTCGTGGCCGAAACCCCGCTCATTTCGATTGTCATTCCCACCCTCAACGTCGCCACGGTCCTCACGGAAACCCTCGAATCCGTCCGCCGCCAGACGTTTCAAAATTTTGAAGCCATTATCGTGGACGGCGGCTCGACGGATGATACCGCTGCCATTGCGCGGCAATTCTGCAAAAAAGATCCGCGCTTTTCATTTGTGTCGCAACCGGGCAGCGACATTTCCACCGCCCGCAACGCGGCCATTCAACGCGCCGGCGGCGGATGGATTGCCTTTCTGGACGCCGACGACGTTTGGCTGCCACAAAAACTTGAACGCCAGTTGCAATTGCTTAAGGAAGATCCGCGCGCCAATTTTCTGTTCGCGAATTATTACATCTGGGACGGTCAAAGCGACTTGGCCGTTTATTATCGCGCCAACCATTCGCTGCCTGAGGGCGATGTGATTCGCCGGCTCGTCTCCAATAATATTTTCGGCACCTCCAGCGTTATTGTGCGGCGTGAAATGCTCTCCGAAAACTGCCGGTTCGACACTCACCTTCTGAACGGCTGCGAAGATTGGGACTTGTGGCTGCGGCTGGCAGAACACGGTCTGTGGGCGCGCGGCACGCGTGAACCGTCGGTGCGCTACCGCCGCTGGCAAAGCAACAAGTCAAACCAGAAACTTAAAACGCAGCTTGGCGACATCCAGGTGCTTGAAAAAAATCTTCACGCGACGCAACGCGCGGAATTGCGCCCGCTCTTCCGGCGCTCGCTGGATTTTGCGCGTGCCAAACTCGAACTCGCCCATGTCCGCCCGCTGGTCGAAACCCGGCCCACCGCCGTGCCCGCCGCCCTCTGGCACGCCTGGCGGCTTTACCCGCGCAAACTCAAATGGCTGATGTGGCTGGCACTGGTCATCTGGCCGAAATTCCTCGGCGGCCGCGCCACCGCGCGCGTCGTTCATCGGAAAATCATCGAAAAATTTTAACCGCCGCGCGCGACGATTGTTTGCGACTGTTCAAATCCGTGCGAACAAATTATCCTTTCCCAAGTGGCTGATGGAATCGGCTAAATTTTCCAAATTGATTTTTGCCGGATGAACCAGAAAAAATTCCGTATTGGTTCGGTGAAATACCTGAACGCCGCGCCCCTCACGCGCGGCCTCGAAAGCGAAATTGTTTTCGCCACGCCCGCCGAACTCGCCCAAATGCTCCGGCGCGACGAACTCGACGCCGCGCTCGTCAGCATCACCGAAGTTCTGCTCAACGACCGCTACGACATTTTGGACGGCATTGCCATCGCGTCGCTCGGCGAAGTTTACAGCGTGATTCTTGCGCACAAAAAACCGCTTGCGGAAGCGAAGGAAGTTTTTTGCGACACCGCCTCGCTCACGAGTGTGAATCTGCTGAAAGTGCTGCTCGCCGAGAAAAATCTGTTTCCGAAATTTGCGCCGCTGGAAAATTACGAAGCCGCTTCGGAAAGGGATTTTGTCCTGCTCATCGGCGATCCGGCGATTGATTTTCAACGAGCCAAACACAAACACGAAATTCTGGACCTCGGTTTTGCCTGGACGGAAATGACGAATCTGCCGTTCGTTTATGCCGTCTGGGCGCTGCGGCGCGGGATTGAAAACGAGGAATTGCGCCGCGAATTGCGCGAGACGAAAAAATTCGGGATGGAAACGCTGGAATATCTCATCGTCAGCCGCGAGGAATACGACGAGGATTTTCGGCGCGATTATTTCGAGTGGAACATCCAATACCACCTCGCCTCGGACGAAAAGCGCGGCATCGCAAAATTTTGCGAACTGCTGCGGAAGCACAAGCTCGGCAAGGTTTTTGAGCCGAAATTTGTTTCCTAAGTTTCTTTTTCCAACCTCGCCAAAACTTCTGGATCGCGCACGTCCACCCAGCGGCCTTGGATTTCCAGACCGGCCAGTTTTTTCCCGGCGGCAGTCATCGCGCTGATGGCGTCGGTCAATTCATATTCGCCGCGCGGAGATTTTTGCAGGCGCGCCGTAAATTCAAGAATCGCCGGGTGAAAAATATAAATGCCCGCGTTATACCACACTGGTTCGTCCGGTTTGAGCCAGCCGTCGCGCCGGAATTCCGCCAACTGCTCCGGCGACGGTTTTTCCACCAGCCGTTTCAGGCGAAATTGTTCATCGAAGAAATTCAAGCCGCCTTTCGTCACGTCCTCGCCGCGCGTGACGGTGATGACGCCGGCAAAATCACCTTCGCCAAAACGCCGGAGCATTTGCGGATACGTTTCCGGCGCGACGAGAATGTCACCATAAGTCAACAGAAACGGCGAGTCGCCGATGAATTGCTTTGCAATTTCCGGCGCTTTGCCGGTCCCGTCTTGAACAAGCTGGCGGCCAAAGGAAATGCGTGCGCCAAATTTTTTACCGTCGCCGAAATGATTTTCAATCGCGTCGGCGTGGAATCCGGTGACGATGAAAATTTCTTCGATTCCCGCCGCGACAATTCCGGCAGCAATGTGTTCCAGAATCGGTTTGCCTTGAACGCGCAGCATCGGCTTGGGCAACTCGTTGGTGAGTTCCTTCATGCGCGTGCCTTTGCCGGCGGCGAGGACGACGGCTTTCATCGAAAAGATTTTAACCACGGATGGACATGGATGAACACGGATTTTTCAAATGAAAAATCGGCAGTTGAAGCTTCGTCAGTTTTCCAGTTCGTTTACGTGCCATTCAAACACGGTTTTTCCAATAGCCGGGACGGCGTTTCATGTGCATCAACGCCAGAATCCAGATGCGGTCAGCCTGTTCGACATAAATCACCGCATACGGGAAAACGTTTGAGAAATGTCTTTGCACGGGCGGATCAAAGTGACGGAACCTTTCCGGTTCGCGGCAGATTTCACGGATGAGCCGCTCCATTTCATCGTAAAAGCGTCCGCCGAGTTCGGGATAAATTTGCGTGTAATAATTTGCGGCGTCCGCGTATTCCTCCGCCGCTTCGGGATGAAAGGCATGCGGTTTCACCGCCCCACAATTTTGCGTATGCGATTGCCGACAACCTCGCCGGGAATGGCCTCAACTTTGCCGTTTTCCAATTCCGCGAGACGGCGGCGCGTTTCCTGTTTCCAAGCCGCTTCAATTTCCGGCTCAACGTCGTTATGCAACGTCAGTGTGAGGCGATCCACAATTTCAGCCATTTGCTCCCGCGGCAAATGGCTCGCTTCTTCGACGATTTGATCCAGCGTCATCGGCACGGTTTGAAGTTACGCCGCGCCATTGTTCGGCGCAACCTAGAAAATGAACAGTCTAAAACTTCGTCAGCTTTTCCAATTCCTTCACGCGCTTTTCGATGTCGGCGCGTTTGATTATCGTCGTACAGTTCAAGCCAAAGCCTTCGCAGCAGAACGACGCGGTGACGCTGCCGTAAATCATCGCGCGCCGGAAATTATTTTCGATTGAGCCGCGCGCCGCCGCCAGAAATCCCATCATGCCGCCGACGAAGGAATCGCCCGCGCCGGTCGGGTCAACGACCGCGGACAGCGGATACGCCGGGCAGATGAAATAGCCGTGCAGCCCGGACAAAATCGAGCCGTGCGAGCCTTTTTTGATGATGACGTATTTCGGGCCGAGCCGGTGGATTTTTTTCAGCGCGACGAAAACATTTTCCTCCTTCGTCAATTGGTGCGCTTCGCCGTCGTTGAGCACGAAGCAATCAATCCGCGGGAGCAATTTCAGCAAATCGTCGAGCGCGATGTTCAGCCATAAATCCATCGTGTCGGCGGCGACGAATTTGGGCCGCTGCATCTGGTCCAAAACGTGGTGCTGAAGCGCGGGCGCGATGTTGGCAAGCAGGACGAATTCAGATTTTTTGTGCGCCTCCGGCAAATGCGGCGTGAAATTTTCAAACACGCCCAATTCGGTCAGCAGCGTGCGGCGGTTGTTCATGTTGATTTCGTATTCGCCGCTCCAGTGAAAAGTTTTTCCCGGCAAAATCTGCAAGCCGGCCAGATCAATTTTGTGCCGGCGGTAAAGGTCGAGATATTTTTTCGGAAAATCCTCGCCGACGACGCCAATCAATTTCACCGGCGAAAAAAAGCTCGCTGCGACCGCCGCATGACTGGCCGAGCCGCCGAGCAGCCGCGGATTTTCCGCGTTCGGGGTTTTGATGGAATCCAGCGCGGTGGAACCGACGATTAAAACGCTCATGGGAATTTTGAATTAAGAATTTCGAATTTTTCAACGGCTGCTTTTGCGCCTTTCAATCAATTCGATTTCATAACCTTCCGGCGCGTCAATGAAGGCGAGCATGGAGCCGGTGGAAGTGGGCGTCGGGCCATCGGAAAATTTTAGGCCGAACCTGGCGATGTGCTTCGCAAATTCATCGAGGCTTTCCACTTCAAACGCCAGATGCGTCAAATCCGGCTGCACCCGCACCGGACCGCTGCTGGGAAAATGGGTGATTTCAATTTGTTCCTCGCTCGCGGGGGATTTGAGAAAAACCAGTTCCGAGCCGCGCGGGGATTTGTGCCGGCGGACTTCCTCGAGGCCGAGGACTTCACGGTAAAATTTCACCGTGCGTTCCAGATCGTCCACCCGATAGCGCGTGTGCAGCAATTTTCCAACTTTCATGCGCGAAGTTTAGCCCGAAAATTTTGCCGCGCAATTTTTCATTTCCCGCAATCCCATTCTCCGGCAAAATGGAGTCTGATTTATGGGCAAACGCCGTGAAGCGCGCGAACGCGCCGTGCAATTTTTGTTTCAGCACGATCTGAATCCGCCGGAGGATTTGGACCGCGCGCTGGGTGAATTTTGGGACGGCCAGCGCGCTGCCGCCATCGCCGACGAAAAGGGCGCGGCACATTGGGGCCAGGAAATCGAACTGCCGCCGCCGACCGCCGAGGAAGCGGAAACGCGGCTGTTCGCCGACCCGCTCATCCGCGGCGTTTTGGAAAAGCGCGACGCGATTGACGAAAAAATTAAGTCGCACGCGAAGAATTGGGAATTCCATCGCATCGCCGCCGTGGACCGCAACATCATGCGGCTGGCGATTTACGAAATGCTTTACCGCGAGGATATTCCGCCGGTCGTCAGCATCAACGAGGCCGTGGACATCGCCAAAAAATTTTCCACGCAGGATAGCGGAAAATTCGTGAACGGCATTCTGGACAAAATCCGCGGCGAACTTCTTCGGCCGGCGCGCGACATCAAATGAAATTTGCAGACTTACATCTCCACACGAATTTTTCCGACGGCACCTTTTCGCCGGAGGAACTGGTGACGCACGCGCAGAAATTCGGATTGGCGTGCATTGCGCTGACCGACCATGACACGGTCGAAGGCTGCGCGCGCGCCGCGGCGGCCTGCGTGGCGGCGGGCATGGAATTCATTTCCGGCACGGAATTGACCGCCGAGCACGAGGAAACGGAATTACACGTGCTCGGTTATTTCGTGGACACGAAGAATGAAAAGTTGCTGACCGAAATCGCGAAGTTCCAAACCGTCCGGCAGAATCGGATTCACCAAATGGTCGCGCGCATCAATGAAATGGGCGTGCCGATCGCGGTGGAATCTGTTTTTGCGCTGGCCAACTGCAAATCGCCGGGGCGCCCGCACGTCGCCCGCGCGCTGGTCAAGGCCGGCCTCGTGAAAAGTCTGGACGAAGCGTTCGAGCGATTTTTGAAAAAAGGCCGTCCGGCGTGGGTGCCGAAATCGAAAATTTCCGCGCTGGAGGCCATTGAGCTGGTGCATCAAGCCGGCGGCCTCGCGGTCATGGCGCATCCGGGATTGAACCGCACGGATGAAGTCATTCCCGCGCTCGTCGAAGCCGGGCTGGACGGCATCGAATGTTTTCACACGAAACATTCCACCGCAATGTCCGCGCATTACCTGGAAATCGCCGACAAATTTCATCTGCTCGTGACCGGCGGCAGCGACTGCCACGGCTTCAGCAAGGGCAAGCCGCTCATCGGCGGCATCAAATTGCCTTACGAGCACGTGGAAAAACTGAAGGCCAAGGTTGATGAGCAAAAATTTTCAACCACGGATGAACACCGATAAACACGGATTCTTTTTCCATCTGTGTCCATCCGTGGTTAATTTTTATGGGAGTTTTCGACAAATTCAAAGCCGGCCTCGCCAAGACGCACGCCCGGCTTGCGCACGAAATCAAACGCATCGTCACGCGCTCGCCGAAATTGGACGCGGCGACGCTCGAAGAACTCGAAGCCGCGCTCATCGCCGCCGATTTGGGGCTGGCCATGACCGCGCAAATCGTTGCCGCCGTCAAAAAAAATTACGAGACGCAGGGCGGCGCGGGCCTGGACGTTTTTGCGATTGCACGGAGTGAAATTGAAAGAAGTTTTCTCGCCGGCAATTCCCAATTACGCGAAATTCCCGACGGTGTTTGCGTCGTTTCCATCGTCGGTGTGAACGGCACGGGCAAAACCACGACTTCCGCGAAACTCGCGCATTTCGTCCGCTCGCAGAAAAAATCCGCGCTGCTCGCCGCCTGCGACACTTTTCGCGCCGCCGCCATCGAGCAGATCAAATTGTGGGGCGCATGTCTCAAGATCGAAGTCATCGCCGGCGCTTACGGTGCGGACGCGGCGGCGGTGGCGCACGACGCCGTGACCGCCGCGCAATCGCGCCAGGCGGATTATCTGTTCATTGATACGGCGGGCCGCCTGCACACCAAGCACAATTTGATGCAGGAATTGCAAAAGCTGCATCGCGTCATCGGCAAGCAGTTGCCCGGCGCGCCGCACGAAGTCCTGCTTGTGCTCGACGCCACGACCGGCATGAACGCGCTGAACCAGGCGCGCGAATTCAACAAAGCCGTGCCGCTCACCGGCCTCGTGGTGACCAAGCTGGACGGCACGAGCAAGGGCGGCATGGTCGTGGCGATTCAGAAGGAACTCGGCCTGCCGATAAAATTCATCGGCCTCGGCGAGCAGCCGGATGATTTGCAGCCGTTCGACGCGAAACAATTCGCGCAGGCGTTGTTTGAGGAATGAAAATATGTGCGCGGACGCGAAAGCACGAAGCGAAATTGTTTTGCGCCTTTGCGCCTTTGCGTGAAAAATAAATCGTGCAAGCGCGATTTCTCCTCGGCCCCGCCGGCAGCGGCAAGACCTTCCGCTGCCTTGCCGAAATCCGCGCCGCGCTGAAGGAAAATTCCGAAGGCGCGCCGCTCATTTTTCTCGCGCCGAAACAGGCCACCTTCCAACTCGAACGCCAGTTGCTCGCTGACGCCGGGTTAAACGGCTTCACGCGCCTGCACATTTTGTCCTTCGAACGGCTCGCGCGTTTCATTTTTGAAAAACTCAACGTCGCGCCGCCGCCGCTCTTGAGCGACGAAGGCCGTGTCATGGTTTTGCGCGCGTTGCTGCTGCGGCACGAAGGCGAATTGAAATTATTTTCCCGAAGCGCGCGGCGGCCCGGCTTCGCGCAGCAATTGAGCCAGTTGCTCCGTGAATTGCAGCAACACCAAATCGCGCCGGCGAAATTACGCGTGCTTGCGCAAAATAAAAATCTCCGCGCCGAACTTCGCGACAAGCTCGCCGACCTCGCCCTGCTCCATGAAAATTATTCCGGTTGGCTCGCGGAAAATGAATTGCAGGACGCCAATCGCCTTTTGGATGTTGCGACCGAGGCGCTCAAGAAAAGTGTGAAGTGCGAAGTGCGAAGTGCGGGCGCAGCCGTTACTTCTCACTTCCCACTTCTCGCTTCGCACTTGTTTTTAGATGGTTTCGCCGAAATGACGCCGCAGGAACTGGATTTGCTCGCGGCCATCGTTCCATTTTGCGAGAACGCCACACTCGCCTTTTGCCTGGAGAGCGAGCCGAAAGCGGAAACGTCCTGGCTTTCGATTTGGAACGCCGTCGGCAAAACCTTCCAGCAATGCCGCCAGCGGATTGAAAATCTGCCGGATTGCAAAATTGAAATTGAAATTCTTCCGCGCGATTCGAAGAAAAATCGCTTCGCCAAAGATTCCGAGCTGGCGCATTTGGAAAAGTTCTGGACGCAACCGCCGAGCGAAAAGCTCAAAGCTCAAAGCTCAAAGCTCAAAATTGTTCGCTGCGCGAACCCGGACGCCAAGGCTGTTTTTGCCGCGCGCGAAATCTTGAGATTCGTCCGCGCCGGAAACCGTTTCCGCGACTGTGCGATTCTCGTCCGCAATCTGGACAATTATCACAAGCCGCTTGCGCGCGAATTTCGCCGCTACGGCATTCCGTTTTTCCTCGACCGTCGGGAAGGCGTCGCGCACCACCCGCTTGCCGAACTCACGCGCGGCACGTTGCGCCTTGCTGCCTTCGACTGGCGGCATGACGATTTGTTCGCCGCGCTCAAGGCCGGGTTTTGCAACGTTGAGGAAACCGAAATTGACGCGCTGGAAAATGCCGCGCTCGAATTCGGCTGGCGCGGCAAAAAATGGCTCGCGCCGCTGCCGGACGGGCGTTTTGAAAATCAGCGCAAAGAAATCCTGCCGCCGTTTGAAAATTTCCACGGGTGGCTGTCCCGCTTGAAAATGCAGCCGAACGGAAAACAACTGGCCGAAATTTTCCGCGAGCTTTGGGATGATTTGAAAGTCGAACAGCGGCTTGAAAATTGGAGCGAAGAAACTTCCGCTTCAACGCTTCAACGCTTCAACGCTTCAGCCCACGCCGCCGTTTTCGAGCAAATGAATTCGCTGCTCGACAGTCTCGAACTCGGTTTTGCGAACGAAGCCTTGCCGTTGCGCGACTGGCTGCCGGTTTTGGAATCCGGCCTGGCGAATTTGAGCGTCGGCGTCATTCCGCCGGTTCTGGACGAGGTTTTGATCGGAGCGATTGACCGCGCGCGGAATCCCGATTTGAAATTTGCGCTTGTGCTTGGCGTAAATGAATCCGTTTTTCCCGCGACGCCGGTTGCGCCGGCGATTTTGACCGAGGCTGACCGCGACGAATTGCAAATCCCGCTCGGCCCGGATTTGCGCGGACAGCTTTCGCGCGAGCGTTTTTACGGCTATCTCGCCTGCACGCGCGCCAGCGAAAAGCTGACCCTGACGTTTTCGCGCAGCGACACGGACGGAAATATTTTGAACCCGTCGCCGTTCATCGCGCAATTGCAAAATATTTTTCCATCGCTTCAAGTTGAAGAATTTCAGAGTGAAATTGATTTGGCTGAAATTGAAAATGCAAACGAATTGATTCCGTTGCTCCCTGAAATTAAAAATTGGGGCGATTTGCTCGAAATTCCTGCCGTAGCCGAATTGAAGAAAGCTTTGGACGAATTGCGCGAACCAGACTCGGAAGAAAATTTGTCGCCGCAAATGGCCGAACAACTTTACGGGCCGGTTTTGCGGACTTCGGTCAGCCGGCTGGAGGAATTTGCGCAATGCCCGTTCCGGTTTTTTGTCCGCTGTGGTTTGAAAGCCGAGGAGCGAAAGATTTTCGAGCTGGACGCGCGCGAGCGCGGCAGTTTCCAGCACGACGTTCTGAAAAAATTCCACGAGCAAGTCACCGGCGAAGGCAAACGCTGGCGCGATTTGACACCGGCGGAGGCGCGCGCGAGGATTGGAAAAATCGCCGGCGAACTAACGGAAAATTATCGCGGCGGACTTTTGAGCGAAACGGCGCAGTCGCGCTTCGCGGCGCGCGCGCTGACGGAATCGCTTCAGGATTTTGTCGCCGTGACGGTCGCGTGGCTGCGCGAACAAAATGAATTTGATCCGGTCGCGGCGGAACTGGATTTCGGCGCGAAGGAATCGCCGGAAACCGCGTGGGAAATTGATTTGGCCGGCGGCCGCAAGCTGGCGCTGAACGGGCGGATTGACCGCGTGGATTTGTGCCGTTCCTCGCGGACGGCCACCGATGAAGCCGCGGCAATCGTGATTGATTACAAGTCGAGCCAGAAAAAATTGGACGCGATTTTGATCGAGCACGGAATCCAGTTGCAACTGCTGGCGTATTTGAACGTGCTGCGGCGTTGGAAAAAGCCGCTGGAAATTTTTGGCGTGAAGGAATTGATTCCGGCCGGCGTTTTTTACGTCAACTTGCGCGGGCAATTTGAAAATGGCGGTTCGCGCGATGAAGTTCTGGCCAATGCGGACAAATCGCGCCGCGCGGCGTATCGGCACGCAGGCCGGTTTGACGCGGGCGCGCTGAACAAGCTGGATTCCATCGGCGCGGCAGACCAATTTAATTACCGTTTGAACGCCGATGGTTCGCTTCGCAAAGGTTCGATCGAAGCCCTGCCGCGCGCGGAATTTGAGAAGCTGGTCAACGGCGTGGAGACGCAGTTGCGCGAATTCGGCGGTGCGATTTTTTCCGGCATCGCGGATGTGAATCCATATCGCAAGGGCAAACAGACGCCATGTGAATATTGCGATTACGCGGCGGCGTGCCGGATTGACAAATGGACGCACAAGTTTCGCGTGTTGCGCGCGGCGAAGGAAATTTGACCAGATTATTGCACGACGGTTCCGTGCAGTATCGTGTCAAGGGTGCGGAGCATGGCTTCGGCGGTGTAGGGTTTGGGAATGAAATGCTCGTTCCCGGCGCCGATGGCTGTCATCATGTTGTTGTTCGGGTCGAGGCCGCTGGTGCCGATGATGGTGACGCGGGGATTGATGGATTTAAGCGCGGCGATGGTGGCGGGCCCGTCCATGACGGGCATGGCCATGTCGGTGATGACGGCGGCGATTTCATTTTGGCGCGCGGTGTAGAGCGGAACCGCCTCGGCGCCATTGGCGGCGAGCAGAACGCGGTAGCCGAAGCGCTCCAGAATTTTTTTTGCGATGTTGCGGATGTGCTCCTCGTCGTCCACCACCAGCACCAGTTCGCCGCGACCGCGCCGCAACTGGATTTGCCCGGCCGGGGCATTTTCGGCGGTCGCCGGCGCGGTATTGGCGGGCAGATAAACTTTGAAGATGCTGCCCTTGCCCGGTTCGCTGTAGCAATTGATGAAGCCGCCGTGGCTTTTGACGATGCCCAGCGTGGTGGACAGGCCCAGGCCGGTTCCGTGGCCGTGCTCCTTGGTGGTGAAGAACGGCTCGAAGATGCGGTCCTGGATTTCCTTCGGAATGCCAATGCCGGTGTCCGTAACTTCGATGACAACAAACGGGCCGGGTTTGGCTTCGAGATTCATCCGGGAATAAATTTCGTCGAGCCGGACATTTTGAAGGCGGATGGACAATTTGCCGCCGTTGGGCATCGCGTCGCGGGCGTTGACGCAAAGGTTCAACAGGACTTGATGAAGCTGGGTCGGGTCACCGATGATGGCCCAGGGATTGGCGCCGGGTTGGAATTCAAATTCCACCGATTTGGGGAAAGTTTCGTGGATGATTTGTCCAATTTCGCGGATAACGTGAGCTGGCTGGATGGGGATGCGTTCGCCGCGAACGCCGCGACCGAAGGTCAGCACCTGTTTGACCAGTTTCGCACCGCGCAGGATGTTGGCTTCGAGCGAGTCCAGCAGTTTGTGTTCGTCCGGGTCGGCGATTCTTTCCTTCAAAATCTGGACCGAGCCAAGGATCGGGGTCAGGACGTTGTTGAGGTCGTGGGCGATGCCGCCGGCCAGCGCGCCGAGACTTTCCATGCGTTGCGAGCGAAGAAATTGGGCTTCCAATTTTTTCTTTTCGGTGATGTCGGTGTTGATGATGAGCTGGGATTTCCGGCGGCCCTGTTCGTCGCGGATGCTGGTGTTGCGCTCCTGAATGACGACGGTTTTGCCGTTCTTGGTGATTGCTTCCAATTCGCCGGTCCATTCGCCGCGCTCGCTGACGGCCTGGATGCAGGCCTGGAGTTGCGGCGTCACGGTTCCGCGGAAGAGCAGGTCAATGGGATTTTTCCCGATGGCTTCGGCGGCGGTCCAGCCGTAAATCCGTTCGGCGCCCTTGTTCCAATAACTGATGCGCCGGTTCAAGTCCAAAACCCAGATGGCGTCCGGCGCATAGTCCAGCAGCGCGGCCTGTTCGTAGATTTTTTCCTCGGCGCGCTTGTGTTCGGTGATGTCGCGGCCGACGCCGACCAGCCCGATAATTTTTCCCGCGGGATCGCGCAATGGAAGTTTGCTGGTCAGCAGCCAGCGTTGCTCGCCCTTTTCGTCCAGCAAGAATTCCTCCCGATTAATGATTGACTCCCCGCGAATCACCTTCTGGTCATCGGCGTAAAACTTTTCGGCCTCGGCTTTTGGAAAAAACTCGAAATCGGTTTTGCCAATGGCCTCGGCCTCGGTTTGACAATGAAGATTTTTCAGGTCGGCCGGATTGGCCAGGATTTTCCGGCCGTTACTGTCCTTGGCATAGATGCAATCCGGCAGGTTGTCAATCAGCGTGCGCAAAAGGGCGCGTTCGCGGGCCAGCGCCTCTTCCGCCAGCTTGCGTTCGGAGAGGTCGCGCACAAAGGCAATGTGCAGGTCAATGCCTTCGATCGTGAAATGTTTCGCCGCGACCGCGACGGGAAAAACGGAGCCGTCCTTGCGCCGATGAGAACTCTCCAAATTTTGCGCGACAATCTGCCGGCGCGTGAATTGATCCCAGCTTTCTTTCCACTGCGTCTCGGCGTATTTCGGGTCAATGTCGAAAAGGCGCAGCCGCATCAATTCCTCGCGCGTATAACCAAGCGAACGGCAAGCCTCGTCGTTGACGTAATAAAACGTGGCGTCCCGGTTCATCCAAAAAACCGCGACGGCGGCGTGGTCGAAGGCGAAGCGGAACATTTGCAGCGCCTTTTGCATCCGCTTGCGCTCCGTGATGTCATTCATGGTCAGCAGCAGATGGAGTTCGTCGTTCCGGATGAAATGGCTGAACTGGCAGACCATCCAGATTTCCTTGCCGAAAGTGCTGATGTGGTGAAATTCCCCCTGTTGCGGCTGCCGGGTGGCGAGCGTCTTTTCCGCCATTTCCAGCAAACCGGAGGCGCGCCACGAATCAAGCTGCCGGAAATTCTGCTGCAAAAGCTGTGGCGGCGTGGCGTTGGTGATTTTCGCGGCGGCCTCGTTGGCCAGCACGCATTGGCCGGAAGCTTTGAACGCCACGATGCCTGTTGGCGTCGTGGAAATGACTTTCCAGTTAAAATCCAGCGCCTCGGCCAGTTCCCGTTCTGTTTTCTGCCGTTTGGTAATGTCAACCGGCGACGGGTTCATGATGTTAAAGTGCTGACCATATCCAATGAAACAGCGGCTTGATTTCGGAATCACACTCCGGCGAACCAAAGCGCTACGGTCAATTATCGGCAAGTTGGGAAGGTGGAACTAAACGATTTTTGCCAAATGTTGGCACAAAATTGGTGCAGCTTCATGCCCAAACCGGCGGTTTGCCGGCAAATCAATGAAATTCCTGAACCGTCTTGACGGCGTAGCCGGATTTCTTGAGCGCGGCGATGCCGAGCGCGGCGGCCTTCGCGCCGCTCAACGTCGTCATGATCGGCGTGCCGGTATAAACCGCCGTCGTGCGGATTTTGATTTCGTCCTCGCGCGGCGCGGCGCCGCTGGGCGTGTTGATGACCAGCTGGATTTCCTTGTTCTTGAGAAAATCAATCACGTTCGGCCGGCCTTCGAGCAATTTCTGCGTCCGCTGGACTTTCAAGCCGGCCTTTTCCAAGACCGCCGCCGTGCCGCTCGTGGCCGCCAGCTCGAATCCCAGGTCGGAAAATAACCTGGCGACGGCGGTGGCTTCCTTTTTGTGCGCGTCGCTGACGCTGATGAAAATCTTCCCGCTCACCGGCAGCGGCGAGTTCGCGGCCATTTGCGATTTCGCATAGGCGACGCCCAAATCCGCGTCCAGCCCCATGACCTCGCCGGTCGAGCGCATTTCTGGCGAGAGCAAAATGTCCTGCCCGTGAAAACGGTTGAACGGGAAAACGGATTCCTTCACCGCCCAATACTTCGGCCAGATTTCCCTGGTGAACTTTAATTCCTTCAGCGTTTTGCCGGCCATGACTTTTGCGGCGAGCTTGGCCAGCGGGACGCCGATCGCTTTTGAAACAAACGGCACAGTGCGAGACGCACGCGGATTGACTTCGAGGACAAAAACCTTTTCACCTTTGACCGCGTATTGAACGTTCATCAAGCCGATGACTTTCAATTCGCGCGCCATCGCATGCGTGTAATTGCGGATGGTCTCGATGACTTTTTTGGAAAGCGAATGCGGCGGCAGCACCATCGCCGCGTCGCCGGAATGGATGCCGGCAAATTCGATGTGCTCCAAAATGCCGCCGATGACAATGGTTTCGCCGTTTTTATGTCCCACGTCCGCGATGCAATCCACGTCCACCTCCGTCGCGTCTTCGAGAAATTTGTCCACCAGCACCGGACGTTCGGGCGAGGCTTCCACGGCAAACTTCATGTAGTGCGACAGCTCGGCGTCCGAATAAACAATCTGCATCGCGCGCCCGCCGAGCACGAAACTCGGACGCACCAAGACCGGATAAGTCAATTTCTTTGCGATGACGAGCGCCTCGTTCACATTGGTGGCCAGTCCGTTCGGCGGCTGTGGAATTTTCAGCTTGTCCAGCATCGCGGCGAATAATTTCCGGTCCTCGGCGATTTCGATGCTTTGCGGCGAGGTGCCGATGATGTTGACGCCGTTCTTTTGCAAACCGAGCGCGAGATTGAGCGGCGTCTGCCCACCGAATTGCGCAATCGCGCCCTGGCATTGCTCGCGCTCGTAAATGTGCAGCACGTCCTCCAGCGTCAGCGGCTCGAAAAACAGCTTGTCGCTCGTGTCGTAGTCCGTCGAGACGGTTTCGGGATTGGAATTGACCATGATGGTTTCAAATCCGTCCTCCTTGAGCGCGAACGCGGCGTGGACGCAGCAGTAATCGAATTCGATGCCCTGCCCGATGCGGTTCGGTCCGCCGCCGAGAATCATGATTTTTTTGGCCGTGTTGCCTTTAACTTCGTCATCACCGCGGTCGTAAGTAGAATAGTAATATGGCGTGTAAGCCTCGAACTCGGCGGCGCAGGTGTCCACGAGCCGGTAGCTGGGGACGAGATTCAATTTTTTGCGGAGCGCGCGGATTTTGTCCTCGGTGGAGCCGGTCAAATGGGCGATTTGCCGGTCGGAGAAACCGAGCGATTTGGCTTTGGCCAGCAATTCAGAATTCAGAGGCGGCATCACCGACAGTAAGCCGGAAATTTTCCGCGATGTCGAGCCGGAACGGTTTTTGGTGGTGTCCTAATCGTAATCTTCATCGTAATCGTTGGCTGGAAAAGATTAAGATTACGATGATGATTAAGATTATGACACGGCCGGTTTGCAAATCCGAGGCTTCGCCGCATCCATTTCGTTTATGACGCCGGTTTATCACCCGGCACAGCGGAAAGCAACGTTTTCCGCATCATTGCCCGGCGCAGTTGTAAATCCGCTTGCCGATTTGCCTTTTATACATTACGAGAACAGCAATGAAACAATTTGGACGCGCGCTGTTGTGGCTCACGCTGTTCGCGCCGCTCTTTTCTTCCGCGCAAATTGACCCCGTCCGGCGGGATTTGATCCAGTTCGGCTACAACCAGTCCTTTGAAGGGCATCAGCCGCTGGCCGCCTACGCCTTTTATTATCACAACCAGCCGGATTTCCTGCGGACGAACCTCACGCTGCGCCTCGCGCTCGCGCCCACCTACCTGGATTCGGAACTGGGCTTCGTCGGCGCGCTGGGGCCAAACACGGACTTGGGCATCGGCCTGGCCGGCGGCGGCTTCGGCGACGATTACAACGAAATCCACGACGGCAAATTTCTGCCGGACGAATCGTTCGAGGGCGACGGCGGGGAAGTTTCCCTGAGCGTTTATCATCTGTTCAATCCCGGCGATTTGATTCCGCTGAACCTCGTTGTGCGCGGCACGGCGCACTACACTTTTTTCAACCGCAACGACGACACGGCGGCCGATTTCGTGCTGCCCGACGACCACGGCGATTTCAGCGTGCGCACCGGCCTGCGCTGGGGCGGCGTCGAGCCGACGTTGTTTCCGCCGCTGGCGATGGAATTGTCCGTCTGGTATGAAGGCCATTTGCGGAACAATTCGGGCTATTACGGCTTCGACGGCGACCGGGAATTGAACCGGCAGTCGCATTTGTTCTGGGCGGAGGCGGCGTTGTCCTACACGCTGCCCAAGAGCCATCAGAATTTTTACGCGCGCCTGACCGCCGGCACGAGCGTGGACGCCGACCGTTTCAGCGCCTACCGGCTCGGCGGATTTCTGCCGCTGATCGCGGAATTTCCGCTGTCGCTGCCGGGCTATTATTTTCAGGAAATCAGCGCGCAGCAGTTCGTGCTGCTCAACGTGAATTATCTGCTGCCGCTTGACCCTGAAAAGCGCTGGAACCTGGACGTGAACGCCGGCAGCGCGCTGGTGAATTATCTGCCCGGCGAATCGCAGCCCGGCGATTCGCTCACCGGCGTGGGCGGCGGCATTTTGTATCATTCGACGTCCGACCGCTGGAAAATCATGGTGGATTACGGCTACGGCATTGACGCCATCCGCTCGCACGGCCGCGGCGCGCAAAGCGTCGGCGTGCTGGTGCAATTTGATTTCGGCAAGACGGGCAGCCAGAGTTTCAATTCCGCGCAACCGTCGCTCTGGCGCGGCTGGGAGCGGATTTTCGATTGAAAAATCTTGCGCGCGGCGGGGCCGGGTGGTTCATTATGCACCCGGCGCGCATATGGTGGAATTGGCAGACACGCTACTTTGAGGTGGTAGTGCCGCAAGGCGTGCAGGTTCAAGTCCTGCTATGCGCACCATTATTTTCAGCGAAATTGATGGTTCTTGCAATCTCCGCACAGATTCCGCACAGTTTCTAGCGGCATCCGAAAGCCCGAAAATGAGATTTCCGAAAATCATTAAGCACCGCCGATTTGAAGCTACAATCTACGGCAAGAGCAAAAAATATCGATATTACCGGGTCGCCTATTACGCTGCCGGAAGGCGTCACATTCGCAATTTCAAGACGTTCATCGAAGCCAAAAGCGAAGCGGAACGCATTGTTCGTGATCTTGCCGATGGCTCACAATCGGCGGTTTTGTCCGCCAATCAATCACGCGATGCAATTACCGCATTTGATATGCTCGAAGCATTCCGACAGGCGAGCGGACGGCGCGTTTCCTTGCCCGCTGCCGTTTCCGAATTTGTTGAGGCATCAAAAAAATTAGGTGAACGGACATTGAATGAGGCGGCGGATGGATTTCTCAAAACCGTTGCCATCGTAACCACCAAAGACATTGGCGAAGCCGTTGAGGAATTTTCGCAAGGTGACGAAATGCGCACCAAAGCTGCCGAAGGCCAGCGGGCGCAACTTTCCGCAAAATATGCCTATAATCGTCAGCTTCAATTGAGAAAATTTGCCGCCGCGTTTCCCGGCACGCCAGTTTGCGATTTAACCAAGAAACATTTGGACGCCTTCATTGAAGCTCTGGGCGACTTTAAGTCCAAATCACGCAATCGCCGCAAAGCCATATCCGCCAAAAGCCGCAATCATTATCGCGCCACCATCCGGCAATTTCTAAATTGGGCAGTCCGCAAGGATTATCTTTCCGTCACACATCGCTTATTTGACGCTGACGGCTTGCGCCCCGAACACGCCAATAACGCCGAAGTCGCCTGTTATTTGCCCGCTGAATTGGCAGCGTTGCTGGCAAATGCGGATGACACCTTGCGTCCAATAATTGCCATCGGCGGCTTGGCAGGTTTGCGCACAGCGGAATTATTGAGCTTGGATTGGGCGGACATTTGGCGCACGAACGGACACATTGAAATAACGGCAGGCAAAAGCAAAACCCGTCAGCGTCGCCTTGTGGAAATTTGCCCCGCGTTGGAAACTTGGCTTAAACCATTTCGGGCAAATAAAACCGGCAAGCTCTGGCCTGCGCATGAAGTCACTTTCCAACAAGCCTTTGTCACGCTTTGCGAAAATGCTAAAGTCAGCCGCAAACCTAACGGCTTGCGGCATGCGTTTTGCACCTATCATTTTGCACTGTATGCCAATGAGAATTTGACGGCGCAGCAGGCGGGCAACTCGCCCGCGATGATTCACACGCACTATAAAGGACTGGCGACGAAAGCCGACGCCGAAAAATGGTTTGCGGTGAAATACAAGAATAAAGCCTGCGATCCGCCCTGACAAATAACTCTTAACCGCGCTTGGTTTATTTGTGTAAATGGGATTGACGTCGAGAATCTTTGTGTGGTAAATTTTTTTTCGCACGACCAGAAGCGAGAAGAATTAGTCGGCCAACAACAACGACTAATATGAAATCGCTTACTCACAATGCCGTGCCGGAAATTCCGGCATCAACCTTCCCTCATTCATCCGCGCGCGAGCCGGACTTCATCAATGAAAAAGAACTGTTGAAGCGTCTCCCCGTTTCACGCCGAACGTTGTTCAGTTGGCGCACGACGGGCAAAATCCCCTTTGTGCGTCTGGGCGGGCGGCGGGTTTTATTTCATTGGCCGTCCATTGAAGCTGCCTTGCTGCGGATGCAGAAGGGAGGCTCGCTGTGAGCCTCGAATGCAACCCCGCCGCCGTATGAATGCAATCGTAGTCCGGTGCCTTGACCACGCGGACAAGAAATTTAGTTGCTCGCCGGAGTCCATCACGTCGGAACAATTTGAGGACGGCGATAAAACGCCAGCCCGATTTTGCAATACTCACTGCCCCGATTGATCGGCTGCCACCGCTGCTTGCCGAATAGGTTGCCATGAGTGCCGAGGCCATCGGTTGTGACCCGTGCCCTCCCGCAACACAAGGACGCGAATAATTTCAAACTATACCACAAAATAAATTCGCCTGAATTTTTCGGAAATTCGCCGAAAATAAATTCCCGGAAATTCAAGCCGGTTTTAAGCACTCCGGCGAGTCATTTTTGGCATTATTTTCGCCGGATATGGCCGGGAAATGAATTTTTCAGAAATTCCCTGAAATTAAATAAATTCCCCCGAAAAAATAAATGGAAATTAAAAGCCGAATTTTCCGCGAATTTTCGGGAAATTCCGGCACGAATTTCCGGCAATTTCCGGTCGTGTAGAAAATGTTTTTTAATTTATTTTTTATTTTCGGGAAAATTCGCCTGCCGAAAGCGGAAAGGAGCGGAAAATTCCGTCAAATTCCGGGGAAAGGAATTTTTGAGGTTTATCCATCCACCGGACTTTTCACGCCCAAACCGGGTTTCTGCATGACGTGGGTGTAAATTTGTGTGGTTATCACGTGCTTGGGATGCCGTTTGTCATGGAAGAAAATGAACCGCTTGATCCACTCCAAATAAGCCTGTTCCGAACGCAAGGCCAGATGGCGAAAACGCATGGTTTGGCGGCATTGATCCATGAACCGGAGCTTGGGATTGGAGATAAAA
>DATJRH010000025.1:0-84886 GCA_035504945.1 Candidatus Aquilonibacter sp. | reverse complement strand
TGGTCACCAACAACTTTGACGGCAGCGGTGATTTCAACTTCACCAACAGCCTCACTCCCGGTTCGCCGCACCAGTTCTTCATCCTCTCGCAGTAAGACTGGAGACAATCACGGGGCGCGCCGACAACGGCGCGCCTTTTTTCCGTCCCTAGACAGGCTGTTTGGAAATGTCGTCGTGTTTGCCGACAAAAAGAACGGCAGGCGTGGCGATCACACACGAGTTTACATCGCCAGCACCCGCCGCAGTGCCCAGTTCTCATTGGGCAGGGAAGAATTAACCCACACGGAAATTCTGGCAAGTGGTTTTTGGAAAATAATTTTCTTCTTCGGTTGCGCTTCGTATCTTTCAAGGCGATGAATAGCCGGATGCTTCCATTTGCCAGGCCATGGCTTTGCCTTTTTTTCCTCGTTCTTCCGGCCATTGCCCGCGCGGTGGGGTCGTTGGCTTCGCCTTTCGTTGTGGATTCGTGGGGCAACGAGGAAGGGCTGCCGCAAAGCTCCGTCATTTCGGTTGTTCAAACGAAGGACGGTTATCTCTGGCTCGGCACGCTTAACGGCCTCGTGCGTTTCGACGGAATTCATTTCACCATTTTCAACGAAATGAATACACCCGGCTTGAGCAGTGACCGGATTGTTTTTTTATTCGAAGACAACGAAACGAACCTTTGGATCGGGACCGAATCATCGGGTTTGGAGATGGTCCACAATGGTGTCATTAAAAATTTTTCGGCAGAAACTTCGGGCAGCGGGAGAACGGTGACCTATGCCAGCGAAGATCCGTCCGGCGACATTTTGTTTTACGCCGGCACCGGGCTTTTTCGCTACCACGTCGGGCAGATGACTTTTAATCCCGGCGTTGTGTCATTATTTTCGCTCGCGCAGAAAGTCGTCGTTCCATCCGCCTCCGGCGGCTATTGGTGGTTTCTCAACGGCACGGTCGAAAAAATGGATGGCAACCGCGTGGAAAAAAATTTAGGAACGTTTCCGTGGGGTAATGCCGTTGTCAAAGCCGCGCTTGAAGATGACCATGGAAATTTGATTGTGGGAACGCTCGGCGATGGAATTTTCTGGTCCGATGCCGATGGCAAATGGCTGAACATTTCAAACGAATTGTCCTCGCCCTTCATTCTTTCCCTGTGCCTGGATAACGAGGGCAACCTTTGGGCGGGAACCGACGGCGGCGGCCTCGACCGGATTAAACGAAAAATTTTCAATTCGCCTGCTGGGTTTCCGCAAGGAAATGTCCAATCGTTGTCGCCGGATGATCAAGGCGGATGGTGGATTGCATCCGGCGCATTGGGCGTGTCTTACTGGAACAGCAATGTCCTGCGGAATTATCACGTCGGCCCGTTGCATGACGCTTGGGAAGTTCTGGCGGACCGTCGGCAACAAGTCTGGGTTGGAACGCGCGACGAAGGGCTTTATGAATTTCAAACAAATCAATTCGTGCCCGTGTCCGGCGCGGAAGTTCTCGGCCCGCAAATTTCCGCGCTGTTTGAAAGCCGCGACGGCCGGTTATGGGTCGGCTCGCAAAACGGCCTTGGAAATTTCAACGGCCAACAGTGGAAGCTGTTCACCACACGCGACGGCCTGTCGGGAGACGCCGTCAGCGCCATTGCGCAGGACGCCGCCGGAAATTTTTGGATCGGAACGGAAAGTCACGGGCTGAATTATTTCGCCGCCGGAAAATTTTCCCCCGCGCCAAAATCGGCGGATGGTCTGCCCGGAGACGACATTAGTTGCCTTTACGTGGATAAAAACAACGTGCTGTGGGCCGGCACCTACGGCCACGGCCTTGCGCGGCTGCAAAATGGAAAATGGCTCCATCTTTGCACGACCAACGGCCTCGCCAGCGACAGCATCAGTTACGTCATCGAAGACGACGCCGGCAATTTGTGGATCGGCTCGAACATGGGATTGGTGCGGATTCCAAAAAATTCACTGGACGATTTTGTGGACGTGAAAACCGGTTCCATTTCCTGCCGTACTTACGGAAAAACCGACGGCCTGCCCACGCGCGAATGTTCCAGCGGCTCGCAACCCGCCACCTTGCGCGCGGCGGACGGAGATTTATTTTTTCCGACGACCAAGGGCGCAGTGTTCGTGAACCCGGCGGAACTTAAACGCAATTTGCGGCCGCCGACGGTCTTGATCGAGTCCGTGCTCGTTGACGGTCGCAAGCAAAAGACCAACGCCTTGAGTTCGGCGTGGCCGCGAACCGTCGTCATTCCGCCCGGCTATGAACAACTGGAGATTGATTACACCGCGCTGGATTTTTCCGCGCCGGAACTCGTCCGCTTCAAATGCTGGCTCGAAGGACACGAAGCCATCCCGACGGACGTCGGCGATGACCGCGTCGTCCGCTATCCAAAACTGCCGCCGGGGGATTATCACTTTCATGTTTATGCCTGCAACGAGGACGGCGTTTGGAATAAAACCGGCGCCACCATGGAAATTATCGTTCAACCATATTTCTGGCAGACGAACTGGTTTCGCGTCGTGACGGTGATTTTTATTCTGGGGATTGTCGCCGCCATCGTGCGTTACGTTTCCACGCAAAAATTGCAACGCGAATTGCAACGGCACAAACAGCACGAGGCGCTCGAAAAGGAACGCTCGCGCATCGCCCGCGATTTGCACGACCAGCTCGGCGCGAACCTCACGCAAGTCGCGTTGCTCGGCGAAATGGCCGAAGCCGACAAAAATGCTCCCGAAGAAATCGAATCGCACGCGCGGCAGATTTCGCAGACCGCGCGCGAGACGACGCGCTCGCTCGACGAAATTGTCTGGGCGGTCAATCCTTCCAACGACACGCTCGAAGGGCTGGTCAATTACGCCTGCAAATATGCGCAGGAATATCTCGCGCTGGCCGGTGTGCGCTACCGCGTGGACGCGCTGGCGCAACTGCCCGCCGCGCCGATTCCGCCGCCCGTCCGCCACAACGTTTTTCTGGCGTTCAAGGAAGCCGTCCACAACGTCGTCAAGCACGCGCAGGCGACCGAGGTCTGGATTCGGTTGCGCTTGGCGCCGGAACAATTCATTCTGGAAATCGAAGACAACGGCCGGGGAATGGGAAACCAAACCGCGCCGCAAAACCGGAACGGCCTGCGCAACATGAAAAAACGCATGGAAGACATCGGTGGAAGTTTCGAAATTGGCGGCGCGAAGGAAAAGGGAACGATTGTGAAATTGTCCGCGCCGCTTTCAAAACTTTCCCAATCCTGATCTTAATCGTAATCTTAATTTTGTTTGCCGGAGCGAGCAGGATTGCGATTAAGATTACGAATCAAAAATGCCCATCACCGTTTCCATCGTCGAGGACAACGACAAATTGCGCGAAACGCTCGCGCGCGTGCTGAACCGTGCCGACGGCTTCCGCTGCGTGAGCCAGCACGCCAGCGCCGAGGACGCGCTGGCGGAATTGCCGGCGGTGAAACCGGACGTGGTGTTGATGGACATCAACCTGCCCGGCATGAATGGCGTCGAGTGCGTGCGCCAGTTGAAAAAACTGCGGCCGGAAATCCAGGTGATGATGCTCACGGTTTATGAGGACACGGAAAATATCTTCAACGCGCTGGCGGCGGGCGCGAGCGGCTACATGCTCAAGCGCACGGCGTCGAAGGAATTGCTGGAGGCCATCCGGGAGGTGCAGCGCGGCGGCTCGCCGATGACGGCGCACATCGCGCGGCTGGTGGTGCAATCGTTTCAGAGGCCGGCGGCGGACGCGCCGGCGGAAAATCTTTCCGAACGCGAGCAGCAGGTGCTCGACCTGTTGAGCCGGGGACTGATGTATAAGGAAATCGCGGACAAGCTCCAGATCAGCTACGAAACGGTGCACACCTACATCCGGCGGATTTACGAAAAGTTGCAGGTGCGGACGCGGACAGAGGCGGTCGCGAAGTTTTTGAGAAGGTGAAGGAAATTTTTGGGCGCGTTCGGTAGAGCCGGTTCAATTGGAATGATTCCTGTCCTTCCCGAACCGCCCGGCAGCGGTTCAGAACTGCTGCCAGCCAGTTCCGATGTGCTCGTTGCCACTTCCGATGTGGCAGGCACCACCTCCGAACTGGTTATTGTCATTTCCGAGCTGCCTGCCAGCACTTCCGAAGTAGTCGTTGCCACATCCGAGGTGGTTGGCACCACTTCCGAACTGGTGACGAGCAGGGGTTAACAGGCTCATTTAAAGCGATTTAAGCTAAAACTGGCTGTTTTTGGCCATTTTTGAAGCGCGGGTGACAATAGCCTGGCCTTTCAAGGCTGGGTAGTATTTACATGGATGGGGAAAAGTCCCGAAAGGATGGCCGGTGGTGCGCGCAAGCGCTTTCGTCCCTGTGGGACTTTGGATTTTGGCGGATGAAAACCCACACTAAAGCCGTGGGCAATTTTCAAAGAGGCCGCGCCTGCCTGCCACGCCGAAGCCAGACAAAGGTGGGACGGAACTTGAAAATCCTTTCGATGGGTTTCTACAAAGTTGTCAGCCGCTGGCGAAGGGGTAGGTTCCTAATTTGGCACGACAACAGCATCCGATATATTCAGAGTTCCAAGATATGCTTTTTCGGCTTCTCCTCCAGCATTTTTAACGAAGCGGTTTTCCAGCCGAATCATAAGGTTCTTATCCCCTTCAAGCTTCACCACGTCAATGAATGGGTCTGGGTCGCCTTTTTGCAGTTCCCAAGCTTGGGTAATTTGTGATTTCCCCAAATTTATGGTAGCAAGTATTTTCATTTTATTCCTTTCGTGTCTTTTACAATTTGAACCCCGACAACGGTCTGTTTTTCAAATGTTTGTCAAAATCTTTTGGGCGGCCCGATCAACTCGGTGTTTCCACTTAACATAACCATTCCTCTCACAATCCCAATCAGGTTTTGTCAAAACACCAAGCCCTTCCACATACATTTTGAATTTAGTGGGTTCGTAAACACCAAACCGGTCACGGAATTTGCCAATCAGTTTCACAAAGAACGGAACTCTTAACCGCCCTTTGGCGTCGCGGTCATTTTGTGCAATCATGGCAAAGCCTCCGGCGTTATTGTTCCAAAACGTTGAGCAATCTCTCGCGAAAATTTTGGGAATCTGTGGCACAAGTAATCTCGGAGCGCGTTAGGGCGAACCAACATATCAAGGAATTGATCGGTATCCACCGGTGTATGTGGCAGGGAAATTCTTCGCGTGCATTTGTCACGAACCGTCGTCTCTCGTATGCCTAGATCCTTCGCGACTTTACGCACGGCGTCAGTGAAATCCATCTTGTTTTGCTGAACGAGCCGGAATACTGCGAGTATTTGTTCGATTGTGTCAGGCAATTTAGGCCGTAGTCCGTTGAATCCATTTGGGGAGTGTCCGCGTGGCTCAAATGGCAGTTTGGTTGGCATTTTTGCGCCGCTGTTACCTAGTGATTCTGTAATCAGGCTTGAGCAATAGTGCGCCAGTTCGACGCCTTCTGCTTTAGCACGCTCGACAATTAGGTCGTGGGTCACATCAGGTAGAAGCAATTTGATATTGATCGATTTCATGCCAAGAAGTTAAAACGTTGATTTCAACAAGTCAAGACGAATTTATGCCTTTTTTGACTTATTAACTTATTCCGATTTCACGCCGTCGCTAGATTGTCTTCAAGTATTTTCGAGCGCGCGGAATTTTCATCGGCTTCGGCAGCAGGCGCGTTTTCGAGAATTTTTATTGGCTCGTAAAAGGTGTTGCGCTGGACGGGCGTGCGGCCGGCTTCGCGAATGGCCTTGAGCATGGCCGCCTCGGTCTGTAATTGCGGCGAGGTCGCGCCGGCCATGTGGAAGATGTGTTCCTCGATGATGGTGCCGTGCAAATCGTCCGCGCCGTAACTCAACGCCACCTGCGCCAGCTTCAGGCCCAGGCCGATCCAGTAGGCGGTGATGTGTGGAAAGTTGTCGAGGTAGATGCGGCTCACCGCGATGGTGCGCAGCGAATCGAACCCGGTCGGCGGATGGTCCACGGGAATGTCGTTGTCCTCCGGATGATACGCCAGCGGCACGAAGCCGCAGAACCCGTGCGTCTCGTCCTGCAACGCGCGCAATTGCCGCAGGTGGTCCACGCGGTCGGCGAGGCTTTCGACGTGGCCGTAAAGCATGGTGCAGGTGCTGCGTCCGCCGAGCCGGTGCCAGGTGCGGTGAACGTCCAAGTATTCCTCGGCGGATTCCTTGCCGCGGGCGATGGACGAGCGGACTTCCTTGCGGAAAATTTCCGCGCCGCCGCCGGTGAGCGATTCGAGGCCGGCGTCCTTCAATTCAATCAGCGTCTGCTCGACGGATTTTTTCGCGAGCCAGGCGAGGTGGAGAATTTCAATCGCCGTGAAACATTTCAATTGCAGCCGCGAATCGAGTTTTTTCAATTCGCGCAGCATGTCGGTGTAGTAGCTGAAAGGCAGCGACGGATGCAGCCCGCCGACGATGTGCAATTCCGTGACGCCGAGCGCCAGCGCCTCGCGCGCTTTCTGGACAATTTCCTCCACGGAAAACTGGAAGCCGTCGGCGTCGCGTTTCTTGCGCGCGAACGAGCAGAACTGGCAAGAGAGAATGCAGTAGTTCGAGTAGTTGATGTAGCGGTTGATGATGTAGCTGGCGCGGTTGTGGCCGGTCCGTTTCTGCCGCGCGAAATCCGCGATGGCGCCGACGGCGTTCAAATCCTTTGATTCAAACAGCCGCAACGCGTCGGCCTCGGAAATGCGCTCGCCGGCGGCAACCTTGTCGTAAAGGTCGCGCAGTTCGCTGCGTTGAATGAAAAAATCCACGCCTTACATTTAACGCAAAGACGCGAAGGCGCAAAGGATTTTGCGCTGACAATTCCTTGCGGCTTCTAATCTTTGCGCCTTTGCGTTAAAATTCATTGCAGTTTAAATCCGCCTTGAAAAATCACTTCCGCCGCGACCACGATGAAAAACACCGCGCCGACCAGCGCGTTGAGGCGGAAGAACGCGAGGTTGATCCAGTTCAGGCTGCGGCGGCGCGCAATCCAGTGTTCCAGCACGAGGCAGCCAACGATGATGAACCAGCCGATGAGGAACGCGAGACGGAAGCCGCACAGAAATCCGAACGCGAGCAGCAGTCCGCACATGATCATGTGCGCGAGGAACGCGGCGGCCAGCGCATTTTTTTGTCCCCAAGCCACAACGAGCGAATGCAAGCCGTGCGATTTGTCGAACTCGTAATCCTGCAACGCGTAAATGATGTCAAAACCGACGAGCCACAAAACCACGGCGAATGCGAGAACGGTCATTTGCAGAATTTCCAGCGGCGAAACATTTGCACCCTTTACCGCCAGCCACGCGCCGACGGGCGCGAGCGCGAGCGCAATTCCGAGAAAGACGTGCGTGAAATCCGTGAACCGCTTGGTCAGCGAATAAAAACAAATCACCACGAGCGCGACCGGCGAAAGATAAAAACAAAGCGAGTTCAAAAAATAGCTGGCGGCCACCAAACCCGCGGCGGACAAAACGCAAAGCGCAATTGCACTCGCCAGTGAAATTGTTCCGGCGGGCAAATGCCGTTTGGCCGTGCGCGGATTCAGCGCGTCGAATTTGCGGTCCGCGATGCGGTTGAAGGCCATCGCGCACGTCCGCGCGCAAACCATCGCGGCGAGAATCAGCCCGAAAGTTTTCCAGCCCGGCCAGCCGTGATGATCGCGCGCGGCCACGACCATTGCCGCCAGCGCGAAGGGCAGCGCGAAGACCGTGTGAGAAAATCGGACGAACGAAGCCCATTTTTGAATGACGGAAAACATTTATTAACGCAAAGGCGCAAAGATGCAGAGGCGCGAAGAAAAATTAAAAAGAACTTTGCGTCTTCGCACCTTTGTGTCTTTGCGTTGAAAATTCATTCTTTTTCCTCGGCCCAGCGCGGCGCGAGTTGGTTCGGCATGCCCAAATGGTCGAGCACCCGCGCGATAACGGTGTCGGCCAGTTCAACAATTGTCTTCGCGCCGGAATAAAAACTGGGATTCGCGGGCAGAATCGTCGCGCCCGCGAGCAGCAGCAATTCCATGTTTTTGACGTGAACCAAACTCAACGGCGTTTCGCGCGGAACGAGAATCAATTTTTTCTTTTCCTTCAAGACAACATCGGCGGCGCGCAGCAAAACATCCTCGCTGTAGCCGTGCGCAATGCGGCCCATCGTGCCCATCGTGCAGGGAATGACGACCATCGCGTCCGGCGGATTCGAGCCGCTGGCGAACGGCGCATTCATGCTTTTCAAATTGTGCGATTTCGCGCCGGCGGGAAGTCTCAAGCCGCCGGGCAATTCCTCGGCGATGACCTGCTGCGCGTAGTTGCTTTGGACGACGTGGATTTCGTGCTCGCGCGGATTCATATTGTCGAGCAGCCGCTGCGCGTAAAGCGCGCCGCTGGCCCCGGTGATGGCAACGAGAATTCTCAATCTGGAAGAAATCGTAAATCGTAAATCGTAAATCGTAAATGAGGAAACAGCTTGAGTCCGCGTTTGTGTTCCGCACAATGAGCGCGTGTTCAAAACCACAGTAACAATTTTTTGCATGGCGATTTTTCTGGCGGGCTGCACGACGACGCAGCGCCCGGCCAACGAACCGGTTTCCTTGAACTGGCCGCCCGCTCCCCAGCCGGCCGTTCTTCAAACGAACAAGCCCGCCGTTTCCGCAGTCAAATCCAATCTGCCGCCAGCCATCGTTCCCAAACCCGCGCCGGTCGTCACCTGGGACTCGCTCGCAAGCTGGGCGGCGGAACATAAAATCGGCAAAGTCCACCAGATTTCCGATTCGCCGGTGGACACTTACGCCGTCGGTTCGAGCAACGGCGTGATGGTTCTGGAAATCGGCAGCCACGAGGCCACTTGGAACGGCGTCATCATCAATCTTGGCTTCACCCCGGAATTGATTGACGGCGAAATCTACCTGAACGGGCTGGACTTGCAGAAAAATCTCGAGCCGCTGCTTTGTGAACCGCCGCTGACCTTTCCCTCAACCAACCGCGTCATCGTGATTGATCCCGGCCACGGTGGCAGCAACCACGGCACGCACAGCGTTTTGGATGGCCGGTTTGAAAAGGAATTCACGCTCGACTTGGCGTTGCGGCTCAAACCGCTGCTCGAAGCCGAAGGCTGGACGGTTTTTCTCACGCGCACCAGCGACGTGTATGTGGCCAATTCATACCGCCCCATTTTCGCCACGGCGCATCACGCGAATTTGTTCATCAGCCTGCATTTCAATGCGACGGCCGACCGCGACGAAAGCGCCGCCGGCCTGGAGACGTATTGCTTCACTCCGACCGGCATGCCCTCGACCGTCACGCGCGGTTACACCGATCCGTGGTCGGAAAAATTGTCGAGCAATGATTTTGACACGCAAAATCTCCAACTCGCCGTGAAAATGCAAGGCGCTCTGACGCACGCAATCGGAATGCCAGACCGCGGCGTGCGCCACGTGCGCTACATCGAAGTGTTGCGCAACCAAAACTGTCCGGCGGTTTTGATTGAAAACGGCTACCTCTCGAATCCGGCGGAGGCGGCAAAAATTGAAAGCGCGGACTACCGCCAAAAACTCGCGGAGGCCATCGCCGGCGCGCTGAAATGAAACACATTCTCGTCACGGGCGGCGCCGGATTCATCGGCTCGCATCTGGTCGAGAGATTGTTAAATGACGGAAAAACCGTTGTCGTCATTGACGATTTCTCGACCGGAAGCCTGGAAAATTTGCGCGCGGCCAAAAAAAATCCACGGCTGAAAATTGTCCGCTCAAAAATTTCTGGATGCAAACATTTGCCGGAGCTGGCGGAAAAATCTGAATTCATTTTCCATCTCGCCGCGACCGTTGGCGTTGAACTCGTCGTCAAATCCGCGCTGCACGTTTTGGAATCCAGCTTTCACGAGACGGAAATTCTTTTGCGCGCAGCGGCCAAAAATTCCACGCCGGTTCTGCTGACTTCGACTTCGGAAGTTTATGGCAAAAGCGCGAAGGCGGAATTCAGCGAGAACGACGATTTGCTCATCGGGCCGCCGAACCAGTCACGCTGGAGTTATGCCTGCTCGAAGCTCACGGACGAATTTCTCGCGCTCGCCTTCGCGCGCGAAAAAAAATTGCCGGTCATCATCGCGCGGCTGTTCAACACCGTCGGCCCGCGCCAGACCGGACGTTACGGCATGGTGCTGCCGCGCTTCATCACGGCGGCCAAGAAAAATGAGCCGCTCAAAGTTTTCGGCGACGGCAAGCAGACGCGCTGCTTTTGTCTCGTGAACGACGCCGTGGAAGCACTCGTGCGCTTGCAGAATTGCGAAAAGGCGCGCGGCGAAATCTTCAATATCGGCGGCATGGAGGAAGTTTCCATCCTTGAACTCGCGAAGCTCGTGGTGAAAACGCTTGGCTCGAAATCAAAGATTGATCTGATTCCTTACGACCAGGCTTACGCGCCGGGCTTTGACGACATGCGCCGCCGCAAGCCATTGGTAAAAAAATTGGAAAGTTTTGTGAAATTCAAACCGCAGACGCCGCTGCGCGAAATCATCCGGCTGACGGCAGTTTGATACCTTCCCGGGCGAGCAATTTGCGTTTCCAATCCAATCCGCCGGAGAAGCCGCCGAGTTTTTTGTTCGCGGCCAGAACGCGATGGCACGGAACCAAAACCGGAATTGGGTTCGCGCCGCAAGCGCCGCCCACGGCGCGGACGGCCTTGGGCTTGCCAACTTGCTCCGCGATTTCGCCGTAGCTTTTCGTTTTACCCAAGGAAATTTTCCGCATCTGCCGCCAGACGGATTTTTGAAATTCCGTCGCGCCATTCCAGTCCAGCGGCGGAAATTCCTCCGGCTCTTTTCCGGCGAGAATTTTTTTCAGCGCGGCTTCGGTCACTCGATGCCATTGGCGGATTTTTGCGGGAACACCATTTTGTTTTACGACACGCGTGAACGTTCGCCCCGCCGGAAAGTTGAGTTCGGCCAGGCCTCTTTCAGAATAGCGCGCGATGAATTCGCCGGCAGGCGTGGGGACGGGAAGTTCGACAAGTTGCGTTTTCATTTTTTCAATGGCTGTGAATGTAGGCTAAAAAAGTTCCGAATAAAACCACGAGCAAAAAAATCACGAGCGCGATGAAGCGGTTGCGCGCGACGCGTTTTTCGTAACGCAACGGGCGCAGGCCATGGACGCCGCCGGCGGCAAGATAATTCACGAGGCGCGGATTGCTCGTCGTCGGGCGGCGAAAATGATTCCGCAGCCGCTCCCACAGCGCGGGCAGATCATATTTGCGGACACCGAGCTCGTTGTAGCGGTCGCGCGGGTCGGTTTCCGTCCCGACGGTTTTGGAATTCATTTTTTCGAAGACCGGTTCGTGCGAAACGGTTTTGGGCGCGGGTGGCGGCTCGGGTTTTCGCGCGATGGTCGCGCCGTGCGGAATCGCGGTGGAACGCAGCTTGGGCGTGGACGAACGTTGAAGCTGGGTGTCGAGCTTTTTGATTTCGGATTCGAGCGAGGCGATTTGATCGTTCAAGGCGCGGGCGCGCTCGGAAATCGGGTCGCCCAGTTTTTTTCTTTTTTTTGCGGACGCCATACGACTTCTATTTTAATGGCGCTGCAGGAGAATCGCGACAAACACGCCCAGCGCGCCCAGCGCGACGAGCAGCAGCGGCCAGGTCATCGCCAAACCAATTTTGCATAATTCGCCGAAGCTCAAATTGGCGAACGGCGAGACGACCGGCGCGGGCGCGGCGGCAGTTTCGGTTTTTTGCGCGGCTTCGCCGGCGAGCGCGGGCAATTTGAGGCGCGCAGAATTCCATTCCATGCGGGCATTTTCGACGGTGGTCAGGGCGCGCGTCAGTTCCACCTGAAAATTTTCCTTCGTCCAGGTTTCGTCGTGGACGGCCTGGATTTTTTCGAGCGCGTCGCGGAAATCGGCGATGGTTTTGACCATTTGCTCGGCGTCGCGGCGGCAGTTGAACTCGGCCTCTTCGAGCAGGCCGAGTCCGCGCGTGAGGTTGTGGACGATTTCCTGGCGGCCGTTTTGGAATTCGAGCTGGCGGCGGCGCAGTTCCTCGAGCGTGGCGCGTTCGCGTTCCAATTCCTCCTGCGCGCGCTTCAGCTCGGCGAGTTTTTGCTGCGCCTCGACGACTTTGCGGTCCACCTCCTCGCGCGTGGGCGCGCGGAGCGGCTCGTCCGCGGAGACCGCGTCCCGCGGCGATTTGTGCGCCTGAAAATCGGTGTCAATAAATTCGGTCGCGTCGTATTCAGCCATGTGGCGACTTTAACTCTGTTACAATTTCGTGTAAAGCGGTGTTTGCACTTGTCACATTCGCGGGCGGCCCCTAAATTGCCCGCATCGGCAAGCGAAGATTTTTTGAAATGATTGAATTGATTCAGTTTCCGTGGAGTCCGTTCTGCATTGTCCAGCGGCGCATTTTGGAATTCGCCGGCGTTCCGTTCAAAATCACCAACATCCCGAACCAGGACCGCTCGCTGGTCTGGAAATTGACGAGGCAGCGCTACTACGGCGTGCCGGTCATCCGTGACGGCAAGAGCGTGATTTTTGAAATCAACGACGATTCCCAGGTCATCGCCAAATATCTCGACGAGGAATTGGAACTCGGGCTTTTCCCGGGGCGCTGGCGCGGCGTGCAATCCGTCCTCTGGCGGTTCATCGAAAATGAAATCGAAGGCGCGTGCTTCCGGCTCAATGACATTTACTGGAAGGAGAACGTGCCGCCGGCCGAGCAGTTGCAATTCCTGCGATTCAAGGAGCGCAAGTTCGGTCGCGGCTGCATTGACCAGTGGCGCAAGGAGCAAAAAATCTGGCTCAAGCGGCTCGAAGAATTGCTGATTCCTTTTGAAATCATTTTGACGCACCAAAATTTTCTGCTCGATGACCAGCCGCGTTTTGTGGATTTCGATTTGTTGGGGATGCTCGAAAACTTTCTTTATTCCCGCCATTACAAACTGCCGGCACGACACAAACAAATCCAGAAATGGCACGCACGGATGACGAAAATAAACATTACCGATTTTAAGTGAAAAATTACATTCTCGACACCAACGTCCTGCTGCACGACCCCAATTCGCTGTTGAGCTTTGCCGACAACAGTGTTTTGGTTCCCATCGAAGTCATTGAGGAAATGGACCGCTTCAAGCGCGAGTCCAGCGAACTCGGCCAGAACGCGCGGCAGGTTTCGCGGATGCTCGACGGCTTCCGCGGCGAAGGCCATTTGAACGAAGGCGTGAAACTGCCGAACGGCGGGCAGTTGAAAATCGTCTTTTACAAAAACGGCCACGTCAACGGCGACAACGGCCTCGACGCCCATTCCGTGGACAACCGGATTTTGTCGCTGGCGGCAAGCATCCAGAAATCGCAGCCGAAAAACGCGACCATTCTCGTCAGCAAGGACATCAACCTGCGCATCAAGGCCGACGCGCTCGGCCTTGCCGCCGAGGATTACGAAACCGACCGCGTGTTCATCACCGACCTTTACACCGGCATGATGGAAATGTCCGTGCCGCCGGAAAAAATCGCCGCGTTCCGCAAAAGCAGCGAAATCGAACTCGAAAGTGGCAAAAAATATTTTCCGAACGAATACTGCACGCTCACCGACGAAACCAATTCCAAAAAAGCCGCGTTGACGAAAGTGGACGCGGGCGGAACGAAATTGATTCCCATCGTGGACTCGCGCGACGGCGTCTGGGGCATCAAGCCGCGCAACCGCGAGCAGCATTTTGCCTTCGACGCACTGCTCGACGACCGCATCAAGCTCGTCACGCTCATGGGCAAGGCCGGCACGGGAAAAACATTGCTCGCAATGGCCGCCGGCTTGAAGCGCGTCGTCAACGACCGCGAATTCCGTCGGCTCGTCGTCGCGCGGCCGACGATTTCGATGGGCAAGGAGCTGGGTTTTTTGCCCGGCTCGCTCGAGGAAAAACTCGCGCCGTGGATGCAGCCGATTCACGACGCGCTCGAAATGTTGAGCGACCTGAACATGGGCCACGACCATCGGCGCAGCGGCGATTTGATGCGCAGCGGCAGCATCGTTGTGGAGGCGTTGAGTTACATCCGCGGGCGCAGCATTGCCAACCAGTTCATGATTATTGACGAGGCGCAAAACCTGACGCCACTCGAAGCCAAAACCATCATCACGCGCGTCGGCAACGGCACCAAAATCGTTTTCACCGGCGACCCGTATCAGATTGACAATCCCTACGTGGACTCGTCGTCAAACGGATTCAATTACGTCGTCAGCCGTTTTCGCAACCAAGCGATCGCCGCGCATATTGAACTGCAAAAGGGCGAGCGCTCGGAACTGGCGGAACTGGCGGCGAATATTTTGTAAATTTTGACAGTTGACAAATTGCCGCCGCAGCCGAAATTTATTTATAGCTGGTTGGGCGTCAATGCGGGCGTCTGCAAGCGGGAATGAAGTTATGATTTCAAACGAACGACCATCACCATTCGGGCGGCGGCCTTATCAGGGCCAAAATCAAAGTTACAGCCAGCCCAGACCGCCGGTTCAGGAAGACACGCTGAAAAGCGAAACGATTCAGATTGAGCGCAAGACTTTCGTCTTCACCCTCAAGGAAAATCCGCGCGGAAGGTTTCTGCGCATCACCGAAGACGTCAACGGACGGCGCGATACCGTCATCATTCCTTCAACTGGCTTGGAAGAATTCAAAAAGATTGTGGACGAAATGGTGAAAGCGGCGGGAGACATGCCGGAGAAAAAGGAATCGTGATTTATTAATCGTTTAGTTGCGTTTAGTTTTTTCCAATTCAACGTTTCAACGTTTTTTTCCTCGGCTTCACCTTTGCCGCATCGCCCCAAAGACCTTCCAAATCGTAGCGCTCGCGTGCGTCAGCCCGCATGATGTGGACAATTACATCGAAAAAATCCAGCACCACCCACGCGCCCTGCACCGAGCCGTCCATTCGCAGCGGACGCAAATCATGATCTTCGCGCAGCCGGTCGGTGATTTCCTCGACGATCGCCCGCAAGTGCGGCTCGCTCGTGCCCGACGCAATTACAAAATAATCCGTCACCGAGGACAATTCGCGCACGTCGAGGATGACGATGTTTTCCGCTTTTTTGTTGTCCGCGAATTCGCGGCAGAGCAACGCCAGTTTTTTTGGATCCATTTTTTGCGGAAGAAATTTAACCACAGATGGACACGGATGAACACGGATTTCTTGTTGAATTGTCCGCGGGAAAATTTTTATCCGTGTTCACTGTGTTCATCCGTGATTGAAAATTCACACGTAAAGTTTCCCGTCTCGAATCGCCTCGGCGACGGCCGGCGGCGTCAGCGGTTCAATCGGCAGGCCGGCCTTGAGCCGCGCGCGGATTTGCAGCGAGGAAACCGCCAGTGGAAATCCGTTGAGCGTCCGGCCACGAAACGGCTGCGGAAAATGCGCCGGCACCGCGCCCGGACGCGGAATCACGACGAACTCCGCCAGCTTTGCCAGTTCGTCCGGTTCGCGCCATTCGTTTAGTTTGGCGACGTGGTCCGTGCCGATGAGATAAAACAATTCCGCGCCCGGAAATTTTTTCGCGTAATCGCGCAGCGTGTCAATCGTGTAGGAAACGCCGCCACGCCGGATTTCCTGTTCGTCAATCTCGCAATTCGTCCAGCCGGCGAGCGCGAGCCGCAGCAGGCGCAGGCGGGCGGACGCGGGCGCGGGTTTGCTGTCCGGCTTGAACGGTGATTGCGCCGCCGGAATGAAAAACAATTTGTCCAGACCGAGCTCCTCAACCGCCGCCTGCGCGACAAGCAGATGGCCGAGATGAACCGGATCGAACGAACCGCCGAATATGCCAAGCTTCATTTTGTGCAAAGAATTGCTTTTTCGCGCGGAATCGTAAATCGTAAATCGCAAATCGTAAATGCAAATGACCCGTCATTGCTACAAATGCGGCGAACCGTGGACGCTGGACGGCTAGCCGGGACGCGGCGAAACGTGCATGAAATGCCGCGCCGATTTGCGCGTCTGCCTGAATTGCGCGCATTACGACCCGCACGTCGCGCAGCAATGCCGTGAGCGACGGGCCGAGCCGGTTTTGGAAAAGGACGTTGGAAATTTCTGCGAGTATTTTGAATTCGCCCGCCGCAGTTGGTCGTCGAAAAATGAAACGAACCGGCGCGAAGCAGCGGCGCGCGACCAGTTGAAAAAATTGTTTGGCGATTGAACCCGCATTCGTTCAAGTGTTGAAGCAGCCTGATTTAATGTTGCCTTGCGCCGCGCGCTTTCGCTCGCTGGAATCAGTGGCCATCCTTGCGGGTGAACGCTGTTTCGGATAATTTGACTCGGTCATGAACTTTGGCGTCCGATTTGAAAAGTCACGGGCAAGAATTTTCTGTCCGGTTGACGGAGAAGAATTTTTTAATTTGTGAACTTGCCAGACGTGCCAAAAAAATTCCTTGTTGTCTCAACGCATTGTCTCAACGCCGCGCGTGCTCGTCATTTGCCGTTGTTTCTGTTTTTGACGCTGATGCTGACCGGATGCGGCACGATGGTGTCTTATAAACCGGAAGCCCCCGCCGGGCCGGCGCGACCGCCCGGTTATCCAATTCCGATCTACACCGAAGACATGACCGTGCCGCGGCCGGTCAAGGTGATCGGGACGGTTTCCGTCCACAATTCCGGATTCACTGTTGCCGGTGGCTCGGTGGATGATGTTATGAAGGACGTGATGCGCCGCGCCCGGGAATACGGCGCGGACGCCGTGCGGGTGACATCCATTGACAAGCCGGATTTTGAAAATCCGAATTATCGCATCACTGCCGACCTGCTGCGCTACGCCGATACATGGGAAACCATCGGCCTTTCGGAAGATGAATTTCAGGCGTATCTCCAGCGGAACAAAAAATCGCTAGACCCCATCGAAGGCATCTGGGTCATAAACGGGCAGTTTGACGAACGCATCGGCATCATTCGCGATACGGCGAAGCCGGGCCGGGATTTTATTGGGTTCGTTTTGAGCACGGACCAGCCGGCCTGGCGCGGAGGTTACAAAATCATGGATCTGACACGTGGGAAACAGCCGGGCATTTACGGTGTCGCTTTTTATCTCGATGATTTCAGCCGTGTGGACACGACCTTCATTCTGGGCCATGCTGACGAATTCTCGTTTCTCATTCAAACTGCGGATGGGGATAAAACGACTTTGATGGATTTCCTCAAACGATAATTCCACCGGCAGACACTCATTGCGGAAACTTTGCGGCTTGGTGTCCCGGTGTTTTGAAGTTAAAATTTCTCCATGTCGCACGCGGACTTTGTTCATCTTCATTTGCACACCGAGTATTCACTGCTCGATGGCGCCTGCCGGCTGGACCGGCTGATGGACAAGGCACATGAGCTGAAATTTCCCGCGCTGGCCGTCACCGACCACGGCGTGCTTTACGGCGCGGTTGATTTTTACAAGGAAGCGCGTGAAAGGGGCATCAAGCCCATCATCGGCTGCGAAGTTTACGTCGCGCCCGGCTCGCGGCTGGAAAAGAAAACCGGCAGCACCGGCGGCGGGCGCGATGTTTATCATCATCTCGGTTTGCTGGCAAAGGATGCAACTGGCTACAAAAATCTCATCAAGCTGGCGACCGCCGCGCATCTCGAAGGCTATTATTACAAGCCGCGAATTGATAAG
Organism: Candidatus Aquilonibacter sp.; assembly: GCA_035504945.1. Lineage (GTDB taxonomy): Bacteria > Verrucomicrobiota > Verrucomicrobiia > Limisphaerales > UBA11358 > UBA11358. Next base: position 67,290 of record DATJRH010000025.1, on the reverse strand, counting down.
GAAATTCTCGCGAAGCACAGCGAAGGGCTGATCGCCATGTCCGGCTGCCTTGCCAGCGAGATTCCCGACTGGATTCTGAAGGATCAAATTGACAAGGCGCGCGACGCCGTGGACTGGTTCAAGCAAACGCTCGGCGCGGACAATTTTTTCCTCGAACTGCAAAATCACGGCATCGCGGAGCAGGCGAAGGTGAACCGCCATTTGATCAAATGGGCGAAGGATTTCGGCCTGAAGCTCGTCGCGACGAACGACGTTCATTACATCAACAAAAGTGATTCGCACGCGCACGACTGCCTGATTTGCATCGGCACGCAGACGCAGCTCGCCGACACGAAGCGGATGCGCTACGAGCCGGAGCAATTTTATTTGCGCTCGGCGGAGGAAATGAAGGCGCGCTTCGTCGAAACGCCGGAGGCCGTGAAGAACACGCTGGAGGTCGCCGAGAAATGTAATTTGGAAATCGAATTCAACAAACTACATTTCCCGGTTTTCAATCCGCCCGAGCATTTCACGCGCGAAGGCTATTTGCGCAAGCTGCTCGCGGAAGGTTTGTTGAAACGTTACGGCATTCACGCCCGCGCCGAGGGCGAGAAATTTGTCGTCGAAAAAATTGAGGACGCCAAACGACTACCGACTTTTTCCGAAAATGAAAATCCTGATGCCGCGGTCAAAGTCCTGCTCGACCGTCTTTCGCTCGAACTCAAAGTCATCGAGAAAACCGGTTTCTTGAGTTACTTCCTGATTGTCGGCGATTTTGTCCGTTACGGCCGCGAGCACGGCATTGCCTGCGTCGCGCGCGGTTCCGCCGCCGGTTCGCTCGTCACTTACCTGCTCGAAATCGCGAACGTGGACCCGATTCGCTACGGCCTGCTGTTCGAGCGCTTCCTGAATCCCGAGCGCGTCAATCCGCCGGATATTGACATTGATTTTGCCGACGATCGCCGCGCCGACGTCATCGAATACGTCCGCGAAAAATACGGGCGCGACGCCGTGGCACAAATCGTCACATTCGGCACGATGGGCGCGAAAAGCGTCGTGCGCGATGTGGCGCGCGTGATGGGCTTGAGCTATGGCGAAGGCGACCGGCTGGCGAAAATGATTCCGTTCGATTTGAAAATGACGCTCGAAAAAGCGCTCAAGCAATCGCCGGAACTCAAGGAGGCTTACGAAAACGAGGACGTGACGCGCGAGTTGATTGACACCGCGCTCATCCTCGAAGACATCACGCGCAACGCGAGCGTTCACGCCGCCGGCGTCGTCATCGGCGACCAGCCGCTCGTGAATTTGCTGCCGCTCAAGTCGGACGAAAGCGGCACGCTCGTCACGCAATATGCGATGAATCCCGTGGGCGACCTCGGCCTGTTGAAAATGGATTTCCTCGGTCTGAAAACGCTGACCGTCATCCGCAACACCTGCGAAATGGTCAAACGCAATCACGGCATCGAGATCAGCGTTGACCATTTGCCGCTCGACGACAAAAAGACTTACGACCTGCTGAACCGCGCGGAAACGCTCGGCGTGTTCCAGTTGGAATCCGGCGGCATGCGCGACTTGTGCCGGAAGTTTCAAATCAGTTCCATCGAGCACATCACCGCGCTTGTGGCGCTGTATCGTCCCGGCCCGATGGATTTGATTCCCGATTTCATCAAGCGCCGTCACGGCGAAATTGAAATCAAATACGAACATCCGCTGCTGGAGCCGATTGCGAAGGAAACTTACGGCATTTTGATTTACCAGGAACAAGTCATGCAGGCGGCGCAATTGCTCGCCGGCTACACGCTCGGCGGCGCGGATTTGCTGCGGCGCGCGATGGGCAAGAAAAAAGTCGAGGAAATGCAGAAGCAGCGCGCGACGTTTGTCAAAGGCTGCAAGGAGAAAAACCAGATTCCCGAAAAGAAGGCGAACGAGATTTTCGATTTGCTCGAAAAATTTGCCGGCTACGGCTTCAACAAATCGCACGCGGCGGCTTACGCAATTGTCGCGTATCAAACCGCGTATCTGAAAGCGAATTATCCGGTCGAATTTTTCTGCGCCATGATGACGAACGACATGAGCGACACGGAAAAGTTGAGCAAATACATTGACGAGGCGCGCGAGTTTGGCATCGAGGTCTTGCAACCGGACGTGAACGAGAGCGAAATGTTCTTTGCGTCGGCGCGCGAAGGCAAAGCCATCCGCTTCGGCCTCGCGGCAATTAAAAACGTCGGTGAAGGCGCGGTCGAAGCAATTTTGAAGGCGCGGCAGGAAGGCGGAAAATGCAAATCGCTTTTCGAATTGTGCGAGCGCGTGGATGGACGGACGGTGAACCGCAAGACACTGGAAGCCTTGATTAAAACCGGCGCGTGCGATGGTTTCGGCCAGGCGCGCGCGACGATGTTTGCTCAAATCGAACGCGCGCTGGCCCGCGCTGCGGGCATTCAGTCCGACAAACAAAAAGGGCAAAGCTCGCTTTTCGGCGCGCTGGAAGAACGCGCCGCGCCGCAGCCGGATTCGGAAAAGCAATTGCCCGAATGGCCGCAGCATGAATTGCTTGCCTACGAAAAGGAACTGCTGGGATTTTACGTCACAGGCCATCCGCTGACGCCGTTCGCGCCGATTCTAAAAAAATACGCGCTGGCAAACACGGCGCAGCTTGCCGAATTGCCGAACCGCAGTCTGACACGCATTGGCGGACTGATTGCGGCGGTGCAGCACGGCGTTTCCAAAAAGTCCGGCAAGCCGTATTCGATGGTGACGCTCGAGGATTTGGAAGGCTCGGTGCAAATCCTGTGCATGAACGAGAATTACGAAAAATATCGCGGCCTGCTCACGCCAAACAAGGCGATCTTCGTCATCGGCGAAGTCAACAACGGCGACGAGCGGCCGAAAATTTTTCCGCAGGAAATGCTGCCGCTCGAAGACGCGCCGAAAAAATTCACCAAGCAGGTGCATTTGCGGCTGCAGGCGGCGCATCTGCAGCCGGAGCAACTGGAGTCCGTGCGCGAACTCGTTGCGGCGCATCCGGGAAAATGCCCGCTGTTCCTTTGCTTCATGCAGCCGGCCGGCGAAATTGTCTTTGTGGAAACGAATGAGCGGTTTTTCGTCACACCGTCGCTGAAGTTGCAGCACGAAGCCGACGCGCGTTTTGGCGAGGAAACTTATTATGCGAAAGTGGACACGAGTTTGCCGGAGCGCCAGTCGCGCTGGCCGCGAAAAAATGGTTCGGCGAACGGCGGAGAATAATGGTTACGGCAATACGTGGCCGGGGATGGAGCAGGTCGGATTTTCACCCACCTTGCCGATGGTGTAGGTGCCTCCGCTGGGGCAGGTTGGCATTTTCCCTCCAGTTAGATAAGGCTGGATGTCGGCTTCGGTGACCAGGTCTCCCGCTTTTTTGCCGTTTTCCAAGGCCCACTGGTTTTTCGCTGCGTCAATCTGGCGGAGATTATTGATGCACGTGTTTCGTTGCCTGGCTTCCAGCGATGAACCGGATTGCGTCATCGCGGCAAATGGCGAAGCCGTCAGCCGGACGCCTCTGGGCACGGGATAATTGAAATCGTCGGCGGTGAAAGTCTCGTTTGTTTGAATATTGTCATAGGTTTCGGTGATCGTGCCGCGAATTTTCGTCATCATGGCCGCCTGCTGTTTTGCCATCACCTTTTCCTGATTCAATTGCGCCTGCGTTTTGTTGGTATTGGTGTCAAATGTGCTGGTGGCCGCCTCAATATCCGTGTCGCTGATCGGAGCGCCGAGCGTGATCTGCGATTGCAGAATCATGTAACTGTCTTTGCTCACCCAGATTTTCAGTTTTTGGCCCATGATTTTTCCGGTGAGCGTGTAACAATCCTGTCCGTCCACCGCCTCGTCATCGGTCTGGCCCCACTCCTTGATGAGATTGTTCATCACTTCCGTTTCGTCAAAGAAAAGTTGCGGAATCGCCATCGCCAGCCCGCCCGCCTGGCCGTTCATCATAAAAGCCGCTCTGCGATCCGGAACAGTCATGAAATTTTTATACGATCCGCCGCCAAAAAACATCAGCACAAAATTTGTTCCGCCTTGCGACCAGGTGGCAATGGTGTTGGTCATCTTGTTGCGGCCGGCTTCCATCGCCATCGTTCCTTCGATGCAATACAAATCCGGTCGTGCCAGCTTGATGACGACGTCGGTGGTGTTCGTCATCGCCTTGGGGATGCCGGCCGGCCGGCGCGTCGTCTTTTTCTTGGTTGTGGATTGATTGGGATTCAGGTCCGCCGCGGTAACGGCGGACAGGTCAATGACGCTCACCGAAGTTCCCGACACATTCAAGCTCGCCAAGCCGGTGTAAGCCTGATGCACCTTCGTCAAAATATCCAACGCGCCCGCGCTTTGCACAGCAGTAGGCGCCGGCACCTGCGCCGCCGGATTTCCCTTCGCGGCTTCCTGCTTTGCCTTGACCGCCTTGTATTTCGTGTAGCCAAACCAGCCGCCCGCGCCGAGGGCCGCAAGCACAACAATCGCCGTCGTGATGATCAAAACATTTCGCAGTGCGCGCGACTTTGACGGAGCCGCCGGTTGCGCGCCCGGCGCGCTGGCAAATCGCCGGCCGCTTGCCGCGACTGATGTGCTCTGGCGCGTTGAAAGTCCCGGCGGTGCGGGCGGCGCGGCGGCCGAGGCCGGCGCTTGCGGGACGGTGATGGTTTGCTGGCAGCCAGGGCAGGCGATTTGCACTCCGGCGTAACCCGTGTCGCACTGGATGCGCTGTCCGCATTGCGGGCAGGAAAATTTGAATTCAGCCATAACGTTTTTTTGTTGGCCGCAGACCGTGCCGGCTCTGATTTGGATGATGGAGGCAGTAAGCTCCCTTTTGGGAAAATATGCAAGCCCAACCTGATGGCTGGATTTACGAGCGGCATGCCAGCCGCCGGCATGCGCACTGGCGCGGATTCCGGCTTTAGAGATTCACGTTCTTGATTTTCTGCCGGGCAACCGAATGGGTCTTCACTTCACCGGCCTTGACGCCATTGGCCGTCTCGGCCACTGCGCTGGTCTGAAAGTGTTTTTCGGTTGCCATCGTGCGGGCCATCATGTCGCTTTTCAACTGGGCTTCATACTCGGGCTCGGATTTGCTGTTGTAAATTGCAACCGCACCGAACACCAACACCGCCACGATCAACAACGCGATTAATCCTTTGATAGCTTGCATACTTTTTTGACGATTTTGGCGGTTGATTCGTTCAATTTACGCCCGACGCTCTTTTATCGCTGCCAAAATATCCGCCACGACTTCGCCCTTCGGCTTGGCGCCGATGTTGCCCTTGCCGTGCAGGCGGACGGAAACATTTCCCGCGTCCATGTCGCGGCCGCCGATGACGAGCATCGTGTGGACTTTCGCCTGCTCGGCTTCCTGAATCTTGCCGTTGATTTTATTCGACGAGAAATCCGATTCGCAGCGGACGAAATTGGCGCGCAGTTCGCTCGCGATGGCCTTGGCGTAATTCACCAGCGGTTCTTCTTCGCCAATCGTCATCACGCGCACCTGTTCCGGCGCGAGCCAGAGCGGGAAATTGCCGGCGTAATGCTCGATGAGAAAGCCGATGAACCGCTCGTGCGTGCCCAGCGGCGCGCGATGGATGCACAGCGGCGTCTTGTCCGTGTTGTCCTTGTCGCGATAGACCAGGCCGAATTTTCGCGGCACGGCGAAGTCCACCTGGTTCGTCGCCAGCGTGAATTCGCGGCCGATGACGCTCCAGACCTGCACGTCAATCTTCGGTCCGTAAAACGCCGCCTCGTTCGGCACCTCGACGTAGGGAATCTTCGAATCAATCAACACCTGCCGGACCATGTCCTCGGTTTTCTTCCACAACTCCGGCTCGTTGACGAATTTGGCGTTGTCGCCGGTCAGGCGCGACGGGTCGTGCGTGCTAAAGCGCATGACGTATTTCTCGATGCCGAAAATCTTGAAATACTTCAGATACATTTCGTTGACCGCATTAAATTCTGCGGCGAATTGTTCTGGCGTGCAGTAAATGTGCGCGTCGTTCATGTTCAACGAGCGGACGCGCATGAGGCCGAACAATTCGCCCGACTGCTCGTAGCGATAGCAGGTGCCGTATTCGGCCAGCCGCAGCGGCAAATCGCGGTAACTGCGCGGTTCCGCCGCAAAAATGCGATGATGATGCGGGCAGTTCATGGCTTTGAGGTAGTAACGCTCACGAAGAATTGGTTTCTCCAATTTCTTCAATTGCTCGTCAACACTACCCGTAAGCTCAGGAATCAATTCTTTGCCAACTTCACCGTGCTTTGACAATTCGTCCGAGAGAATTGTTTTTGCTCCATCCGCAATTTCCTTTTTAAGATTGGCTGGCATATCCTTCCAACCGGTTTCCATGACCAATTCCATCGGCGGGAACATTGACTCCGCGTAAAGAATCGGCAGATGCCCGCTCGTTAAATACATTTTCTCACGCGCGATGTGCGGCGTTTTCACGCGCACGTAGCCGGCGGCGAATTCCGTTTCCTTCGCCAGCTTTTCCAGTTCCTCGACAATCGCCGTGCCTTTCGGCAGCCACAGCGGCAGGCCCGGCCCGACGTATTCGGTGTCAATCGCGAACAGCCCCATCTCCGCGCCGATCTTGCGATGGTCGCGGCGCCTGGCCTCCTCGATCATCTTGAAATACTCGTCGAGCTGGGTCTTGTTCTTGAACGCCGTGCCGTAGATGCGCTGGAGCTGCGGGTTGCGCTCGTCGCCCTTGTAATACGCGCTGGCCACGCTGGTGAGCTTGAACGCGCCGATGTTGCCGGTGCGCATCACGTGCGGCCCGGCGCAGAGGTCCACGAAATCGCCGTTCTTGAAATAGGTGATTGGCTCGCCTTCGGGAATGGCTTCGAGGTTGCCAATCTTGAACTTGCTCGGATTGCCCGGCCGCTCGGTCAGGCCGCCCAGCCTGCCGCTCTCGGAATCTTTCAGCGCCTGCTCGCGCGTGACGACGATTTTCTCGAAGACGTTGTTCGCCTTGATTTCCTTTTTCATCTCGGCCTCGATGGCGGGAAAATCCTCCGGCGAGATGCGGTGCTTCAAATCCACGTCGTAATAAAATCCGTTCTCGACCGGCGGTCCGGCGGCGAATTGCGCATCCGGCCACAGGCGCAGGATGGCGGTGGCCATGACATGCGCGGCGGAATGCCGGATGCGTTCCAGCTCGGTCATCTTCGCGCGGTCGTCGAGAGTTTTGCGTTCGTTCAGATTTTCCTGTTCGGCGGACATGGGAAAAGTTTAACAACAAAGGCACAAAGAAACAAAAGAGAAGTGAACCGGCGCTGGATCGTGGTCGGGATGTGCCCGCGCGGGGCAGCAATCCGGGTCTGTCATGTTTGATTTATCGGTCGTAATTGCCTTTTTTTCCCGCGATTTTGTATGACAGGCTACAAAACCTCGAAAAAACATGCGTTAACCAAATGATTTGGCGGCGTCATTCGCAAAACATGACCATGAATCTGCAAATGATGGCTTCAAATGTATAGATGAAGATGGCAAATCTGAAGATTGATGCCACCAATCTGGAGATTGATGAAGCTCATCTGCAAATTTGCTGTTCAAATTCAGACATTTGAATGGCAAATCTGCGGATTGAGGCTTCAAACGCAGACATTGCCAGTCATGTTTTTTTCGTAGCGGTTGCAATTCCCGGCAACTGAACCCGTCTTCCGAGCTTTTTGCCTTACCGCGCCGTTTTCCAAATCGCCAGCAAGCCGCCGAAGCCGCACAGCAGCAGCACGCTCACGGCAATCGCGCCGCTGTCCGGCACGCCGGGCAGGAATTGCAGCGACAGCGCGCCGATGGCCGGGCCGACGCAGTTGCCGATGCCAATCGCCGCCTCATGCAGACCGCCGTGCTCGCCTTTCGTGTCGCCGGCGTCCATCGAGTAAAACAGTGACGAGTAATATATGAGGCCGATGGCGCCGCCGAAAAAGATTTGCGCCACGATGAGCGCCGCCAAATCCGGCGCGATTAAAATGGTCGCAAACGACAGGGTGAGCAGGACGAACGACGCCGCCAGCCAGCGGAAGCGGTAATGCCAGGCCGTCCAATGCCACAGCACCGCGAACGCGCCGAACCGCACGAAGCACCAAAGCGAACAGACAAATCCGGCCATCATGGTCGAGAGCTGAAATTTTGCCGCGATGCCCGGCATGACGGCCACGAGCGTCTGGATGGCAACGTAGGCAAACGGATTGGACAGCCACGCCATCCGCAAAAAAGCCTTTGCCTGCGGCGACGCGGGGCGGTGCGGTTCGGGCGGCGGCGTGGTGACGGGTTTGTTCAGTGCGGCGCGCGCCAGTTCCGTCGCGTGCCGTTGCAGCCAGAACGTCAGCGCCAGTTGCAGCAGCACGATGCCCAACGGCAGGATGAAAATGATGCGGTAGCCGAAGGCGTGTTTCAGCGCGCCGCCGATGAAATAGGCCGCCGCGTTGGTGGCCGCCCAGACGACGTTGTAGGTGCCGACGGCGCGCGGCAGGTCCGCGGCAGTTTCGCCGTCGCTCACGAGCGCCTCAAGCGTGGGCCAGATGAAACACATTCCCAGTGTGACGAACGACGCGGCGAGAACTTGCGCGACGGCGGAATGGAGCAGCCACGCGGCGGCAAGCGAAACCGCCATGACGCCGAAGCCGAGCTTGAGCGCGTTAAAATAACCACGGCGTTGCGCGAATTTTCCCGCCTGCCAGGCGACAAAAATGTAAATGAAACCGAGCAACGAGGCGAAGGCGAGGTTGTGCTTGTCGTCGAAGCCAAACCGGTTCTGCATGAAAAAATAGAGGTAATAGAAATAAAGCACGGTCGCGAAGGAATTGAGGCCTTCGAGCGTGTAGCAGGAGATTTTCATTTTCCGCGGCGTCATCGCCAGTTGGGAATTTCCCGGATGGCCGTGCGGCAATACCATTTCACCGCGCCGGTCATCGGCGGCGAGAGCTTATCCAAATCTTCGGGGCTGCACCAGCGGATGTCGTGATGCTCGGCGGCGGCGAGGGAAAGTTTCCCGTTTTTTGGCCGCGCCCAGTAGATCATGCCGATGTGCTCGTGGGTGTCGCTGATGCGGTGAATGTCCAGAAACCGCGGCGCAATCAGCGCGCGCGTGCCGGGTTCGGTCGTGGGCGGACGTTCGCCGAGAAGTTCCACGTCGAGACCGCTTTCTTCCTTCGCCTCGCGCAACGCGGCCTGTTCCGGATCTTCGTCCAGTTCGATGTGCCCGCCGAGCGGCAGCCATTTGTCGAGCTTGCGGTGGTGGATGAGCAGAATTTTTCCGTCGTGAACGACAAAAATCGCGACGGTGAAATCAATTTTTTCGTGGATGTGGGACATGGCGCTCGTTGAATTGCCAGACTGTGAATCGTTGAAACGGTTTAGCGGCGCAACGATTTACGATTCGGCGAATCAATAATCATAAAGTCCGCTGTCGTGCGTGTAACCGCCGCCGCCCGCGCCGCCTTCCGGCCCGCCCATGAAATCGCCGAGCAGGTCGCCCATGTCGGCCTCGATTTTTTCCGGGTCTTCGCCGGCCTCGAGGCGCTTGATGGCGGTGTCAATTTCCTTGGGCATCGCACCGGGCGGCATGAGGTCTTTCATTTTGCGCATCATGTGCGCCATGTGCCGCGGATTGTTTTCGTCCAGATGCCCCATGTCGCGTTCCATTTCGGCCATCGCGCGCGCGATTTTGGGATCGTCGAAATCCGGCATCGGCAGTTCGCCGGCTTCAGTTTCGGATTTTGCCGACGGCTCTTTTAATTTTCGCGACATGGCGAAGCGGCTGACCTGCTTGGATAATTTTTTGTTGCCGCATTTCGGGCAGACGGGCGGGTGGCCGGGATTCACGCGCTTCGAGAGGAAGCTGAAAATCCAGCGGCACTTGGGACAGGCAAATTCGTAAATCGGCATACCGATTTACAATTTACGATTTGCGCCGGACGCGCCACAAAAAAATTGCGAGTTCCCGTAAATTTCGGGAACCCGCATGGGCAATCCGCCAGTCACTTCACTTCATCCGGTCGAAGTTCTTCTGGAGAATCTGCCAGTCTTTCAGCCCCTTGACCTTTTCCATCATTCCCCGATTGATTTCCGCCTCCTTGGCGTTTTTCGTCGGTTTGACGCTTTTGTAAAATATGCCGAAGTAACCCGGAAAATCCGCGCCGGCCAGTTTGTAAGCGGCCAGTTCGTCGGACGGGTCGTGGTCCTTGGGCACTTCGTTGAAGACGCCGCCCTTGCGCGGGTTGCTCGCGTCGAACGCGCCCTCGTAAAATTCCACGCACTCGCTCAAGCATTCGATGAAGCTGAAGCCGTCGTGGTCCATTGCGGCTTCCATCATTTGCAAAACGTGGTTCGGATTCGTGTGCGTCGTGCGCGCCACGAACGTCGCGCCGGCGGCGATGGCCTGCTTCATCGGGTTGATGGGATAATCCACCGCGCCCCACTGGTCGGTCTTGCTCTTGAAACCGAGCGGCGAGGTCGGCGAAGTTTGTTTCTTCGTCAGGCCATAAACCCAGTTGTCCATGACGCAGTAGGTCAGCTTGATGTTCTTGCGCGCGGTGTGGTTGAAATGATTTCCGCCGATGGAAAAGGCGTCGCCGTCGCCGCCGAAAACGAACACATGCAGATCGGGACGCGAAAGCGAAATGCCGCTGGCGAACGGCAGCGCGCGTCCGTGGATGTAATGCGCGCCGTGCGCCTGCACGAAATACGGAAAGCGGCTGGAGCAGCCGATGCCGGCGATGGTGGTGATTTGTTCATGCACCATTTTGCGCTTTTCAATCAATTTGAAATAGAGCGCGAGGACGGAAAAATCGCCGCAGCCGGGACACCACGTCGGATGGTCGGCGGCGATTTCCTTTTTGGTCAGCCCTTTTCGTTCCGCCGGCAAAGACGGCGCGGCGACGGCGGTGATGTTTCCCGCGCGAGCCAGTGTTTCAATCAAAGTTTCACTCATGTTAATTTAGACGTTAAATGTTGCGCGCGGTTCAAATCACAATTTGCTCAAGCCGGCGGACACGTCGGCCTTGGCGCGTTCGAGAATTTCCTTCACCTTCCAGGTCAGGCCGTCGGTCTTGTTGATGCCGTGGATTTTCGGATCGCAATAACGCGCGCGGAGCAACTGGCCAAGCTGGCCGAAACCGTAAAGTCCCTCGTCGTTCATTTCCACAACGAGAACGTGGTTGAAGCCGGAGAAAATATCTTCCAGTCCGTTCGGCAGCGGATTGATGTGACGGATATGGACGGAGGAAACGCTGTCGCCGGCGGCGCGCGCGCGGTCAACGGCTTCCTTGATCGGGCCTTCGGTCGAACCCCAGCCGACGAGCAGGACATTTCCCTCCGGCGGGCCGTAAATTTTCGGCACCGGCAGCGTCGCGCCGAGCGCCTGTAATTTTTTCCGGCGCTTGGCCGTCATCTGCATGTGCAATTTCGGCGAGCCGGTCGGATGGCCGAGTTCGTCGTGTTCGAGGCCGGTGACAATCGGATATTTGCCGCTCTGGACTTTTGTGCCCGGCGCGATGTGGGGCGTCACATTTTGCGGCGCGGCCAAATCGTAAGGCTTGTGGTCGGCGACCGGCGTGAAATCCGGCGAAATGTCCTGGCAAATTTTTTCGAGGTTCGGCTCGATGAAGGCCTCGATGCGCGTGGCAATGCCTTGATCGGTCAGAATGATGACCGGCACGGAAAATTTCCGTGCGATGTTGACGGCTTCAATCGCCGTGTAAAAACAATCTTCGACGTTCGACGGCGCAATGACAACGCGCGGCGAATCGCCGTGGCCGCCGAAGCAGGCGATGTTCAAATCGGACTGCTCGATGTTCGTCGGCATTCCGGTCGAAGGTCCGCCGCGTTGGACGTCCACGATGACGAGCGGCATTTCGGCCATGACCGCCCAGCCGAGCGCCTCGGTTTTCAGTGAAATTCCCGGACCGCTCGAACCCGTCACGGCAACGCGACCAGCGTAGCTCGCACCAATGGCCAGCGAAATCGCGGCGATTTCATCTTCCGTTTGAACAAATGTGCCGCCGTATTTCGGCAATTCGCGGCGGAGCAATTCCATGATGTCCGACCACGGCGTGATGGGATAGCCGGCGCCGAAGCGAACACCCGCCGCGATGAGTCCGTAGCCGAGCGCCTCGTTGCCGTTCATCACAACCTGATGGCCGCCCTTGTTTTTACTGTCCACGAACTTAAACGTCTCCAGCAAATTTCCGAGCGAATGGGAGTAGCCCGCGTGAAACGCCGCGAGCGCGTTTTTGACAATGCTCTCGTCCTTGCCGCCAAATCGTTCGGCGATGAGCTTCTCCAGTTTCGGCACGTTGAGGTCGAACATTTTTGCAATCAAACCGAGCGCGTAAATGTTCTTGCCCTTGTCCTTGGCCGTGCCGCCGATGGCTTCGACGGTCAGGCTGGAAATGGGGATCGCAACGTGATGGAATTTTTTTTCCAAATCAGGATTCGGTTGAACGTGGTCAGAATCGAAAAGGACAATGCCGCCTTTTTTTAACGAGCCGATGTGGTCTTCGTAGCTGTGCTGGTAAAAGGCGAGCAGCACGTCGGCTTCGTCGCCGGAACTCAAGACCTCGCCGCTGCCGATGCGAACCTGGAAAATGGAAGGGCCGCCGGAAATGGTGGACGGAATGGTCATGAACGTCATGACTTCCTGCTCGCTGCGGCCGGCCAGCCGCGCGAGAAAACCGCCGATGGCCTGGATGCCGTCCTGCGAATTGCCGGCGATGCGGATGACAGCTTCGTTGATGCTCGAAATTTTCGGCGCGCCGTTCGATGACGCGGTTGTAATTGTATCACTCATGAAATCTCAAATAAAAATTTTGAAGCAATGCGGGGCTTGCGGCGGAAGCAGCAACCGGCGTCATTGCCTTTTTTTACATTAACAGGCGGCGCCACCATGTCAAATGCTTATGTTCACTTTTAGCAATTAGAGTGCTTCATTCGCGAGGCCGGCAAATGAAAAAAACTTTTGCCAAAGCGCCGCTTGCGCCGGCAGGGTAGCGTGCGGTAGCGTTGGCTTGATGCCAATGACCTTGCAGGAACAATATGACGAGGCGATGTTCGATTTCAGCCGCGGCGAATTTGGCAGCGCAATTGGGAAGCTGAAAAACGTTCTTGCGCGGGAGCCGGAAAATTTTGACGCGCAACTGGCGCTCGGCATGGCGTTTTACCGGCAGGGTGATTTTACGGCGGCCATTGCGGAAGGACACAAGGCCGAAAAATTACGTCCGCGCGAGCAGCTTGTGCACACGAACCTTTCGCTGTTTTACATGAAGGCCGGCGACAAGGCAAAAGCCGAGCACCACGGCTTGCAGGCGAGAATTGAATCGTGGCGCGCCGATGCCGCCAAAGCCGGAGCCGGTTCGCCCGGCGCCAAACCGGATGGCGGTGATGAATTGCAAATGGCCAAACCCAAACTGCCGCCGACCAAAATCATCCGGATGCCCGACAAATTTCCCGAACAACCGTGGAAGAAGAAAAAAGTTGATGGTTGATGGAATTTCAAAAATGAAAACCGCCTACGAACTGGCCATGGAGCGTTTGAACAAAACGGTACCGACCGTCAAACTCAACAACGCGCAGAAAAAAGAACTCGCGGAACTGGTTGCAAAATACGCCGCGAAAATCGCCGAACGCGAAATCGCGTTGAACGCTGAGATTGCGAAAGCCGCCGATGATTTTGAAAAGGAAGAATCCTTTCGCGAACAACTCGTGACCGAGCGCAAAAAACTTAACGCCGAGCTGGAAGAGAAAAAGGAAAAAGTGCGCCGCGCCGCGAGCCGGTAATCCGCCGCGGCAACATCTTCCATCGTCGCGCGAAAATCTTGCGCGCCGGTTAAAAATGTGGTTCAATCTTCAAAATTCTTAACCAAGGAGAAAATTATGAGTCTAAAAGGCAAGGTCGCCGTCGTCACCGGCGGCAACAGCGGAATTGGCATGGCTATCGCATTGGAACTCGCCCGGCAGGGCGCCAACATCGTCATTGATTACATCGCGCATCCCGAAGCAACCGAGGCGCTGGAAAAACAAATCTTGGCGCTGGGCGATCGCGTCATCGGCGTGAAGGCCGACGTCAGCCAGGTTGTCGAGTTGCAAAACTTGATCGCCGCCGCCGTGAAGGAATTCGACCGCGTGGACATCATGGTCAACAATGCCGGCGTCGAAACGCGCACGTCCGTTCTCGACACGACGGAACAGCAATATGAAAAAGTGCTCGCCATCAATCTCAAGAGCGCGTTTTTCGGCACGCAACTCGCCGCGCAACAGATGATCAAACAGGGCGGCGGTGGTCGCATCATCAACATCTCCTCCGTCCATGAAGACTGGCCGATGCCCGGCAACACCGCCTATTGTCTCTCGAAAGGCGGCATGCGCATGTTGACGCGCACGGCGGGCGTCGAATTGGCGCCGCACAATATTTTGGTCGTCGGCGTTGGCCCAGGCGCCGTCGCCACCCCCATCAACCAGTCCACCTTGCAAAATCCCGAACTGCTGAAAAAATTGGACAACGCCATTCCGCTCGGTCGCATGGCCAGACCGGAAGAAATCGCCAGCGTCGTCGCATTTCTGGCCGGCGACGGTGCCAGCTATATGGCCGCGACAACAATCTTCGCCGATGGCGGCATCATGCAGAGCAGCCCGGGACTCTGAATCGGCCACACAAAAAATAACCCATCCTTTACAATCGAGCCATTGTTTACAGATTAGACTAATTAGACTAATTAACAAGTGGCGTTTCCGCGTCGCGATGGGAATGCCTGTGTCAAGACTTGTCCGCTTCCAAGACTATAATTATTTTACCCGTTTGTAACCTCGGACGCCAGGATACTTGTTACACTTGGAACGTGTGTATAAAACAGGAAAGCCGAAATTTAAGGGTATGCGCATATTGACATTGTTTTTTGATTTGGCCTTTTAATGAAAGGTTAAATTAAAAATTTTAACATTGCCGGATCAAGACCAATAGATAGAAACACAGACCATGACCATATTCGACATTCAGCCGTTTTTCGCCGCCAACGCGGCGATGTATGCCATCCAGAACGCCACCACCGAGGGCAAAATCACCGTCGTTGTGCTTCTCGTCCTGTCGCTGTTCAGTTGGACCATTATCATCACCAAGTTCCGTCAATTGATGATTGCGCGGAAGGCGACAAAAAAATTCATGGCTGCTTACGCGTCCACGCGCGATCCCTTGGACATCCAGCGCAAAGGCGAGGAATTCGAAGGCGCGCCCGCCTACCAGCTTTACATCCGCGGCGCGGACGAACTGGCGTATCAGTTGAAAAACAATCCGGTGCCGGTCATGGCCGCGCCGCAATTTAATTCGACCGGCGACGGCAACACGGATCACCTGTCGCGTTCCGTCAGCACCAAAATCAGCATGTCCTCGTTTGAAGCAGTGAAAGTGATTTTGGAGGAAGCGGCCAGCGGCGAAGCTATGGCGTTGGAAAAAGGCATGATTGTCCTGTCAACGGCGGTGGCTGGCGGACCGTTCATCGGCCTGCTCGGAACCGTTTGGGGCGTCATGTCCACATTCGCGGGCATCGCCGAAAGCCAGGCCGCCACGCTGACAGCCATGGCACCCGGCGTCGCCGCCGCGCTCGTGGCGACGGTGACCGGCTTGCTGGTGGCCATTCCGGCGATGTTCGGCTACAATTTCATGGTCACGACCATCCGGCACATCACGCAGGAACTGGATGGTTTTGCCAGCCGCTACGCCAACCAAATTGAGCACGTCTACGTGGACCGGCGCGAGATCGAGGACAAAATTGTCGGCGCGTTAAAGCGTGTCAGCCAGTCCGAGGAGAATGTTCCCGCGGCAGCGAGGACCGAGCCGTAAGCGCCGTATGAAGAAGTGTTCGCGATCGGTGCATCATTCGCTCACGGAGTTGAACATCACGCCGCTGCTGGATTTGGCGTTTGTGCTGCTAGTCATTTTCATCATCACGACCATACCGCCCGTAAATGACAAAGGCTTGATCTTGCCGAAAGCGCCCAAACATTTGGAGCCGCCCAAACCCAAGGCCAACTACATTACGGTCCAAGCCGACGGCACAATGCATTTGAACGACAAGGAAATGGCCTCGCCAGACGAGTTGCTCAACGACCTCATCCTGCTGCGCAACGCCGACCCCGACTTGAACGTCATTGTGCGCGGAGACGGCAAGGCGAAATACAAACAAATTCGCGCCGTGCTGGATATCTGTCAGCGGGCCAATGTGCTGAAAGTAGATTTGGCGACCGAACCTTTGAACAAATAACATGCTGCCGCATACTCAACCGCGCAAACGGCGCAATTCGTCAAAGGTGAACCTGTTCATCTCGTTCACCTTTCACGCCTTGCTGGTGGCGGCGCTGCTGTATTTCGCCGCCCGGCAGGGATTTCTCGGCAAGCATTTGAAAACATTTGCCGTCAGTTTGGAAAAACCACCAGAAAAGCCAAAGCCGGTGGTAAAGCCGAAGGAAATTCCAAAGCCGGAGACACCCAAAGAAGTGGCCAATGTACCGAAACCGGTGGAATCCAAACCCGAGACGGCGCCGCCCGCCGTCTCACCGAACGTCGCGCCCGCGCCCGCCGAATTGCCATCGTTTGCTTTCGCCGGCGGCGCGGAAGTCACCAGTGGTGATCCGGTACAGGTTTACAAGAGTGAACTCCAATCCGCCTTTCTTGCCCGATGGAACCGGCCGGAGGATCCGGCGGATGACAGCAACATTGCCTATGTGGAAGTGTCGGTGAGCCGGGATGGGCAGGTCAGCGATCCGGTCTGGAAGCAGCGTTCGGGAAATTCGCGCTGGGACGCTTCCGTGAGCGCGGCCATCGCCGCCTTGACCAGCATGGACACGCCACCGCCGACCAATTTTCCACCGCGCGTCCTGGTTAAGTTTGACGTTCAGGAGGAAGCTGAAACCGAAACTGTGCTTCAATGAGCTTGAAAAAAACATCCCGTTCTCATCACAGCTCGTTGAGCGAATTGAACATCACGCCGCTGTTGGACCTCGTGTTCGTGTTGCTCGTCATTTTCATCATCACCACGCCGCAGATGATGAACAATCTGCAGATGAGTTTGCCATCCGGCAAACCGCCGCCCCAAAAGGTAAAGCCCCAAATCAACCACATTGACGTGGACGCAAAAGGACAGACTTTTTTGAATGATCAGCCCGTTACCATTCCGCAACTCAACGATGATTTGAAGGCACTCCAGACTGAAAACCCGGATTTGAACGTCGTCGTCAAAGGCTCCGACAATGTTGACTACCAAAATATGATCAGCGTCTTGGGCGTGCTTCAGGAATTGGACATCACGAACATCGGTCTGGCAACGGAAGCACAATCAACTCCCTGAGACCATTAGAATCTGAGAGTCACGTCCACCTGCAAGATGCTATAACTGTTGATGGGGTTCATTTGCGGAATGTCCTGGCCGGTGCCGCCCGTGCCCAGCAGTTTGTTGATGCGGCTGGCATAACCGTATCGAACGGTTCCCGTAACGTTCTTGCCGAAACCGTAGGCGAAGGCCGCATATATGCCCTGCAAGTTTTCGTTGCCTTCGAAAAAGTCCGTGTCCAGCAAATTGGGATCCAAGGAGTATTGTTCGATGTGTTGCCAATAAGTTTTCAATTCCCAAGCATTTCTCCCGGAAACAGAACCATCAACCAATCCCAAACTGTCTTTGCTCCCAATGGCAAACCCGATCTGATACGCCTTGTCATCGTGCGTCTGTGGCGTAAATGTGCCAATCGTCGCTCCGGGAGGCGGCAGACTTGCCAGATAAGCCGCGTAGCCTGCTGCCGCAGCTCTGGCACGTTGCGCGCCTTCCAAATTGTAGGCAAAATCGCCAAACACCTGCGAATCCAGGTTTTTGATTTTGAAATTAACTTCAAAAGGAATCTCCAGCACTAAAAGATTGTTGAGGCCGACTTGATTATTGGGGTAATTCAAACTTTCATAGCCCGCCAAGCCGCTCGCTGACCCGTATCCGCTGAAACCATAGGTTGGATATTCGGAACCTGGGCCGGCATACGCGCCCTCGCCAACATAAGGATCGCCAAAATAGGGGGATGTCGTGTTCCCTGAAGTAAGAGAACTCCGTTTAAGGCCAAAATACTGATAAATGGTGGCTCCGACCTTTGCGGAGATGTTGGTGGTGATATTATAAGTCAGGCCACCCTGCCAGGCGATCTGGAAAATGTTTTCCTGACTCTGCCCGATGCCAAGGTCCTGCCAGTTCAAAACGCCGGATTCGGAAACGGGATTTTCGTCCTGATAAAGAAACTGTGCGAAGTTCGCGAAGAAATTCGCCCGGCCCACGATATATTGAAAACGTTCCGCCAAACCTTCGGGGTTGATGGTTGAACTCCAAACCATCGGTGTGGTGTAAAGCGGATTGGGCATCTTGCCCACGGTGATGTTCACCCAATTCTCCGGTCGCCAGCCGATGTAAACCTGGCCGATGCCGATGCCCCCGGAGGATTTGCCGAACGGTCCCTGATAAGCCGGATTGCTGCTTGAAGGTGCGGCAGCGGTGCCCATGGTAACCCAGGAAGAACGCGGATTCGACGAAGTCTCAAGCCGGAAACCATAGTAAAAATCGTCAAAGACATCTCCCCGCAAACCGAACCGCAACGCATAACGGAACCGTTGCAATTCTATTTTGTCCTGCTCGGGGTCGTACGCCGTTCGATCCTCGTAACGCACGCGGACGTCGCCAAACAACTCCACTTTTTTGATGGCGGTGTCAAAACTCCAGATGGACGGCGGCATGGGCGGCGTTTGTATTTCATTGGTGCGGAGCGTTTCCGCCTCGGCCTCGACCTGCTCGGCCTCTTTCTGGGTGACATAGCCCTTTTTGACAAACAAATCCAGCAGCGGGTCGGTAGCGTCCGCCCAAGTTCTTTGGTCCGCCGCCAATACAACCAACAAGACGAATAGGCCCATCCACCATGCCGCCCGGCGGCTTCTCCGAATGATTCGCATGGCCGCGATGCTGCAAATGCAACGCTACGGATTCATGTCGTCCCGGTTACAAATCGGTAACAACAAGCTGAAAAAATTATTTCCGCCGATTCACACGTCAAAAAGTGCCAGCGTTGAAGGTCGAAAGGTGTGAAGTAGTTTAACCTTCAACAGTCCTAAAAAGGGGAATAATATACTTGACTCACAAGCTGCGAATCGTTTAAGCTGGCCGAAAATTAAACGAAAGAGGCCTGTGACTTTAATTGTTGGAATAATATGCAGAGACGCGATTGTTTTGGCTGCGGATAGTCAGACAACGAAGGGCATTGCAAAGATACCGGGAACTACAAAAATCAGAGTGATTGATTTTGTCAACGGGAAAGCCTTAGTTGCCGAGTCTGGTTCTGCTTCGCTTTCTAACAGTGCGATTGAGGCATTTCAAAGGCTGGCAAAAGTGGTTAAGATTGAAGATGAATTCACAATTTCAAAATCCGCAGAAGCAGCAGTTCGGGAAATCAGAAATCAAATCACATCGCTTCATCCGACCAATAATTCCCCGCAAGAATGGCAGGATTATTTTTTCCGAGACGAAAATTATTTCGAGCTGATGGTCGCCTATTATCACGGCGGAAACCCCCATCTTTACAAATTGAATCCAGTTTGGTGCATTCCAGTTCCGGCAACCTTTTATTTTCTAACCAGCGGAATAGCTGCTGACCTTGCCAATTATATTTTGAAGGAACATACCGAGCCTATGATGGATTCAGAATTTGCCTCAGTGATTGCCATTAAAGTTGTCGAAGATGCCATTGAATATGTCGAAGGGTGCGGAAGTCCTACACGAGTAGCTTGCCGCCGGATGAACCGAATGAACCCACACGGAAAGGCTGTTAAAATGAACCAAGTGCGTCAAGTATATTATTCCCCTAAAAAGGGTATTTAATCACTTGACGCATAAACCGATTTGGCGGCATTGATTCAAATGGCCAAGGCGCGCGGCTGGCCGACGGAACGCATTGTTCGTGAAATGTCCCTCGGATTGCCTTACTTGGAAGCGAAGAATCTGGCGCGCAGAGCCGCACCGTTGCTCGACATAACCGTTTCGGAATTTATGCGGCTACGCAAAAATGAATAGAATCAGGCGTGTTCCAGCTTGGCCAGCAAGCGTTCGCTGTAGCCGTCTTTGCGAAGTTTGTCGTAGTTCACGCGGCCGTCTTTTTTTTGCATGTCGCGTTTGAGCGCGCGCAACAAATTATTTGTGGCGTGATCCAGCAATTCGGCTTCGCCCTTTCGACTTTTTACAGCGGCAACTTTCACGTTTTTATATTCGGATGAATTGGCGCGAATTTCAACTGTTAAATTTGGGGTTAATCCTTTCATTGATTTTACACGCCTTTGCAGCGATGATATTTGAGCAATTAAGTTAAAAGGCATTTATGAATTCCAACGAACCGAAAATTTTGACGCGCGACGTGGAAGCGTCCGTCGTCCCCGTCGGCACCAAGGTCACGCTGCAAAAGGGCGGGCAGGCTTACGTCACGCAATCGCTCGGCGGCGCGTTCACCGTCATCGTCAACGGCAACATGTTCCGCATTGATGGCAAGGACGCCGACGCGCTCGGCCTCGAAATCAAGTCCGCGCCGGCCACCGCCGTTTCCGGTGCGGCTTCCGGCTCCGTCACGCAGGAGCAATTGGAAAAGCAAATCTGGGACGCGCTCAAGACGTGTTACGATCCGGAGATTCCCGTCAACATCGTTGACCTCGGCCTGATTTACGACTGCCACCTCACACCCGCCGGCGAGAACAGTTTCAAGGCCGACGTGAAAATGACGCTGACCGCGCCGGGTTGCGGCATGGGCCCGGTGCTCGCGCAGGACGTGCAAAACAAACTGCTTTCGCTCGAACCGATTGATGAGGCGAATGTCGAGTTGGTTTGGGACCCGCCGTGGAATCAGGGCATGATGACCGAGGCGGCGAAGCTGCAACTGGGGCTGATGTGAAACCGCTGATTACGCGGATTGCACAGGTTAAATTTATCGAGATTAAATCCGCGTAATCCGTGGTTAAATTTCATGAAGGACACAAAGACAATTGATTGGCAGAAATTGCGCGAGGACTTTCCAATCCTCAACCAGAAAGTCCACGGCAAACCGCTGGTTTATTTCGACAACGCCGCCACGTCGCAGAAACCGCGCGCGGTGATTGACGCGCTGGTGCATTACTACGAGCACGATAACGCCAACGTCCATCGCGGCATCCACGAGTTGAGCAACCGTTCCACGAACGCGTTTGAAGCCGCTCGCGCCCGCGCCGCGAAATTCATCAACGCCAAAAGCGCCGAGGAAATTGTTTTCACACGCGGCACGACCGAAGGCATCAATCTGGTCGCCGGTTCTTGGGGCGCGAAAAATCTCAAGTCTGGCGACGTGATTCTGCTCACGGAAATGGAGCATCACAGCAATCTCGTTCCCTGGCAATTGCTCGCTCAACGCACGGGCGCAAAAATTTCCTATGTTCCCATCACCGGCGACGAAGGTTTGCTCGATTTGTCCAAGCTCGATTCGCTGCTGACGAAGCAGGTCAAGATTTTCTCGATGGTTCACATCTCCAATTCGCTCGGCACGCTGAATCCCGTCGCCGAACTTTGCGCGAAGGCCAAAAAACTCGGCATCGTCACGCTGGTGGACGGCGCGCAGAGCGCCGGGCATCTGCCGGTGGACGTGCAGGCCATCGGCTGCGATTTCTTTGTTTTCTCCGGCCACAAGATTTGCGGGCCGACCGGCATCGGCATTTTGTGGGGACGGCAGGAACTGCTCAACGCCATGCCGCCGTATCAGAGCGGCGGCGAAATGATTTTGACCGTCGGTTACGACAAGACTGAATTCAAGCCCGCGCCGCATCGCTTCGAGGCCGGCACGCCGGACATCTCCGGCCCGATTGGTTTGCACGCCGCGCTGGATTATCTGGACGCCATCGGCCGCGAAAACATCTGGAAGCACGACCAAGAACTTGCCAATTACGCCTACGAAAAGCTGGCCGCGCTGAAAAACATCCGGCTCTTCGGCCCGAAATTAAATTCCGCCAACCGCGCCGGCCTGGTGAGTTTTCTGCTCAAGGAAGTTCACGCACACGACGTGGTGACGCTGGCGGATCAGGCGGGCGTGGCGTTGCGCGGCGGGCATCACTGCACACAACCGCTCATGCACAAGCTCGGCGTGGAATCCACCGCCCGCGCGAGTTTTTATTTTTACAACACCAAGGCCGAAGTGGATCGGTTCGTGGAAGTGGTGAAGGAAATCCAGAAATTTTTCGGGCAGTAAATTATTGTCACGAAAGTTAAATGCCGGACATAAAGTTCAATTGTAATGAATGTGGTCAGAGCCTCGAAGTTGAGGCTTCTGGTGCTGGCAGTGCTGTTTTGTGCCCGACATGCAACAACTCATTGATTGTCCCGTCGGTTTCTGCGTTGCAGAAAATTTCACCTTCTTCCATATCGGATTCCGATAATACGCTGGAAATTCCATTGAACCCGTTAACATTGCTCGATCTGACGTTAGATAAAAAATTTGTTTATATTGGGCAAGATCGCATAAAGGCACGAGTAGAGGCTGCAATTAAAAACTCGAACGAGGAAAAACATTTAATTCCTCATTTACTCCTAACCGGACAGCCGGGGTCGGGTAAAACTACTCTTGCTTTTCTGATGGCTGGTATGATGAGTAAGTCAACTGGCAGAAAAATTAAAGCTGCTGAAGGTCGAGCTATCCAGAAAGCCGGTGACTTGGTAGGCTTTTTAACCAAACTTGAAGAAGGCGAGATACTTATAATTGATAATATCGATCAACTTCAAAAATCAATTAGAGATTATTTGGAGACAGCTATTGTGGATTTTAAGCTCGATGTGGTGCTTGATTTTAAAACCATTCGTCTAAATCTCCCGTCTTTTACACTTGTTGCGACAGCAACTAAAAAAGACCGCCTTTCGTCCATAATTCTGGCGAGTTTTCCGATGGTTGAAGGGTTGGAAACTTTGAGCGCCGAAGGACTCATAAAAATCATGCGTGGTTTTGCGGAGGAATTTGGTTTTGAAGTTGATGATGCAGCGGCTGAAAGAATTCGGCTTTCGACAAATAATACCCCAAAGGAAATATTGAACCGAATCCGGTTCGTAAGAGTTTATGCTCAAACAAAAACAGCCACAAAGACAATAACTGACGACATTGCATTGGAAGCATTGAAGATGCTTGAATCAAAAGATCAGTTTGGTGATTCAAAACAGGGTCGGCAGGGAATTTCATCAGACGTGCGTCGAGAGGTTTGGCGAAGAGATGAAGGCAAATGTGTTATATGTGGGAGCAAAGAAAATTTGGAATACGACCATATTATTCCGCTCTCGAAAGGTGGAAGTAATACTGCGCGCAATATTGAACTTCTTTGTGAGCGACACAACCGCGCAAAAAGCGATTTGATTCAATGACAATTTCGCCTCAATCCCCGATGGGCGCCGTGTTGGAAAACTTTCCCGGCGCGCAGCGGGCGTTGTTCCGGCGGTATCACATTGGCGGGTGCAGCAGTTGCGGATTTCAGCCGACGGAAACCTTGTCGGAAGTCTGCGCGCGCAACGGCAATCTGGACGTGGCCGAGGTGCTGGCGCACATCCAGTCCAGCCACGAGCAGGACGCGAAGGTTTTGATCCCGCCCAAGGAACTTGCCGAGCTGTTGCAGAAGGACAAATCGGTGAAGCTGGTGGACGTGCGCTCGCGCGAAGAATTTGAAGCCGTGAAAATCGAAGGCTCAATTTTGCTGTCGCAGCCGGTGATGCAACAGCTCATGGCGAGCGGTTCAAATGCCGAGCCGGTTGTGGTGATTGACCACGCGGGCAAGAACGGCCTCGATGCGGCGGCGTATTTCATGGGTCACGGTTTGCAGAACGTGCGCTGTCTGCGCGGGGGCATTGACGCCTGGGCGCAGGAAGTGGAACCGAAAATGCGGAGATACAAACTCGGTTGAGACAGAATTAACAGAATTTTACAGAATTATTTCCCCCGATTTTAATTCGGTTAATTTTGTTAATTCTGTCTAAACATTGAATTTGAACAGCATCACGTCGCCGTCTTTCACGACGTATTCCTTGCCTTCCATCCGGTACAGGCCTTTCTCGCGGGCGTGGGCGATGGAACCGCATTTCACCAGATCGTCGTAGGCAACGGTCTCGGCCTTGATGAAGCCGCGCTCGAAGTCGGAGTGAATGACGCTGGCGGCTTTGGGCGCGGTGTCGCCGGTATGAATGGTCCAGGCGCGGACTTCCTTTTCGCCCGCCGTGAAATACGTGCGAAGGCCGAGCAAATGGTAGGTCGCGCGGATGAGCGCGCCGACGCCGGATTCGCTCACACCGAGTTCCTTGAGAAATTCCTTTGCCTCGGCGTCGGACAAATCAATAAGGTCGCTTTCAATCTGCGCGCTGATAACGACGGCTTCGCAGGCGAAATGGTGCGCGGCATATTCGCGGACTTTCAGGACGAACGGATTTTGATCGGCGGTGGCCAAATCGCTTTCCTTGACGTTGCAGGCGAAAATCGTCGGCTTGTCGGTCATCAACCAGAACAATCGCGAGACGGCTTTTTCCTCGGGCGCGAGTTCCAGCGTGAGCGCGGGCTTGCCGGCGTTGAGGTGCGGCTCGATTTTTTTCAGGACGACTTCCTGCGCGAGCGCTTCCTTGTCGCCGCGCTTGGCGTCTTTGGCGATGCTGTTGAGGCGCTTTTGAACGGCTTCCAAATCGGCAAGGACCAGTTCGGTGGTGATGGTCTCGATGTCGCGCACGGGATCAACCGAACCGGCGACGTGATGGATGTCGGCGTCTTCGAAGCAGCGGACGACTTGGACGATGGCGTCCACTTCGCGGATGTGGGAAAGGAATTTGTTGCCGAGGCCCTCGCCCTGCGACGCGCCTTTGACGAGGCCGGCGATGTCCACGAATTCAATGGCGGCGGGGATGATGACGGAGGTTTTGGCGATGTCCTTCAACACGGCGAGCCGCGCGTCGGGCACGGTGACGATGCCGACGTTCGGGTCGATGGTGCAGAAGGGATAGTTCGCCGCCTCCGCCTTGCGCGTGCGCGTGACGGCGTTGAACAAAGTTGATTTGCCCACGTTGGGCAGTCCGACGATTCCGGCTTTGAGCATAAATTTTACCGCGAAAACGCGGAGAGCGGAGAATTATCAGGAAATGGCGGGCGCAGAAAGATTTTGTTGTCAAATTCTGTGGTGGGCGAGCTGCCAGACCACATGTACACCGCCGTAAAGTCCGGCCATGAGCAGGCAAAAACCGGAGACATGCTGCATCCGCAATAGGGTTTTCTCGCTGAATTTTCCGTGTCCGCGCGAAACGCTGAAGCTTAAGGTGTAAAACCACGCGTTCGTGCCGAGCAACACGCCGGCGATGCAGGCGAGCTTGGCGGCGAAACGGTCGGCCACCCAATAGCGCGACGTGAAATAAGCGTCGTGCGACATGAGATACGCCGCGAGCACAATCCACGTCAGCAGCACGCCGAAGTTGCCCATTACGCGCACAAAGCCGGTGGCGAACGCGGAGCGCGGATGCAAGGTTTCGCCAAGGCGCTGTTCAAATTTTTTTGAAGCGAGGTCCAGCCGCGTCGGTGTGCTGACAGTTTGTGCAGATAGAAATTTCGCGCCGAGGAACATCAAAAACACAAAGCTGAAAACTTCCATCGCCGATTTCACGGTGCGGTCGTAGAAGATCGAGGAAAATCCCGTGAAGGCGACCGAACAATAAATTAATTCCATGATTGACGCGCCGAGGCCGATGAGCAGCGCCCATTTGAATCCGCGCTGCGAGCCTTCGTTGATGATGGTGAGGTTGATGGGGCCGACGGGAATTGAGGAAAACAGCAATGCGCTGACGAAACCGGCAAACGCGGCGAGCAGAATGGGCGTCAAGTCGGACATGATCAATGGGCGCCGTTCGGCTCGTCGTCGTCTTCTTCAATTTCACGGCGCCAAGCGCGGGAGAGGCTTGGGCGCACGAAGCCGTAAATCAGATACGCGGTGAAAAACGCGGGCAGGACGTAGTAAAGGATTTTATCGCGCAGAATTAAAATGCAGCCGACAAATAATGCGCCGATGATGATCTTCAAAAAAGTCGTGGTCGAACGCAGGCCGAGCGACTTGAAACTCGGATAACGCACGGTGCTCACCATCATCGCCGACAGGAAAATGAGGACGGCGACGATCAGATAATTCCAATTGCCGAGGCTTTTGTCATTTGCGGTGAAATGGATGATGAGCAGCGTCAGCGACGCAACCAAGCCCGCCGCCGACGGAATCGGAAAGCCGAGAAAATCCTTGCCCGCGCCGGGCAAATTCATCACCGCGAGGCAATTGAACCGCGCGAGCCGGAACGCGCCACAGAGCAAATAAATCGAGGCGATGAACCAACTGATTTGCCGGTATTGGCCGAAAACATCGGCGAGCACGACGCGCTGGACGAGAAACGCGGGCGCGACGCCAAAGGAAATCAAGTCGGCGAGCGAATCGAATTCACGCCCGAACGGGCTTTCAATCCCGCCCATGCGCGCGATCCGGCCGTCGAACAAATCGAAAATGCACGCGAGCAGGATGAACGCGAGCGCATATTTGATTTGCCCGAAATAATTGTCAGTTCCGGGAACGGCCTCGACGATTTTTGTCAGCGCGACAAAGCCGCAAAATAGATTTCCCGCCGTGAGCAGATTGGGAAGGAAATAAATTTTTAATTTTTCCTCCGAATCGTCCGGTCGTGGTTTTTGATTTGGCTCGTTCATTTAGTCAAATGAGGCAATCACCGTTTCTCCGCCGATGACTTTGTCGCCGGGCTGCACCTTGATTTTTACGCGTTTGGGCAGATAAACGTCCACGCGCGAGCCGAATTGAATCAGGCTGATGCGTTCGCCGCGCTGGACAACGTCATTCTCGGAAACCCAGGGAACAATCCGTCGCGCAATCAGGCCGGCGATCAGCCGCACGGCGATCTTTTCGCCGCGCGGTTCCACGGCATCAATGCCAATGAGCACATTTTCGTTGAACTGCGCGCAATCGGTCCGCATGGCGTTGAGATACTGGCCGGGCGTGTGTTTGAAAAGCGCGACGCGTCCGGTCAGCGGCGCGTTTTGGACGTGGATGTCGAACACGGAAAGAAAAATGGAGACGCGCCGGCACTCGCCGCCCATGAAATCGTCCTCGGTCGTCATGTCCACCACATCCACCTTGCCGTGTCCGGGGGCGATGACGAGATTCGCGCCGGTTGGCGTCAGCGGGTCGGGGTCGCGGAAAAAATAAATCGTGAAAAAGACGAAAATCAGCCACAACCCGAACAGGACCCAGAAAAACTTGATGACAAACATGGCGATGTGTTCGCCCAGCCACGCGGCGGCCAGCAACGCGAGCACCGCGGCGAGCGTGAAACCGATAAGTTTCATGGCGGACAGCAAGGCCTTTCCAGAGTGTTTCACGCAGCCAAAATAAATTTTCCGGGCGTCACTTGCAATTCGGCATTTTGCGTGCAAGTTAAATTCCCCCGCACAATGGAACGCGGTGGATTAAAACGAAAACCAAACATTGGAATTATTATGTCATTGCACACTCCTGACCTCACAAAGTTTCCGCCGCGCAGTCCGCGCGTGCGGCTGGGCGGCTACGTGATTTTGCCGCGCTGCCTGGACAAGGGCCGCGCGATGCTGGCCGGCAAAAACGGCGAGTATCATTACGCCTGCCCGCTCGACCACGACTTTTTGGATTTTGTGGGCATTGATCCCGAGGAGTTGAAAAAGCAGCTCGATAAAAGCGACAGCGAAGTTTTGGAATGGATCAACGCCCACGCCAAACAC
Organism: Candidatus Aquilonibacter sp.; assembly: GCA_035504945.1. Lineage (GTDB taxonomy): Bacteria > Verrucomicrobiota > Verrucomicrobiia > Limisphaerales > UBA11358 > UBA11358. The sequence goes on along the minus strand of DATJRH010000025.1, from coordinate 39,461 downwards.
CCGCGCACCGGACCGGAAATCGCCGCGTGGTCGGCCTGGGCGGAACAAGGCGCGCCGGACAATCCCGAGTCGCGCGAGCATTTCAACGAGATTCACAAGCAGGCCGCGCCCAAACGCGGGGACATTGTGACGTGGTTTGACGTGCTGGATTTGGACGACTACGTCAGCTTCGGCGGCAAGGCGTAAAGGCATCAACCGCCTGGCTCCAAAAGCGCGAAGAGAAAAATGGAAAGGGCGCGTCCCGAAATAAACGAATCCAGAAGCTCGGAACGCGCCTGAAATGGCCGGAAGGATAATCCGGCCAGATTTTTAATTGCCGGCCATTGGCGCGGAGGTTGAAGCGACAGGATTCATCTGCTCTCCCGCCGGAGCAATCCGGTTCACCACGTTTACGCCGTTGACCTCGTTGTAGCTGAAGACGAACTTTTCGTCCGGCCTCAGGTCGCTCAACTGGCCGTCGGGCTTGCCGTTGAGCATGATGACGCAGTCGTTGCCCACGTTGAATTTCTTTTCATCGAACATCGATTTGGCCTTCAAGGTTTTTTCCCCGAGGTCAATCGCTGTCAGCGAGCCGGTGAATTCGATGCTCGTTTGCGCGATTTGTTCCGCCGTCGGCTTGTCGTTCGGCGTCTCGTAGGTCACCGTCACGTGGTTGCCGGTTTGGATGTCGGCGAGCGAGCCGGCTTTGCCGCCCCGCAGCATGACATTGCAGCCGTCCGCGATCTGGAATGTTTTATCGATTCCGTGATCGTGCACCGTCAACGTGTGCGCGGTCGGGTCAATGGCCTTGACCATGCCCGTGTAACGTATCGGTATTTGTTCGACGCGGTCCGCCACCATCACGCCGTCCACATTTTGGTAACTGACCGCGACCTTTTCACCGGGGCGCAGGTCATTGATGGTGCCGGCGCTATTGTCCAGCAGCGTGTAAGTGCAGGCGGCGCCGAGGTTGAATGTCTTGCTAAACACAAAACCCCTGGTCTGGAGTGTGTGTTCCTGCGGGCTGACGGAAACAACCGTGCCCGTGTAACTTTTTTCCGGGTTGGCGGCCGTTGTCGTCTGGTCTGCCGACGCGCGGAACGCCGCGGTCGCCGTCAAAACAGCCACGGAGACTGCCATCCAGTTTTTTGTTCTGTTTGTTTTCATGTTGTTCCTTTCGTTTGTTCGTTGCATTGATCAAAACCAATAACGGATGCCGACGCCGCCAGTGATGTCACCGCGAACTCCCGGCGCAATGTCAATGACCGGCGCGACCTCGACGAATACATCCACCGGCGCGTTTTCGAACATATACGACAATCCAACAGGCAGGCGGATGCCGACCTGGTTGTCTTGATGGTTGTCACGGAAACGCGCCAGGCCGCCGACGCCGAAATAAACCGGCAAGCGGCCTTGCGACACCGGAATCAAATCAAAATTATGCCACAGCACGTCGCCGTGCAGATACAAATCCGTGTCGTCGTGAAACGACCAGCCGATCGCACCGTCGAGCGCGAATGTGTCGTTCAGCCAATACTTCAGCGACGCACCCGTCGGTTCGCCGACAATCACGCCGACGCCAAGTTTCCCGGCGTAGCTGGCCGTGGGACTGATCGGCATGGAATTTGTGTTTACGACCGTCGTTTCATCCGCCCGGACCCAGGGTCCGGACAAGGCTGCCAGCGCGGTCGCGTAAAAGATTTTTTTCATGGATCGCATTTAATTGCCGCCGGCTTCACTGGTTGGTGGACGCCGGGGTGTTGGTGTTGTCCAAATTGGTGGTGACGGCTGAATTGTCGCTGGCACCCGGACTGGGCATTTGCTGATCAGACGGCGGATTTGCCGTTGTCTGCGAGTTGTTTCCGCAGCCGGCAAGAGCCATCGCTGCAAAAGCCAGCATTGCCAAAAATAGGATTTTAGTTTTCATAATTTTTTGTGGGGGTGGTTTGTTTATGTGGTGGTGTTCCGGCGCAAAAGTGCGCGCCTCGTTGAAAGCGTCGTTCTCGCTTCTGGCAATTTTTAACGCGGCCTCCAGTTTTTCCGGATGCAGCATCAGGTCGGTAAAAGGCGTCCGGCTCGATTGCAACGCGGCTTCCGAAACGGAAGGCAGGGCAAAATTCTCCGGCAGCACGGTGATTTGAAACGGCGACGGAGCGGTCGATTTATTCTGGGTTGAGGTTGTTTTCATAGAGCATTTTGATTTGGAGTTGAAATAAAGAAAGAGGGACAAACCGGACGTTTAGGTGGGTCGTCGTGGAGGGAACGCCCGGTTTGTCGTTTGAATGCGCGGGATATGTTTCGGGCAGCGCCCGCAGGCATTCATTTATCGTTTGCAGTTGTGGTGTCATGTCGCCGGGATTTTCGGTTTTCATTTTAATTGCCCCTTTCCGGCTTGCCGGTTTTCGGTGGGATGTGGTGAAACGCCGAAGGCCGGCCCATGCAGCGCGCCAGGCGCACATCCGCCGGTTCATTCAAAAGATCCTGAATCGTGTGAAAGAGTTTCACGAAATCCAGCGGCTTTTCCATCAAAGCGCCGACGCCGGAGGCCAGCGCGGGGAAAAATTGGTTGGGACGGGCGGTAATCAGAATGATCGGCAGCAGCGGGTTTTCCGTGGAAAGCTGCTCGAAGGTTTCCCAGCCATCCTTGACCGGCATGTTCAAATCCAGCAGCACCAGATCAAACTTTGTGGCGTTGACCAGTTCAAGGGCTTCGATGCCGTTGGTCGCCGTCAACACAAGGTAATCTTCCTCGGCCAGCAGGCGAAGCAGGATTTGCCGGATGCCGGGATCATCGTCCACCAGCAGGATTCTTGGCTTTGCCGGTTTCATGGCACTGGGTTTCGCGACGGGCGCTGGCATTTCGAGTGTGGCATTCATAAACATGCTTCCTTGATTACATTGTTAATTTGATTTTCACGGAACGCTGCGGTTTGTTCGCAAATTAATTGTCAGGATGGTTTTAGCGGAAAGCGTGCCAGCGCTTAAAACCGGCTTTTGTGGGGATTTGCCTGAATAAAACGCGCGTCCAATCTGCGTCGTCGGCAAATCTTTTTCCACTTCCGGCAATTCATTGACCACATGGTGTAAATTTCCTTTGGTGGATTTTTAAGTCGAGTGTATGATGCAGGGAACTTGAATGGAGGAATCGCCGGGCTAAAAGTGTCGTCATGAATCGGGGCATCATTTTCAGGCTCATCGCATTTTTTGCAACCATCACGTTGCTGGCGGCGCTGATCGCGTGGACGGCGCACACGGCTTGGCGGCGGATGGGCGAGTTGCAGGCGCATCTTTCGGCGCAGCAATGGAAAAATTTTCAGTCCGCCGACCATTTGCAGCAAAGCATACTGGGCTTGAACCTGCTGGTCCTGCGCTATGCGGCTTATCAGGAAACGGAGGACTGGACAAATTTTGAAACAACCAGCGCGGAATTGGGCAGCTGGATTGACGAACAGCGGCCCATCACCACGTCGGCCAAAAAGGAGCAGCCCTTGCTCAACCAAATCAAGGCCGTCTATACCAATTACGTGGCGGCCGCCGAAGCCATTCACACCCGGATTTACGGCAGCCGCCAGCCCTTCTTCCGCCTGGTCGAGTTCACGGATTTTGAAAACCAGTCCAAACAAATTCTGGATCTCGGCCTGCAATTGTCCACGGTTCATCAAGAGGCTCTCGATGTGTTCCAGAAGCAGACCGCGCTGTCGCTCAACATCCTGCGTTTCATCCTGCTCGGCGCGCTGGGATTCATGCTGGTCGTCGGCCTCTGGCTGGCGGTTGTCGTTTATCGCGAAATGATCGCGCCTTTGCAAGTGCAGTTGGTCGAAAGCCGGCAATTGGTAGAGCGGCAGGAGAAACTCGCCTCGCTTGGCTTGCTGGCCGCCGGCGTAGCGCATGAAATCCGCAACCCGCTCACCGCCATCAAGGCCTGGCTTTATTTGCAGCAAAAACACCTGACACCCGGCACGCCGGAATTTGCCGACGCCGAAATCATCAGCGCCGAAATCAGCCGGCTCGAACGCATCGTCAGGGATTTCTTGCAGTTCGCGCGTCCGTCCGAGCCGCAATTCACCGTCGTCCCCGCCGAACAGCCGTTGCGCGAAGCGCACACCTTGATGGAGCCTGAACTTGAAAAATCCAAAATCAAACTCGTGTTGAACGGGGTTGCCCCCGCGCAAATCCGCGTTGATCTGCAGCAGTTGAAACAGGTTTTGATCAACTTGATCCGCAACGCCGCCGACAGCATCGGCGAAAATGGAACCGTGACTTTGCGCGCGCGCCGCGATGAAAAACGGCTCAATGACCGGCCGGCGGACGTGGTGATTTTGGAAGTCAGCGACACGGGCAAAGGAATTTTGCCGGAAGCGGAAAAGCGGCTGTTCGATCCATTTTTCACGACGAAAGATTTTGGGACCGGCCTCGGCCTGCCCATCGCCGCGCGCATCGTTGAAAAACATCAGGGTGCGCTCCAGTATCAAACCCAGGCTGGCATCGGCACCACGTTCGGCATTATTCTTCCCCTGCATAAATCATGAAATCGCCCGCAAAAATCCTGCTCGTCGAGGACGATTCCGCCATCGTCGCCTCCTTGCGCCGCGTGCTGGCCGACGAAGGCTATGAAGCCGCGGTTGAAATGACCGGCGACGCCGGATTGGCCCGCGCCAAAACGGATTCATTTGATGTCGTCGTCACGGATTTGAAGTTGCCGGGATTAAACGGGCTGGAACTCGTGCGCGAACTGCATGCCGCCCGGCCGCGGCTGCCGATTTTGATGATGACCGCGCATGGCACGACCGAATCCGCCATCGAAGCGACGCAATCCGGGGCTTACGATTATCTCGTCAAGCCGTTTGAAATGCCGGAACTGCTGACGCTCGTCGAGCAGGCCGTCGCCGCCAGCCGGCTCATGACCGAGCCGGTGCAAATCGGCGAGACCGGACCGGCGCGCGACGCCATCGTCGGCAACAGCCGCGCCATGCAGTCCATTTACAAGGAAATCGGCCGCATTGCCGCCAAGCCCGTCGGCGTTTTGATTCGCGGCGAGACCGGCACCGGCAAGGAACTCATCGCCCGCGCAATTTACCAGCACAGCGACCGCGCCGCCGCGCCGTTCGTCGCCATCAATTGCGCCGCGATTCCGGAAACTTTGCTGGAAAGCGAATTGTTCGGCCACGAACGCGGCGCGTTCACCGGCGCGGAATCCCGTCGCATCGGGCGTTTCGAGCAGGCCGATCACGGAACCATTTTTCTCGATGAAATCGGCGACATGACGCCCGGCACGCAGGTCAAATTGATGCGCGTGTTGCAGGAAAAAAACCTGCAACGGCTCGGCGGCAAGGAAACCATTCCTGTGGATGTGCGCGTCATCGCCGCGACGCATCGCGATTTGGAAACGGCCATCAAGGAAAACCATTTTCGCGAGGACCTGTATTATCGCATCAGCGTCGTGGTGCTCAATCTGCCGCCCTTGCGCGAGCGCAAGGAGGACATTCCGGACCTCATCCGGTTCTTTTTGCAGAAATACGCCGCCGAGTTCAGCGTGGAAAATCCCGCCATTCACCCGGACGCGGTGGAATTCCTGCAGGCGCAATCCTGGCCGGGCAACGTGCGCGAACTGGAAAACGTCACGCGCAAGATGCTGTTGCTGGCGCGGAGTTACACCATCAGCGTCGAACATGTCCGCGCGGCGCTGGCCAAAATAAATCCGCCGGTGTCTTCCGCGGAAAAACCGCTCCTAACCTACGCGGAAGAATTGCTGGCTGCGGCGCAGCGCGGCGAATTGACCGATGCCTATGCGCGCCTGCACGAAACCACCGAGCGCATTCTTATCAGCCGCGCCATCGAACTGGCCCGCGGCAATCAATCTTTGGCCGCGCGCTGGCTGGGCATTTCACGCATGACGCTGCGCGAAAAACTGGCTCAATTTGGTCTGCATCCCCATCAAGAATAAAAGGCGTGACTGCATTTCAGCCTTCGGATTTTGCAAGTTGAATTGTTCTTCGTGGCAACGAACTGGCCAGCTTTCAGGTAACAAACTTGCCACACTTTGCAAACCATCCAACCGGCAGGAGGCCGCAATCAACAAAGTTGTCACCCACGCCCCTTCAATCTGGCTCATGGAACCCCTGGCATCATTCAAGCTAGGAGGGAGCGGCTGGCGCAATTCAACGCGCCGGAGAAAAACGAAAGGAAAATTATGAAAATAACAAAAACTCTGCTGTTAGCCGGGGCAATCGGGGCGGGCTGTCTGGGAATTTGCGTTGCCGGTGTGGCGATTTCCGGCAATGCGTCGGGTAATGCCGCTCTCACTTCGTCCGGTGGCACGACGGCGGTCTCCGGTTCAAGTGCGGCGACGGTCGGCGGAAACGTGGCGGGCAACGCGGTCAATACGGCTGTGTCGGGTTCCACGTTGCTTTCATCGGCTGCGTCGCAAGGCAGTCTGACCTTGAACGGGTCAAGCTCCGCAACCTTGTCCGGCGCGGTGACGGCGTCGCTGCCTGGTACTTCGCAGGCGCAAACGCTGGCCAACAACGCGCAGACGGACGCGAGCACGGTTCAATCGCAGGCGCAGACGGAGTTGTCCGCCGCGCAGGAAACCGCGAATGAACAAGTTGCGGCCGTCAACGACACCGTGCAGCAAAACGTGCAGGCGGTTCAAGCCGACACGGAGCAGGTGCAACAGGAAGTGCAGGCGCAAGTCCAGCAGGTCCAGAGCGACGTGCAGGCTGACACGCAAAATGCCGTTGACCAGGTGAAACAGATTCGGCTCTAATCGCCGGAACAAATGTTCACCAGATTTGTCAATCAGGCCGGGCGGCTGAAGAAGCTGCCTGGCCTTTTTTTCATTCTCTTCCTTCCGGCAATTTCCCCTCGCGCGTTCGCTTCCGAAATCAATCCGACAAACTGGAACGAAAACGTCGTCATCACGACCGGCCTCGGCTACAAGGATAATGTTTTTCTGACCCATACCCCGTCCGGCGGCAGCGGATTCCTGCTCACGGGCGTGAACGCGGATTTTTTCAAATTCTCCGCCAGCGGCTGGCAGAACTTTTTTCTCATCAATGGCTATGACTCGCTTTACTGGAATAATCCCACCATCGGCCACGAAGACCTCTGGACGGCGGCGTTCGACACGCGGAAGAAAATCGCGCCCGACTGGACGGTCGGCGCGCTCGCGCTTTACGCCTACGAGGGGATGGTCGTGGATTTGGCCAGCGAGGAAAATGTCCAGGGTGCGCCGGCGAAGATTGCGGGGCATACGCTGGCGCTACAGCCGTTCCTGCGCCGCGATTTTCACACCAACTGGTGGCTGCAACTGGAGCCGGACGTGACGCGGCAGTTTCTGGCCATTCCCGGAAACGATTTCAGTTACACGCGCTTCGGCCCCAAATTCACCCTTGGCCACGACTACGGCCGCCGCTCGGAATTGAGCTTGAGCTACGAAGTCTATGGGCAGCGCTATGACTCACAACCGGAAACGACCGCGGACGGCACGGCGATTCCCAGCACGACGCGCTGGGACGTCCGCCAGCACGTCGAATTGCAATCACGATATTATTGGGACGCGCAACGCCGCTGGAGCAGCGATTCCAAGGTGGATTTTGAATACAGCGAGGACAACAGCGCGGGATTTTTCAATTACTACCGCTACGGCTGCTCCGAGGAACTGGATTATCAGGCCAAAACCTGGAACGCCAGGGCCGCCGCGGACGCGGCGCAATACGATTATCCCAACCCGAACCAGGCCGACATCACGCGCGTGGACGTGACGCTGCGCGCTGAAAAAAATCTGACGAAGTGGCTGAAACTTTTCGGCGAATACAAATACGAACGCTCGCTCTCCAGCCGCACCATCGAAGATTATCAGGCCAACACCGTCAGCGGCGGCGTGGAATGGGTTTTCTAATCAAAAAGGCGCGAAGAATTTCTCTTCGCGCCTTTGAACCTTTTGAAATCAAGCCTGCGCCGGAACCGGCTCGGTCAGGGCGGGAGTCGCAACGGGAATCTCTATTTTCGCCGCGTCAATCTTTTCGATGCGATGGCGGCGTTTGGCGCCGTGCAGTTCAAATTCCACCTCGTCGCCGACCTTGTGGTTGAGCAGCGCCTGGCCGACGGGCGTGAGGTAGCTGATGACGCCCTTGTCGGGATCGGAATCCCACGCGCCCAGGATGGTGAACGATTCGGACTGGTTCGTTTCGAGATTCATGGCTTGGACCATGGTGCCGATGTTGACGGCGTCGGTTTTCACGTTTGAATAATCCATGCCGCGCGCGCGGGCGAGTTGCGACTCGAGTTCCTCCTTGCGGCGCATGAGGACTTTTTGCATTTCCTTCGCGGCCTTGTATTCATGGTTCTCGCGCAAATCGCCGTAGCTGCGCGCGATGGCGATTTCCTTCGAGTTGGCCGGGATTTTTTTCTGCACGAGTTCTTGATACTCGGCGCGGCGGCGTTCGAGGCTGTCCCACGAAACGAGCAGCGTTGAATCCTGCCGGGTCTGCTCGCCGGTGATGAGCGACTGGACGGCGGGATGCGCCTTGACGAGCCGCGCGAGCAGCGAGCGCTTGTCCATGTCGTCGAACACGGGCGACAGTTGCAGCGCGCGGGTCAAGTCCTTGATGACTTCGATGTCGGCGCTCGCGGTGAGTTCGCCGAGGAGTTCCTGGTCTTCGAGAATGAAGTCGCGCAGGCGGTTCGAGCGTTTTTCGTTGAACTGGTCGCGTTCCATCGCGGTGAGCATGGCGCGGAAAACTTCCGGGCCGAGGATGTCCACGAAATCCTCGGTGCGGTCGCGGCCGAACCACAGCAGCAGTTCGCTGCTGGCCGTGTGCTGGTTGATGTGGCGCGCGAGCGTTTCCTTGAGCGAATCCAGCTTGCCCTGCGCGATGAGCAGGCTGGAAAATTCCTTGGCGAGCTTCGCGGAAACGAGGTTCAGCGAGCCGCGCAAAATCTCCTGCCAGCGGTCGGGGTTGGCCTGCCGGAAACTTTCCAGCGCGCGATGATGTTTCGCGGCGGGAATCAATTCCATGACCTGCCCGAACCTGACGTTGTCCTGCAACCAGACTTGCGCGTCGGTGACTTCGCCCGCGACCGGTTCCAGCCCGGCGGCGTGACGCAATTCGTCACGCGCGAAAATCGCCTCCAACGCGACCGCCGGTTGCGTGCGCTGGTGTGATGTGATGTCCGCGTTCAGCGCGGAAATGATTTCGTTCGCCGCCGTTTGCTTGTCCGGCAAATCGGAGGCGACCTTCAGGATTTCGGCGACGACCGCGACGCGCGCCTTCAAGCCCTTCGCCGCGCGGAAATCGGCGAGCGAACGGTCTTGCAGCGAGGTTTCCTGCGTCTGAAAAACGACCGGATCGGTTTTTTTCAGCGGCACGATGAAGTGGCCGTCCCGTTTCATTTCGCGCCGGGCGGTTTCCCACCATTTTTTCCAGTCGTCGCGAATCACGTCCGGCACGAGCGCCTGCTGGATTTGGTCCACCGTCGCCCTGCCGCCGTAGCTGTTCAAAACCAGTTTGATCAAATCGAGATGATGCGCGGCGAGCTGGCGGACGGCTTCGAGGTCGTTGGCCTTGCGCGCGAGAATGTGGTCCTTCGGAATTGGCTTGAGCAAATCGGCGGCGAAGGACAAATCCATCGTGTGCCCCGGCTTGCCCGGAAAATCAATCGTGAAACGCGCGAACACCGTGTCCACCGCCTTGATTTTGCCGAAGCCCCAACTGCGGTGCGAGCAGCAGCCGCTCTCGACGAGTTGCGTGAGCGGCCCGACGTGACGTCCTTCAATTTTTCCCGCCGCCGCCAGTTTTTCGAATTCTTCTTTCATAATTAAATCGTATTTTTCCCGTCATGGAGTCACAATCGCTTCATTAAACGCGGTGAACGAACAAAATCCAAGACAAATTGCAGCGCAAATTTTGGGGCGGCGGCGCGCAAACGGTGAATTCGTCGAAGACCTGCTCGAAACCGCGCTGGCCAGTGCGCGACTTTCGTTCGCCGACCGCGGGCTTTGCCAGGAAATCGTTTATGGCATCGTCCGCCGGCAGGCCACGCTGGACTGGCTCATCGCGCGCAAAACCGACGGGCGCGAACAAAGATTCGCGCTGCAAAATTTGCTGCGCCTCGGCCTTTATCAAATCTTTTGCCTCGACAAAATTCCGCCGCACGCCGCCGTCCACGAAACTGTCGAACTCGCCAAACAGAGCGGCTTGGGCCAGCAGGCCGGATTTGTGAACGCCCTGTTGCGCGGCTATTTGCGCGAGTTTGACGAGACAAAAAAACTGCTCGCTGAATTGAAAGCTTCCGATCCGGCGGTCGGGTTTTCCCACCCGCCATGGCTCGTGGAAAGATGGCAAAAGCATTTTGGCGTGGAAAAAACGGCGCAGTTGCTCGAATGGAACAACACGCCGCCGAAAACTTTCGCTCGTGTCAATACGCTGAAATTTCGGAGGGATGAGTTCCACGAGTCCCAAGCTTCCGGCGACAAATCAGGGATTCGTATAGCTCGTCCCTCCGAATTAAACGATGCCGGTCATTTGCTCGAGAAATGGCGCGAGGAAAATGTCGAATATGATTTTGTCCGGCGCGACTGGCTTGAGGAAAATCTGGTCTTTGAATTGAAATCGCATCCGCCGCTGGTTTCGCTGGCGAGTTTTCGCGACGGCTGGTTTTACCTTCAAGACCCCGGCACGCTGCTCGCGCCGCGCGAACTCGGCGCGCAACCCGGCGAAACCATTTTGGATTTGTGCGCCGCGCCCGGCGGCAAAACCACTTTCATCGCGCAGCAAATGAACAACACCGGCAAAATTGTCGCCTGCGACATTTCAGAAGAGCGATTGAAGCTGGTTCGAGGAAATTGCCAGCGCCTCGGCGTGACTTGCGTGGAGACAATTTCAAATTCGCAATTGGCGATTCGCAATTCGCAATTCGACCGGATTTTGCTCGACGCTCCCTGCTCCAACACCGGCGTCCTGCGTCGCCGCGTGGATTTGCGCTGGCGGATTTCGCCGGAGGAAATTTCACGGTTGCAAAAGGCGCAACTGGATTTGCTTCAACTCGCCGCGACGAAATTGAAGTCCGGCGGCGTTTTGATTTACAGCACCTGCAGTTTGGAGCCGGAGGAAAATTCCGAAGTCGTGAAAGAATTTTTGCGCGAACACGAAAATTTCCAACTGGAATCCGAGCGCGAACTGCTTCCGTTTACGGACAAAGTGGACGGCGCTTACGTGGTGCGCTTGAAGAAAATCTCTTGATTGTTTTCGCTCGCGTAAGGTCTAATGTCGAACAGGAGCAAATTTCCTCCACTGATCATGAATGCCGAACAGGAACGTCTCGCAGCCGACGCCAAACGCACCGCCAACTGGAAGCGCTGGGGGCCGTATTTGAGCGAGCGGCAATGGGGCACGGTGCGCGAGGATTATTCGGCGGACGGGACGTGCTGGGATTATTTTCCGCACGACCACGCGCGCAGCCGCGCGTATCGCTGGGGCGAGGACGGCCTGCTCGGCATCACCGACCGCGAATGCCGGCTTTGTTTCGCGGTCGCCTTGTGGAACGGCAAAGACCCGATTTTGAAGGAGCGTTTGTTCGGCCTCACCAACTCCGAGGGCAATCACGGCGAAGACGTGAAGGAACAATATTTCTATCTGGATTCGACGCCGACGCATTCCTACTTGAAGGCGCTTTACAAATATCCACAGGCCGAATTTCCCTATGCGCAACTCGTCGCGGAAAACCGGCGGCGCGGGAAAAGCGACCCGGAGTTTGAACTGATTGACACGGGCATCTTCAACGAAAACCGCTACTTTGACGTCTTTGCCGAATATGCGAAAAATTCGCCGGACGACATTTTGATCCGCTTGACCGTGGCCAATCGCGGGCCGGACGCGGCCACGCTGCATTTGCTGTCGACGCTCTGGTTCCGCAATTGCTGGTCGTGGGGCAGCACGCACGAAAGCTGTAGTTCGCAGCCGCAATTGCGCGGCGGCAAGGACGGAAAATTTATTTCCGCCAGCCACCAAACGCTGGGCAACTTCCGGCTCGCGATCGACATTGCGCCCGACAGCAGCCAGCCGCCGTTGTGGTTCACGGAAAATGAAACCAACATGAAACGATTGTGGGGCGTCGGCACGGAAAATGTTTTTGTGAAGGACGCTTTTCACGAACAGCTCGTTCACGGAAGGCAGGAAGCTGTTAATCCGGAAAATATTGGAACGAAGGCCGCCGCGCATTACACGCTGATGATTCCCGCCGGCGGCTCGCAAACGCTGAAACTCCGCTTGTTCGCCGAAAAGGAAGTGCCGCAAGAATTGTTCGGCGCGGCGTTCGACAAGATTTTTGCGGCGCGCGTTCAGGAGGCGGATGAATTTTATTCCGCCGCGTGCCCGGCCAAAGTCACCGCTGCCGGATGCAACGTGGTGCGCCAGGGTTACGCCGGGCTGCTTTGGTCGAAACAATTTTACCATTACATCGTCGAAGACTGGCTGAAGGGCGACCCGGCATTTCCGCCGCCGCCCGCGGGCCGCGCGCAGGGCCGCAATTGCGACTGGAAACACGTCTACAGCGCCGACGTGATTTCGATGCCGGACAAGTGGGAATACCCGTGGTTCGCCGCGTGGGATTTGTCGTTTCACATGATTCCGTTTTCGCGCATTGACCCGGAATTTGCCAAGCAGCAGCTCGTGCTTTTCCTGCGCGAATGGTATATGCACCCGAACGGCCAGTTGCCGGCCTACGAATTTGCGTTCGACGACGTGAACCCGCCGGTGCATGCCTGGGCGGCGTGGCGGGTCTATAAAATCTCCGGCAAACCGGGCGAACGCGACCGCGATTTTCTCGAAAGCGTTTTTCAAAAGCTGCTGCTCAATTTTACTTGGTGGGTCAACCGCAAGGACGTGCATGGCCGGAACCTTTTTTCCGGCGGCTTTCTCGGCCTCGACAACATCGGCGTGTTCGACCGTTCCAAGCCGCTGCCCACCGGCGGCACGCTGCAACAGGCCGACGGCACGGCGTGGATGGCGTTTTTCTGCGCGACCATGCTGGGCATGGCGCTCGAACTCGCGCGCGACGGCGACCGCATCCATCCGGCCTACGGCGACATGGCTTCCAAGTTCCTCGAACACTTTGTGCAGATATCCGATGCGATGAACACGCTCGGCGGCTCCGGTTTGTGGGACGAAACGGATGGTTTTTATTACGATCAAATCCGGTTCGACCACGCGAGCGTGCCGCTGAAGACGCGCTCGCTCGTCGGCCTGTTGCCGCTCATCGCGGCGGAAATTTTCGACGAGGAAACGGTCCGGAAATTGCCCGGCTTCAGCAAACGGCTGGCGTGGTTTTTGGAGCATCGCAAGGATTTATGCCAGCACATCACGCATTGCGAACACGCCGGCGGGCGCCGGTTGATTGCGATTCCCTCGCGCGACCGGCTCGAGCGCGTGTTGCGCTGCCTGCTCGACGAAAACGAATTTCTTTCGCCGCACGGCATCCGTTCCGTTTCAAAATTTCATTTGCAGCATCCGTATGAATTTGACGCCGGCGGCCAGGCGCATTGCGTGGATTATGAACCGGGCGAGTCGAACACCGGGCTGTTCGGCGGCAATTCGAACTGGCGCGGTCCGGTCTGGCTGCCAGTGAATTATCTCCTCATCGAGGCGCTGGAACGCTACCACCATTTCTACGGCGACAATCTCAAGGCCGAATGTCCGACCGGCTCCGGCCAATGGCTGACGCTCGACGAAGTCGCGCGGGAATTATCGCGGCGCGTGGCGGGGATTTTTCTGCCGGACCAAAACGGCCGCCGCCCGTTTGCCGGCGACGACGAGCGCTGGGCCAAAGACCCGCACTGGCGCGAACTAGTTTTGTTCAACGAATATTTTCACGGCGAAACCGGCCGGGGCCTCGGCGCGAGCCACCAAACCGGCTGGACGGCGCTGGTCGTCCGGCACATTGAAAGTTTGGGGAAACCGCCGGGTTGAGAGCCGGGTTCAGAAAACTTGAATTCGACCGGATTATCCGCAAACTGGATCGCGATGGCCTTCAAAAACTTTGCCGGACAAACGCAGGCAGTGCAATTGCTCCAGCGCTCGCTCGCCTGCGGACGGCTCGGCCACGCTTATTTGTTCGCCGGCGACCGGCTGGACGAACTGGAATTGCTCGCGCGCACGCTGGCGAAAACTTTGAATTGTCAAAATCCGGTCAAAATTGGCGGCGCAGCAACCGATTGCTGCGACGAATGTTTGAGTTGCCGGAAAATTGAAAACGACACGCACGCCGACATCCATTGGGCGCGGCCCGAATCCAAGTCGCGCGTCATCACCGTCGAGCAGACGCGCGAATTGATGCAGCAAATCCAGCTCAAGCCGACGGAAGCCGAACACAAGGTTGCCGTCATCGCCGGCGCCGACCGCTTGAATCCGCAGGCGGCAAATGCCTTTTTGAAGACGCTGGAAGAGCCGCCGCCGAATTCCGTTTTGATTCTGCTTTCAACCGAACCGCAGCGGCTTTTGGAAACCATTTTGTCGCGCTGCCTGCGTCTGAATTTTTCCGGCGACGACAAACGCGAACTGAATCCCGCCGAAGCGGAATGGCTGGAAAAATTCGGCGCGCTGGCCGCGTCGGAACAAAAAAGTCTGCTCGGCCGTTACCGCCTGCTCGACGCGCTGCTCCAAAAGCTCGGTGAAATTCGCGCGCGCGCGGGTGAATCGCTGGCCGCCCGCTCGCCGCTCGAAAAATACGACGACGTGGAAAAGGATTTGCGCGACAAATGGGAGGGCGAGCTGGCCGCCGCCATCGAAGCCGAATATCGCCGCCACCGCGCCGATTTGCTGCTGCTCGTCCAATGGTGGCTGCGCGACATCTGGCTGCACACGCTGGCCGCCGGGAAAGATTTGCTGAAATTTCCGAAAATTCCCGGCGCGGAAACCGTTGCCAAAAGAATTTCGCCGCGTCAGGCGCTTGAAAATTTGCAGACGCTGGAGCAGACGCAGCGGCTGCTGCACTCCAACGTGCAGGAATCCCTCGCCCTCGAGGTCGGTTTGCTGAAATTGCATTTTTAGCCGCGTGCGGACAAACTTCCGCAAATGAAGTCTGAACAAAAAATCACTGCGCGGGAAACTTACGCGCTCGCGTTCGGACTTTTTCTCGGCCTTGCCATTTTGAAATTCGGCAATCCGGTCATTCTCGACAGCAAAATCGAAACGCCAAATTCATTTTCCGAATTCTGGATTGACGCTTGGCCGACGCATTGGGCAAATTGGATTTTGTTCCCGCTCGTCATCGTCGGCGCGATTCTGGTTTTCACAAAAAAACCCCGCTGGCCGCAAACCAAATGGCCCTGGCTGTTGCCGCTGCTCTGGTTCGGCTGGCAGTTGTTTTCCGCGACAAACACTGTTGCCCCGAATTTGACTGAAACGACGCTTTGGCAATTTGCCGGCTGCGTCGCCTGTTATTTCCTCGGTGCGTTTCTTTTTGGAAGCGGACGGGCGCTCAATTTTCTGTTGATTGGAATTTTGGCCGCATTCACGCTTTGTCTGGTTCGCGCCATTGACCAGCGGCTTTTTGAATATCCCCAAACCCGCCAAATGCTCGTCGAAGGCGAGCGTGAGCATTGGACCAATCTTCCGCCGGAAATGGTTCTGGAAATGAAACGAGACGGCAGCATCACCACCACAAATGGCGTGGACATGGCGAACCCTGAACTCCTCAAACGGCTTGGCGAAGGCCGCGTCAGCGGCACAATGGTTTATTCAAACGCGCTGGCCGGGGTGATTTTGCTGCTGCTTCCGGTTTCGCTCGTGCTCGCCTTCGGCTTTACGAAAAAGATGAAGTCACCCATCCGAATCGCCGCGCTGGCGCTGTCGCTTTTCCTCGGCGGCGCGGGATTTTTCTGGACCGGCTCAAAATTCGGATGGCTGATTGCCATCGGGCTGGGCGGCTTGTGTTTGCTGCGATTACGCTGGCCGTTGAGATTGAAAATCGCGGCGGTCGCCCTCATCGCCATTTTGGGATTGGGAATTTTTGCGGTTCGCTTCCACCATTATTTTGCCAAAGGCGCGACGAGCCTGGTCGCGCGGTTCGATTATTGGCGCGCGGCGGCACAAACGACGCTGGCAAATCCGTTATTCGGAACCGGGCCGGGAACCTTCCAAAAGCCTTACGCGGAAATCAAATCGCCGGAAGCGGAAATGGCGCGCCTCACCCACAACGATTATCTTGAACAATTTTCGGATTCGGGAATTCCCGGCGGAATTTTTTACGCTGCCTGGATTTTTTCCGCGCTGACAACTGCCGGAAGAAAAATCTGGCGCGCCGGCAATCCAATCGTGTTGGCCATGTTTCTTGGATTGCTTGGCTGGTTCATTCAAGGCGTCGGCGAGTTCGGGCTTTATATTCCGGCTTCGGCCTGGACGGCCTTCACCTTGCTGGGATGCCTGCTCGGACTGTCGGGAAATCAAATGGACAAGCCGGCGGTGGCCAATTAACTTTCCGACCGCAAATGAAGATTCTATTTCTCAACGGCCCGAATTTGAATCTGCTGGGCCAGCGCGAGCCGGAAATCTATGGGCGCACGACTCTCGCGGACATCGAAGCCAAAGTCCGCCAGCGCGCCGCCGAATTGAAGGTGGAGGTTGATTTCCGACAATCCAATCTCGAAGGCGAATTGGTGGACTGGATTCAACAGGCCAAGGGAAAGTTTGACGTGATTGTAATCAACGCCGCCGCCTACACGCATACGAGCATTGCGCTGCGGGATGCGATTGCCGCCAGCGGCGTCCCGACGATTGAAATTCATCTTTCAAACGTCCACGCCCGCGAAGAATTCCGTCACAAATCATTGATCGCGCCAGTTTGCCGTGGACAAATTACTGGCTTTGGACAGAAATCATACATTTTGGGGCTGGAAGCTGCCGTTGACGTTAAAGATTTCAAATGAATCAATTAAATTGTCATTTTTTACTCTAATTTTGATGATTTTATTGTGTCAAAAATTTTCCCGATTTTGATTCTTGACGGTGGCATCACCGAACAATAAACTGTAACCAGATTTTAACGAAGCCGATTTCGGCTCGTTATTTGGGTTAATTGAATTCACTTTAACGAAAACGCGCCGTGGACTTAAAAGACATCAAAGCCATCATTGATTTGATGAAGAAGAACGCCATCACGGAGTTCGAATTAGAGCGGCAGGATTCAAAAATCAGATTGAAGCGCGGTTTGAATGGTGGTGCGCCGACAGTTCAATACGACGAGCCTGCCATTACAAACGTCGTTCCGGTTTTGCCACCCGTGGCCCTTGCACCCGCTGCCGCGTCGCCGCAACCAGCAACGACGGGTGAAATAGACATCAAGTCGCCAATGATCGGCACTTTCTATCGTGCGCCGTCGCCCGAAGCTGGAAACTATGTTGACGTCGGAACGGAAGTCAACGCCGACACGGTGGTTTGCATCATCGAAGCCATGAAAGTAATGAACGAAATCAAAGCGGAGGTCAAAGGCGTTGTCACCCAGGTTCTGGTCGAAAATGGCAAGCCGGTGGAATTCGGCCAGCCCTTGTTCAAAGTTCGTCCAAACTGAAACGGCGGCAGCACAACCGTTTGCTTTCATTGAACGCTCATGTTTGAAAAAATTCTGGTCGCCAACCGCGGAGAAATCGCCGTCCGCATCATCCGCGCTTGCAAGGAATTGAACATCCGCACCGTGGCTGTTTATTCGGAAGTGGACGCCAATTCCATGCACGTTCAGCTCGCGGACGAGGCGATTTGCATCGGCAAGGCGCCGGCGGCAGAGAGTTACCTGCGCATTGACCGCATCGTCAGCGCGGCGGAAATCGCGGACGTGGATGCGATTCATCCCGGCTACGGTTTTCTTTCCGAGAACGCGCATTTCGCGGAAGTCTGCGAAAGCTGCAACATCCGCTTCATCGGCCCCAGTCCGCGCGCGATGCAGGCGCTCGCGGACAAGGCCGTCAGCCGCGCGCTCGCCAAAAAAGCCGGCGTGGCGACGCCGCCCGGTTCGGAAGGCGTCGTCGAAAACGAAAAAGACGCACTGGTCATCGCCAAACGCATCGGCTATCCGGTCATCATCAAGGCCGTGGCTGGCGGCGGCGGACGCGGAATGCGCGTGGCGCACAACGACATTTCCCTCGTCAAAGGCTATCACACTGCGCGCACCGAGGCGGAAAAGGCCTTCGGCAATTCCGGCGTCTATATCGAAAAATTCATCGAGAACCCGCATCACATCGAAATCCAGATTCTCGGCGATCAGAAAGGCCACATCATTCACCTGGGCGAACGTGATTGCTCCGTCCAGCGCCGCAACCAGAAATTGATTGAGGAATCGCCGTCGCCGCTGCTTGAGAGCAAATTTCGCAAGTTGCGCGACAAAATCGGCAAGGCCGCCGTGAAAATCGCCGAGGCCGCGCGTTACACGAACGCCGGCACCGTCGAGTTCATCGTGGACAACGACGGCAATTTTTATTTCCTCGAAGTCAACAAACGCATCCAGGTCGAGCATCCCGTCACCGAGGAGGTCACGGGCATTGACCTGGTGCGCTACCAGATTTTGATCGCGGCGGGCGAATCGCTCCAGCATTCGCAAAGCGACATCGAAATCACCGGCCATGCGATTGAATGCCGCATCAACGCCGAGGATCCGTTTGATGAATTCCGGCCCAGCCCCGGCCGCATCGAAATGTATTATCAGCCCGGCGGACGCGGCGTGCGCGTGGACACGCACGCCTATGCCGGCTACACGATTCCGCCGACCTACGACTCGATGATCGGCAAGCTCATCACGACCGGCAAGGACCGGCGCGAGGCGCTGGACCGCATGAACCGCGCGCTCTCCGAATTCATGATCACCGGCGTCAAGACGACCGTTTCCTTCCAGCAGGCCATCATGCAGGACCCGAATTTCCGGCGCGGCGTTTATTCGACCAGCTTCGTTGAACAATTGCTCGGAGGCGCCCGGCGTGAATTGATCGAGGAAAAAACCTGACACGCGCGATTGCGTTTTTCGTGTTCGTTTCTATTTTGTTTCAGAATTAAATTTGACAGCCGCCAGTCGCCGTTTATCTTGGGTGACCAAAAAGCTATGGCCGATATTCCTCCAGCCAATCCCGGTATCCCCGGCGGTGCAGTACCGCCGATGAAAAAATCCACCGGCAGGGTCCAGCCCAAAAAAGAAACCGTCCGCATCAATTTGCCGCCCAAGCCGACGGCCGCGCCGACCATCAAACTGCCGACGCTGCCGCCCGGCGGGCCGACCGGCGCGCCCAGCGCCATGCCAATGCCGTCCGCCGGCGGACTTTCAACCGCTAGGCCGGGCGCGCCGCGCTCCGCTGCCGCGCCCGTAGCCCAGGCGCGCTCCGCTCCCGTTTCCCAGCGCGCCGCCGCTCCTGCGGCCGCGCCGACCATCGGCACGCTCGATAAAATCCTGGCGATTTCCGCCATGGTCGCCGCGCTGTTCGCCGTTGGCAGCGTGCTTTATCTCATGTTTGGAATTTCGATCGGAGAATAAACCGGAACATTTTATCGTCTGATTTTAACCTATGGCCTCCCCACTCATTGTCAACTTGACCCGGGATAATTTTGAAAAAGAAGCCCTCCAATCCACCACGCCCGTGCTCGTGGATTTCTGGGCCGAATGGTGCGGCCCGTGCAAAATGATTGCGCCGCTGCTCGACGAACTCGCCGACGAATACGACGGCAAGGTCAAAATCGGCAAGGTCAACATTGACGAGCACCAGTCGCTCGCCGCCGAATATGGCATCCGCGCGATTCCCACCTTGCTGTTGATCAACAAGGGACAGGTCGCCGAACAAATGGTCGGCGCGAAAAGCAAGCGCGACCTCAAAGCCAGCCTCGACCGCGTCGCCGCGTAGGGTGGGTTGAAAGGATTTCGAGTTGAAAGTTGAGCGACAAATGGCGGCCTCAACTCTCAACTCAAACGTCTCTCAACTGTGATTATCACGCCGGGACATCTGACGCAGCGCTCCGAATTTTATCACCAGCTGGCGCAACTCACCGCCGCCGGCATCGGCGTCACGGCCGCGCTGGAGCAAATCAAACGCAATCCGCCGGGCCGCTATTTTCGCGCGCCGCTCCAGCATTTTTTGGATGAACTCGCCAGGGGCAAGACGCTTTCCGAAAGCCTGCGGCACGCGGACTGGCTGCCCGAGTTCGACCTGTCGTTGATTGAAGCCGGCGAACGCAGCGGCCGCCTTGATTCCTGTTTTCGCCTCCTCGCCGAGTATTACAACAACCGCGCCAGCCTGACGAAACAGATGATTGCCCAGCTCATTTACCCTGCCATTCTGATTCATTTTGCCGCCCTTGTTTTCCTGGTCATCATTCCGTTCGCTTCGCCGTTTGGCTCATCACATTTCAGCGCCAATTTGGTTTGGCTGCTGGTCCGGGCCGCGCTCTTTCTTTCGCCGCTTTACGCCGCCGTCGCGCTGTTGATTTATGCCATGCAAAGCAAACACGGCGAAAAATGGCGCTCGCTCATTGAATCATTCCTGCGTTTCTTTCCGCTTTTGGGGACCGCCCGCCGTTTTCTCGCGTTGTCCCGGCTGGCGGCGGCCTTGGAAGCACTCATCAACGCAGGTGTGGGCATCGTGGAAGCCTGGCCGTTGTCGGCGACCGCGAGCGCCTCGCCCGCCTTGCGCCGGACCGTTGCCGCGTGGAAACCGGAATTCGCCGCCGGCCGGACGCCTTCCGAACTCATCCAATCGTCCCGCATTTTTCCCGAATCCTTTGCGAGCCTTTACGTCAGCGGCGAAATGAGCGGCAAGCTGGACGAAACCCTGCGGCGGCTGCACGTTTATTATCAAGAGGAAGGCACCCACAAACTTCAACTCGCCGCGCAATGGGGGCCGCGCCTCGTGTATTTTGCCGTCGCGCTGATAGTCAGCTACAAGGTCATCCAATTTTATACCGGTTATTTCAACCAGGTAAATTCCTGGAGCCATTTTTAATTCCGCTTTGCGCGCCGGACGGCCGCGCATTAACTTCGCCACGTGACACTTGCTGAAATTCTTGCGGACGAGGATTTGCGCCGGCGCGAATTCCCCGCCGCGCGCGACAAAATTTTCCTCGCGCACGCCGGCGTCTGCCCGCTGCCGCGCCGCGTCGCCGATGCCATTTCCCGTTGCGCCGAACAATCCACGCTTGGCGATCAGGAGGCCTTCATGCTCTCGCGCCTCGACGACGCACGGAAACTCGGCGCACGATTGCTGAACTGCCAGCCCGATGAAATCGCGCTCGTCGGTCCGACCTCGCTCGGCTTGAGCTTTGTCGCCGCCGGTTTGAAACTTCGTCGCGGCGACAACATCCTCATCTATCACGACGATTATCCCTCGAACGTTTATCCGTGGATGGCGCTCGCGGAACACGGCGTCGAAGTCCGCCTGCTCAACATTCGCAACCTCGGAATTCTCCGGACACGCGACGTGACGGGCCAGGTGGACGAAAACACCAAGCTCGTCGCGCTCGCGTCCTGCCATTTCATCAGCGGCTTTCGGATTGAAATCGGCGCCATCGGAAAATTTCTGCGCGAACGCGGCATTCTGTTCTGCCTCGACGCCATCCAGACGCTCGGCGCGTTTCCGACGACCGTGGAGCATGTGGATTTTCTGGCCGCCGACGCGCACAAATGGCTGCTCGGCCCGTGCGCGGCGGGGATTTTTTACGTCCGGCGCGAACTTCAGGAAAAATTGAACCCGCCAATTTACGGCTGGCACAATGTGCGCAACCCGAATTTTGTGGCGCAGGAGAAAATCGTCTTCCGCCCCGGCGCCGTGAAATTCGAGGCCGGCACGCAAAACCTGCTCGGCCTCGTCGGGCTGATTGCCGCGATGGAACTGGTTCTAGAAATCGGGATTGAAAACATATCCGCCGACCTGCTCCACAAGCGCGCGTGGCTGGCGCCCGAATTGCAAACGCGCGGCTTCACCGTTTTGAACGCCGACGCCCGGCCGGAAAACACCGGCGGCATCATTTCCTTTT
The DNA here is from genome assembly GCA_035504945.1 of Candidatus Aquilonibacter sp. Taxonomy (GTDB): domain Bacteria; phylum Verrucomicrobiota; class Verrucomicrobiia; order Limisphaerales; family UBA11358; genus UBA11358. Next base: position 17,484 of record DATJRH010000025.1, on the reverse strand, counting down.
TCAAGGACGAAACCGATCTGGCCGTGCTGCACAAAAAACTTTCGGACGCGGGCATTGTCACGTCATTGCGCGTTGACCGCGACGGACAGAATTACATCCGCCTCTCGCCGCATTTTTACAACACCGACGCGGAACTGCGCTGCGTGCTGGAATTGTTGTGACCATTAATCTTCCCGCCGGCCAAAATCTCGGATCATGGCCTTCCACCACGGGGCGAGTTGCTCGTCGGGGCGCAGCCACGCCTGTTGGTGCAGCCAGACCATCACGTTGTTGTCGGACATGATGGTCAGCCGGCTGACGGCGCTCAGTTTGTCCGGCCCCTCAGCCAGCAATTTTTCGCCGAGCACGCGGACGCTTTCGCTGCCGACGCCGAGTTTTGAAAATTGTTCGGCGTAGGTCGGGTTGAGATTTTTTTCACGCAGGAGCGAGACGTGGATGGCGTTGACGTAAGGGTCGAGCACGGCTTCGGCGAGGCCGGCGTGCGGCAACAGCGGCGCGGTGTCGTCGGTCAGTTCGTGGATTTTCAAATTTCCGCGGAGCGTGACGAGTTCCACGGGCGGGTTGGTTTCTTCGGGCGTCAAAAACAAGCCGAGTTGCCGCGCGCGGGCGCCCAGCCGGCGGCGGCTGGTCAGCACGCTCAACGGAATGGAAAGGACCATTCCCGCAAGCACGGGCGTGAACCACCAGAACAAGGTGGTGTCCAATTGCCACATGAATGTTCCCCAAATGATGCCGATGAGGACGTGTCCCCAATGCCGCCGGATGGCGTAAGTCCAGGAGGTGCCATCGGCGGCACGTTTTTGCGGCGACCAAATGACGCTGATGCCGAGCAGATTGGTGACGACAAAACGCGTGTGCCAGAGCATTTGCAGCGGGGCGTGGAGCGTGGAGAAAATGGTTTCACCGACGACGCTGGCGGTCGCGCGCGGCAAACCGCCGAAGGCGCGGCGGCGCGCCGGGTCACGCGCCAGTTCGATGAGCGCGAGAAATTTCGGCAGCATGATGACGGCCATGCAAATGATGAAAACCAAAAACGCGTGTGCCGTCGCGCTTAAACCTTCCAGAAACGGCGTGAAGGCCGCGACGGAAATATCGGAGAGGCCGGTGTATTGGTGATAGGCGTAAATGTAATTGAACGTGAGCAGAAAAAGCAGCCACAGCGGACTGGTGAGGTAGCCGAAGATGCCGAGAATCAAATGCAGCCGGCTGACGCCGCGGAGTCCCTTGGCGAACAGCACAAGGCCGTGCTGCAAATTGCCCTGGCACCAGCGGCGGTCGCGCTGGGCGTTTTCAATCATGCCCTGCGGAATTTCCTCGTAGCTGCCTTCGAGGTCGTAGGCGAACCACGCCTGCCAGTTTTCGCGGAGCAGGAGCGCCGCCTCGACAAAATCATGGCTCAAAATCTGGCCGCCGAAGGGTTTGGTTCCGGGCAATTGCGGCAAATCGCAGAATTGCATGAACGGCTCGGTACGGATGAGGGCGTTGTGGCCCCAGTAATTTCCCAGGTCCATCGCCCAATAATTCAGGCCGGCGATGAAGACGGGCGCGTAAAGGCGGTTGGCAAATTGCTGGATGCGGCCAAAGAGCGTCTCGGCGTTCACGATGGCGGGGACGGTTTGAATCAGCCCGACGCCCGGATGCGTTTCCATGAGCTTGACCAAATCCACGAGCGTTTCGCCGCGCATGACACTGTCGGCGTCGCAAACCATGAAGTAGCGGTAACGGCGGCCCCAGGAATTGAGGAAGTCGCGCACGTTGCCGCTCTTGCGTCCTTCGTTGTCAAGTCGGCGGCGGTAATAAATTTTGCCCAGCGCGCCGAGTTCGCGAATCAATTCATACCAACGGCGTTCCTCCTCGATCCATTTGTCGGAGTTTGTGGAATCGCTCAGGATGAAAAAGTCGAAGCCGGCGAGTTTGCCGGTGCGTTTCAGCGATTCAAACGTGGCGCGCAGGCCTTCATAAACGCGCACGACATTTTCGTTGTAAATCGGGAAGACGATGGCCGTGCTGATGCCGTCAATGTTCTGGTCGCGGTAATTTTTCAGGGAGGTGATGCTTTGCCGCGCGCCGAACGTGCGCAGCAAAAATCCATAAACACCGTGCATGCAGCCGATGGACACGAACCAGAACAAAATCACGAACAACATCAGCAGCACGGTGCGCGACGTGGACCAGCCGGTGCGCCACAGCAAATCGGCGAAGATCAGGGAAACCAGTCCGGTGAGCACCAGCGCCGAGGAATAAAAAATGAACAGCCGCCAGCCGCGCTGGAGGCGCGGAACCGCCGTCACGGAAATGTTGGGTGCGCCGGCCATGTCAGCGGCGAAGCTGGGTGAACCAGTCCACCAGCAGGGACAGATTGGTTTGCAACTGTTCGAATCCGCCGTGGGTGAGCCAGAACAGGGCGACGAGCAGCAGGGCGAACAGCGCCCAAATCACGGTCATGCGGAAATACGGCAGTTGGCCGATGTTTGTCAAGGTGGCGATGGGGCCGAGGTCGAGCGGGCGCGGCGTCATTTGCGAAAGCTGGAAATCCGGGCCCGCGCGCAAAAACGTTTCGCGCATGGCGCTGGTAAATTCCTCCGGCCACGGTCCGGGGCGCAGGAATTGTTCCTGCCATTTGCCCGGCATGTCGGCGAGCAGCAGCGCGAGCCGTCCGCGCGTGGAGATGTTCCAGTCGGTGCGGCCTGGCGGTGTTTGCAGGACTTCGGTGAACCATTCGGTGACGAGACGTTCCATTTCCTCGGCGGCGAGTTGTGTGGTGGAACGCTCCGGTTCCTGGGGCGCGCGGCGCATGGCGCGTTCGAGCACGCGCAAAACGAGCTGGCCGAGCAGCGCCTTGTTACGGACGCGCAGGGCGTGAAAATAACTTTCCACTTTGGCGTAGGCGGCGTTCCATTCCTCCAGCGGGCGTCCGGCAAGCTGGCCCGAAACGCCCAGCAACGCCTCGGCGTTCACGGCGGACTCCATTGGTAAGTCCATGTTTCGCTCACAATGTTGGTTCCGTTTTGCAGGGTGCAGCGCATGTCCACCGGATCGTTGTTGCCGGGTTTGGGATCCATTTCCAAAACCACCCGCCACGTTTGAAGTTCAGGACAGCGGATGACCTGGTTGTTGATGATCGCGGCATTGGCGCTGCAATTGACGATGGCCGCCGGCGGATTGGTTTCGGAAATGGCGTCCAGCTTCGGTCCTTTGAAATCAATGATAATCTGCCGGGCATCGGGGTGCTGGGAATCCAGCGCCAGACCGATGCGTGTGGAAACGGCACGGTTCGGGGAAAGCTCGATGTCCGGCTTGCCCATCTGCCAGTAAAGCGTGTAGCCGAATTTATACGGCTGCAACGGCGCCGGTTTGTTCTTGGGATCCCAAAACACAACTTCGTTGTCCAAGCCCTCCCAGTTTGCGTCCAATTCCACCAGGTGCAAATTGCCGTCGCCCCAATTGGCATGTGGCACCACCCACACGCTCGGCTCCAGTTGGAACGAAGTGAAGCTGTCCTGATACGCCGCGAAACTGCGCTCGCGCTGAATAAACCCATAACCCCGGATGTCCGGCGCGTGAAAAATCTGGTGGCGCATCACGGAAGGGTTGTCGAGCGGACGCCAAAGCGTCTCGCCGTTGTCCATCTTGATCAGCAAACCGTCGGCGTCGTGGACTTCAGGGCGGTAATCGTCGAATTTGCGCTCCGAATTTTTGCCGAACCAGAACATGCTCGTCAGCGGCGCGAGGCCGAGGGTTTTGATCGGCTGCGCGTTTGTATCAGCAGCGTGAATTTCCTTCGGCTCGCGCAAATAAATCACCGCCGTCACGTCGGCCACCGTGGTTTCGCCCGGAAAAATGTGGAATTCATACGCGCCGGTGCAACTCACGCTGTCGAGCAACCCATACAATGTCAAACCCGTGTCGCCTTTTTCAGGCTTGCCCAGCCACCAGTCCGTGAAAATGGGAAATTCCTCCGGCCGGTCGGTTTCGCCGCAATTGAGCGCCAGCCCGCGCGCCGACTGGCCGTAGGTCTGCCCCTTGCCCAGCAGCCGGAAATAACTCGCGCCCAGAAACGCGCCCAGTTCATCCCACTGGTTCGTTACGTTCAACTCATACAAAATGCGGAAACCGGCGTAGCCCGTGTTCGCGGGAATTTCATTTTGAATGTTCAGGTTGCCGTAATCGAAAAAGTCCCGCACGAAACGGATCGCCTGCACATGCGTCGCGGTGAATTCGTTGATATGCACCGGTTCATTGTAAATGTAGCCCGGATGGAAAAATTCAATGCGGAAGGGCAGATCATCCTCCGTCCACAACGCCTTGTCGCGGCGGAAACGGATTTCGCGGTATTTGTCGTAATCCAGATTGTCCTGTTGCAGAACTTTCGGCAAGTCCAGGCGCGGCGAGCGAAACGGATTTTGCGCGCGCTCCAACGCGCGCCGGGCGACGTAATTCAAATCCACCACGGCGGACTCCGCGCCCAACGCCGTTTTTGCCGTCAGCGCCAGCGCCATTGCCAAAGTCAAGCATCGCCACATCCCCACCATGAGAACAAATCCGGCGCAATTTGCAAGCGCGCCGCGGAAAAACCCCTGAAATCCAGCGGTTTTCAGGCCCGAACCTCAAAAGCCGGTGGTGGTATGGCTTGGTTTTGGCGGCGGTCTGTGACCACCGTGACTTTCCTGACAATTTGCCTGCCGACGACGCAGGAGTTTCGCGGGGGTTTCAATCAATTTACTTTTTCCATCAACCATCAACTCTCTGTCATCAACTGTTTTCTGGCTCCGGCAAGTCAGGCGGCGGGTTCATTAAGCCAGAGGTGCATTCCCGGCGCATACTGCCGGGGTGCCTTGAAGCCAAAGCGGGAATAGAAAACGTCGAGCCCCGGCAACGGCAGCGCCTCGACCAGAATGTTTGCATGGGTCACCCGCTTCACGCAGGCCAGCAGCGCCTCGACGATTCGCGAACCCACGCCCTGCCGCTGGTATTCGGGGATGACCATGACGCCGGTCAGATAAAAATGAAGCGCGCCGTCGCCGACCACGCGGCCAATGCCAATCACGCGCTCCTCTGCAACGGCGCAAACCACAAACAAGGAATTGGCAAGGCCGACCGCAATGGCCTCCGGTGGGTGCGGCCTGAATCCAACCGCTGCGGTTACAGCGGCGAACTCGGCAACCGTCGGGCGGCGTTCAATGATGTTAACAGTCATGGCGGAATGGTCGCTGGCTCCAGCGTGGTGTTAGACCGCATCCGCGATAAGTCTGAAATGCTCATAAAAGTATCCTGTCTCCACCGAGAGCGTGTATTTCTTGTAGCGAGGTGTGTCGCGTATGTCTGGGGGAACCAGACTGTCATGCAACTCATCATAACGGACTGGCACAAAACTCACATCCGCCGCCTGCGGGTCGGCGGTCTCGGTCGTAACACAAACTCGCTCGCCGCCGGCAAGTCTGCCGGAACCGCTGAAGAAGATGGGCGCCGTGAAAAGATACTGAATCTGCGCGTCGCAGCCGTCAATGACCTCCCAAATCTGGCCTTTACGGGGGAAAGCGGCTGAATTGTTCATGGGCGTGGTGGCCTAACGATCCAAATCCCGCAAGCGCGGGACACGCCGACGGGCGGGTGGCTCCGCACCGAAATAATAACTTTCAACATTCAACATTCAACCCTCAACTTTCAGGGGCAGTCGGCATTGGCTCCAGCGCGGTGTTAGGCATCGCCATTATTGATAGGCTTGAAGTTCATGAGTATCCGTGAACAAAATTGCATCTTCCGCTCTTATTTTGAAAGTTGGATTGTTCGTAGGGTTGACTGTGGCGTTAAATACATTCTCTCCTTCGTAGTTGGTATATATGCCGAGAGTTGGCGGGCTATTCGTTAACCGTCGGAAAATAATCACTTCCACTTCCTTGTCTTTGAGTTTGGTTTTGTTAATAAGCTGTCTAATTGTCAGGCCATCCTGAAAACGTTGAATGAACGACGCCTGGTGAACTGGCCACTCTGAACAAACGTAAACTCTTTCTTGCGTGGGAACATTATTTGTTGGGTCTTGTTGCTCGGCTAATTCCCTCACCCCACCGTATGACGGACGTTGTTGTTGAGCTTGCCCGGAAACTCCGAGCGAGAGCATAAGCGATATGGCGAGTATTTTCACGGTCATAAGATGCCTAACGATCCAAAGCTGAGCCACGCCGACGGGCGAGCGGCTCCGCACCGAGATAATAACTTTCAACTTTCATCATTCAACCCTCAACTTTCAGGGGCAGTCGGCGTTGGCTCCAGCGCGGTGTTAGGCCACAGCTTCGTCATTTCTCGCTTAATAACCTCTCAACGGCCTGTGCCTGTGCTAATGACGAAAAGGCCAACTGAACCGCGCCGCCAGTAATCGGCGTGTAAACAAATGGTTCTGCTACAACTTTGGAATCAAATATCAATTGTATCTGCTGATTTGTGTGCTCTTGTGTAAACTTGGCTAACTCTGCCGCCTTGCCAGTGGACAACTGCAAATTGATAATAATGGTGTCATGCCCACTCCCAACTCCGTTCGTGCCAATTTCTGCTGGGACGGCGAGATCGGATGCTGTGAACTCAAAATGAGGCTTGCTGGCATCAACGGCAATCTGGGGCAAACTGCTGGGAGCGGTGCTCTCCACCTTATGGGAACACGCCGAAACGAGCAAAACTAAAACAAGGCTAAAGATGGTAATTTTCATAATCACTATAATAGACACCGACTTGCCATTTTTTGTATATCCAAATCGCACAATGTGGCCTAACCAGATATTCGGGTGAAAAAGTTCGGTGCGATTTTCTTCACGAGTGGCAATGTATTTCAATGCTTTTCCCGTGTCCAGAGGAATTTACGACGCCCGCCGCTCATTTTATCAACCCGACAAAAGCCGCACGGCGGAAGCGATCGGTATGTGTCGTGCGAAGAGTGGGCGATGAGGACATTTACGCCGTCGCCCCGACGTAAAGGAAACGGATGAGGTTTCCACCACTTTCACCGCCCGGCCTCATCCTGCGTGTCCCCTGCACAAAAATATCCGGGCGGCAAATTCATTTGGGCGATGAAAACCTGCCGTCGTCGCCCGCGGCGGGAAAGTGCGGGATGAGGATTAGACCATTCGCCGCCGCGCCTCATCCCGGTGAGTTTTCTTCACGTTATGGCCGGCGGCAAAATCCATTTAGCCGGGAATGGTGGCGCTGATGGGTTCGCTCCACGGGCCCTTGTCGCCGCGGGTGCTGACCCAGCGCAGCCAATAGGTGGCCACCTGGCCCGCCTGCGCGGCGGTGAACTCCTCCAGTTGCGGCGTCTTGCTGGCGTTGCCCAGATAGGTCATCTGGCTGATGTCCGTCGGGGCGGGGGCGCCGACCTTGGCCCAGATTTCGCAATAGGCCACGCCCGCCGGCTTGGCGCGGTTGCCGGAGGAATCCTTGTAGTTGATGATGTGGCGCAGGCGCTGGCTGGTGTCCACGCTGGCCACCGGCATGGTGGTGGGCGCGCTGGAACGGGTGCGGGTGGTGGCGCGGACGGTGATTTTCATGTTCTTGCGCTGGTCATCGGTCACGGTGGTGCTGGCCTGGAATTGCTGGATGAGCGGGCGCAGAACGCTTTCGGCGGCGTCACGGGCCTGATTTTTGACGGTGACGGCGGCACCGGCGGCGGCCTCGGCGGTTTTGTGGGCGGGGTAGGCGGTTTTCCAGTTGTTATAGACATTGGTCAGGGTGGTGGCCTGATCGGGCGTCACGTTGAGCGTGGCGGCGTTGGTGCTGACGAAATTGTAGAAACCGCCGAACCAAGTGTGGAAGTCGGGGTCAGCCGGGGGAATGGAATCGTGTGGCATGGTTTGATCTGTGTTTGATTGATGTTTTTGGTGGTTTAATGCTGCAACTTGTTGATGTTTAGTGGTTTTACGGACATTTGGCGGCCAAAGCGGAGGTTCCGCCGCCAAAGGATTAGTCTCCCGCACGTCATGCGGGAGCTTAACGACGGCGTGCGGGAGCTTAGTGATGACGTGCGGGAGCTTAGTGACGGCGTGACGGAGTTTCGGCACGGGATGGGGGAAACGCGGTGTGCCCCGCCGGGGCACCGGCAAATTGCGGGGGAAAGGCGCGACTGCTTGCGCCCTGTCCGACAGCGTGAACTGGAATTGAAAGCCGGTTCCATACTGCGGCGTAAAGTTTGCCGGTAACCGCCGGGGGGTTCTCTCCCTATTTTGGCAATTGTTTTACGAAAATTGTCGCCGAAATTTTTGCCGGGTGCGCGCGGGTGTGGCGTGCGTTTTCCAACCGCCGGTTTGGGTTCGTGGAACTGGAAAGTTCCTTGAACCCGCAGGCTCGAAAGCCTGCGCCGCAATGTCGAATCGTTGCGGCTAACTTACGCGCTCCAGTCGCCGGTCTTCAAATACGGTTTCAATTTTTCCTTGAGCGTTTCGCGTCCGCGATGGATGAGCGATTTGGTGGCCGAGAGCGAGCAGCCCAGGATTTCCGAAATTTCGTCGTAGCTCAATTCGTCCTGCCGGCAGAGCAGAATGGCGCTGCGCTGGTTTTCGGGCAGTTCGGCGAGGGCTTCCTCGATTTTTTGCGCGAGTTCGCCGTGCAGCAGTTTTTCGGGCGCGGCGATGTGCAGCTTGTCCTCGAACTGCCGGAGCGGCTGGTCCTCGTGTTCGCCGTGGGTTTCCTCGAGCGATTCGGCGGGGTGCCGCGAGCGGCGGCGCAGTTCGTTGAGGCACAGGTTGCGCGCGATGGTGAAGAGCCAGGTGGAAAATTTCGCGGTCTGCCGGTAGCGGCGGCGGGATTTGTAAATTTGCAGGAAGACGTTTTGCGCCAGGTCCTCGGCCTCGGCCTCGTCGCGCAGGGTGCGGTAGATGAAATTCATCACGGGCTGCTTGTATTTCTCGACGAGTTCCGCAAAGGCGGCGCGGTCGCCGCGCTTGACGCGCAGCATCAACGCGGCATCGGGGTCGGATTGAACTGGCATGGCGCAGAAATGGTAGCAGATGGCGCAGGGGCGAAAAGGGTTTCTGTCGCCGGCGTAATTCCTGTCTAAATCTTAATCACAATCTTGATCGTAATCCCAAAAGCCAACACAGATTAAGATTATGATGAAGATTTGGATTAAGAAATTGCCGCGATTGCTTGCGTTCGGTTCCATTTATTTCCAATTTATGCGCCCGTGCAGGACGTGATCAGGAAAATTCGGGAGGATGCGGAGGAGCGTTTGACGCTGCCGCCGGCCGGCAATGCGGCAGAACAACTGGCGCGTTACCGGGCCTTTCTCAAAGTCGAAACGCACCGGCTGAAAATGGAGCATCGCGCCGGCGCGGGCGGGCGCGAGATTTGCGCGGCGCGGGCGGAGATGCTCGACGCGTTGCTGCGGCATTTGTGGGAACTGGCCAAGAACGGTCTGTCGGCGCAGGCGCAGAAGGAATTTCCCCCGCTGGCGCTCGCGGCCATCGGCGGTTACGGCCGCGGCGAATTGAATCCGTTCAGCGACATTGACTTCATGTTCCTGCACGACGGGCAGGTGGCGGCCAACCGGCCGCTGCCGCATTTGTCGAAGTTGATTGACGGCGTTTTGTATCCGCTCTGGGACATCGGCCTGAAGGTCGGCTACGCGGTGCGGAGCATTGACGACTGCGTGAAGATTGCGAACACGGACATGCAGTCCAAGACCTCGCTCATCGAGGCGCGGTTGATCATCGGCGACGAAACGCTGTTCAAAAAATTCCAGAGAACGCTCGTGGCGCGCTGCGTCGTCGGCTTTGAGGAAAAATACATCGCGATGCGGCTGGAGGACCAGTCGGCGCGGCGGACGAAGCACGGCAATTCCGCCTGCATGCAGGAGCCGAACATCAAGAACGGCTGCGGCGGCCTGCGCGACTTCCAAAATCTTCTGTGGATGACCTTTTTCAAATACCACACGCGGTCGCTGGCGGAGCTGAAGGAGCGGGAATTTGTGAGCGCGGCCGAACGCAAGCAACTGGAGAGCGCCTATGATTTCCTGCTGCGCACGCGCACGGAAATGCACTACGACGTGAACCGCGCGATGGACGTGCTCGGCAAAAACCGGCAGCCCGCGGTGGCGTTCGCGCTCGGTTACGGCGACCGCTCGCCCAGCAAACGCATCGAGAAATTCATGCGCGACCTTTACACGCACATGCGGAACATTTTTCTCATCACGCGGATGCTGGAGCAGCGCATGGCGCTGGTCGCGCCGACGCCGGGCCCGCTTTCGCTGCGGAGATACTGGCCGCGCCGCGAGGCGGAGATCGTGGACGGCTTCAAATTCATCGAAGGGGAAATTCACGCGGCGTCCGGCCGCGTTTTTCGCGACTCGCCGCGGCGGCTCATGCGCGTTTTTCTTTACGCGCAGCAGCGGCACATGACCCTGCATCCCGATCTCGCGCAATTGATCCGCAACCAGCTTTCGCTGGTGGACCGCGATTTTTTAAACGACGAACACGTGGGCGAGACGTTTCTGACGATTCTCAACCGGCGCGGCGAGGTGGCGCCCACGATGCGCGCGATGCACGAGGTCAACCTGCTCGGCAAATATGTTCCTGAATTCGGGCGGCTGACCTGTCTGGTGCAGCACGAATTTTACCATCAATACGCCGCCGACGAGCACACGCTGGTCTGCCTCGAGCAGCTCGACAAAATCTGGGAGGCCAAGGAGCCGCCGTATAAGAATTACGCGCCGCTGTTTCAGGGACTGGCGCGCCCCGGCCTGCTTTACCTCGCGTTGCTGCTGCACGATGTCGGCAAATCGGCCCGCCACAAAAAGGGCGCGCATCCCCAGGCCAGCGCGGAAATGGCGATGCACGCGGCGAAACGCCTGCGCCTCGACGGAACGGTGTCGCACACGCTGCGCCTCATCATCGAAAATCACCTGCTCATGGCCAGCCTGTCGCAGCGGCGCGACCTCGACGACGGCACGGTCATAAAAAGTTTCGCGCGGCAAATCGAGACGCCGGAGCATTTGAACCTGCTCACGCTGCTGACGTTCGCCGATTCGCAGGGCACGAGCGACAAATTGTGGAACGGCTTCAAGGATTCGCTGCTCTGGCAATTGTATTCGCGCGCGATGGAAGTGCTGACCGGCGGCACGGAGTTCCGCCGGATGGGGCAGAAACAACGGGGAGTGCTCCTGCAGGAAGTCCGGGCGCTGGCCTCCCGGCAAATCGGCGACGATGAACTGGCGGCGCATTTCGCCGCGCTGCCGGCGCGTTATTTTGAAGTGCACACCGCGCGGGAAATCCTCGACGACCTCGAACTCACGCACCGCTTCATGCACCGGCTGATTCTGGAGGGCAACCGCGCGCTTGCGCCCGTGACCGCGTGGCTGGACGAACCCGACCGCGGCTACAACCTCGTCAAGGTCTGCACCTGGGACCGCGCCGGGTTGTTCAGCAAAATCACCGGCTCATTGAGCGCGAGCGGGCTGAACATTCTGGGCGCGCGGATTTTCACGCGCAACGACGGCATCGCGCTCGACGATTTTTTTGTCAACGAAGCGCGTACCGGCAAACTGGCCACACGCGAGCAGCACGACCAGTTCGCCGAACTGCTCGAAAAAATCCTGGTGGGCGAGAACGTTGATCTGGGCGTCCTTATCAAAAAGCAAATCCATTCGCAGGCGCTTTACCAGCCTTACGCGGGCGAACAGATGGAAACGCAAATCAGTTTCGACAATGAAATCTCCGAGACGCGCACGCTCATCGAAATTGAAACCGAGGACCGGCTGGGATTGCTTTATACGATTTCGCAGACGCTGGCCGAACTGGCGCTGGACATTTCCGGCGCGCACATCGTGACCGAACGGGGCGCGGCGATTGACAGTTTTTACGTCTGCGAGCCGGGCGGCGGCAAGGTGGTGTCGGTCGAGCGCCAGTTGCATATTGAAGACAAGCTGCTTAGCGCAATCAAGCAACTGACAAACTGGCCGTGACCCTGTCCGGCGGGACAAACCAGTTGCGCGCGGGCGGCCGGTCTGATACAAGCTGGAAAAACAAACTGTGGCGCGGGCTGGCCGCGTCGGAACGCGAAGCGGGTGTGGTTCAATGGTAGAACGTGGGCTTCCCAAGCCCGAAACGAGGGTTCGATTCCCTTCACCCGCTCCACCACCCGACTCGGCCAAGGTTCAACCAAAAATTTCTGGCCAAATTCCTTCCAACATTCCAAATTCGACCATTGTAAAATTATGCCGCAAGTGCTGGAGCCAGTCACAACGCCGACGCCAACCACCGGAAATGAAACCCGTTCCGATGATGAGTTGGCTCCCACCTACTACGTCGTCTGCTGGAACGACCCGGTGAACTTGATGGTTTATGTAACCCACGTCTTCATGAAAATTTTTGGCTGGAATCGGCAGAAGGCCCAGAAGCACATGCGGGAGGTTCATGAGAAGGGCAGGAGCGTGCTCATCCGCGAAAGCGCGGAGAAGGCCGAGTTTTACGTGCACCAACTACAGGGTTACAAATTGCAGGCCACGATGGAGCCGGCGGAATGAAATTGCTGAAGCAAAGCCGGGATGGTTGGGCATACGAGTTGAATCAACAGGAGGCGATGTGTTTGCGCACGCTCCTCAAGGAATTTCCGCTCACATCGGCCACTGCGGTCAAGATTACCAGGACTGAATCCGGGCGCCGGGCCGCCGAGCGTGAACGGCTGCTCAACGAATCGCTGGCCGAACACCGGGAAGAACTCAAAGGGAAGGCCGCGAGATTTCTCACTTCGGGCAGGCTCAAAGCCGGACAGGACGGCTGGCGGCTGCGACTCAACCCGGAGGAGCGGGAAATCCTGCTGCAACTTCTGAACGACATCCGGGTCGGGAGCTGGCGTGCGCTCGGCGAGCCGGAAGACCTTGAATCCAAATCGTCCCCTGCGTCCGAAAAGGAAATGAGCTTTCAAACCCTCATGCAGCTCGCCGGCTATTTTGAGTTCAAGCTGCTAAATCTTGAAAGCAGCGACGAACCGGCGGCAATTTAACCGGCTAAATGATTTGCTCTCCGCTGTTGGCTGTGGCATTTTGTTGTCGCAGGAAGAACAATTTTTACAAAACCATGAGCAAACCGAAAATCATCGCATATTTAAAACCGACCTGCGGCTGGAGCCGGGGCGTCCGCGCCGTGCTGCGCAAATACGACCTGCCGTTCGAGGATCGCGACATCATCAACGACCCGCTGCAGCGCCAGGAAATGATTGAGAAAACCGGCCAGATGCTGAGTCCGTGCGTGGAAATCAACGGCCAGATGCTCGCCGACATCAGCGGTGAGGAAGTCGAGGCTTGGATGCTTGCGAATAAGATCGTGTCGCCGAACGACCGCGAGGCCGACGCGCCGACGAACCAGCCTTGCGCCCATGAAATGCCGGCCAGCGCGCCGCTGCAATTCCGGCACTAAACCAAATTCGAATCAATGCAAGCCGCGTGGAGCAATCTGCGCGGCTTGTTTGTTTGGCAAAACGCAATTAACCTGCCGTCATGCAAGTGGTCAAATCCGTCGTCGCGATGCAACGGCTCGCCAAAAAATGGCAGCGCGCTGGAACCAAAATCGGTTTTGTGCCGACGATGGGTTATTTGCACGACGGTCATTTGAGCCTCGTTCGCGTGGCGCGCCGGCATGTCGGCAAAAATGGAAAAATCGTCGCCAGCATTTATGTCAATCCGACGCAGTTCGCGCCAACGGAAGACCTCGCCAAATATCCGCGCGACTTAAAGCGCGATTTGAAACTGTGCCGCGCCGCGGGCGTGGACGCGGTTTTCACGCCGAGCGACGGCGAAATGTATCCGGGCAGGAATGAAAATTGTTACAGCACTTACGTCGTCGAAGAAAAATTGTCGCAGACGATGGAAGGCGCGTCGCGCCCGACGCATTTCCGCGGCGTGACAACGGTGGTGGCAAAACTTTTTAACATCGTGCGGCCGGACGTGGCGGTGTTCGGACAAAAAGATTTTCAGCAGGCCGCCATCATCAAGCGCATGGTGACGGATTTGAATTTTCCGGTGATAATTATCGTCGCGCCGACATGCCGCGAGCCGGATGGATTGGCAATGAGCTCGCGCAACAAGTTCCTTGTTGGCGATTTGCGCCGGCAGGCAACTGTCCTCTGGCGCGTGATTCAAAGCGGACAAACTGCCGTGAGAAAAATGAAATCCGTTCCAGCGGCAAAATTAAAAGTTGATTTGAAAAAAATGATTGCCAACGAACCTGACGCGAGATTGGATTACGTTGAATTTTTCGAGCCGGATACGCTTGCGCCCGTGACGAAAGTCACACACGGCACGCAAATCGCGCTGGCGGTGTTCGTTGGCAAGACGCGGTTGATTGACAACGCGCAACTTTAAAATGAAACAATTTGATTTTCTCATCCTCGGCAGCGGCATTGCGGGGCTTTCGTTCGCACTGAAGATCGCGCCGCATGGGCGGGTGGCCATCGTCACGAAAAAGGACCGCGCGGAGTCGAACACGAATTATGCGCAAGGCGGCATCGCATCGGTGACGAGCAAGGAGGATTCATTCGAGTCGCACGTCCGCGACACGCTCACGGCGGGCGCGGGGCTTTGCAAGGAAAGCGTTGTCCGCACGATTGTCGAAGAAGGCCCGGCGCGGATTCAAGAATTGATTGAACTGGGCATGAAATTTTCCGAGCGCGACGCGCCGGGCGAAGATGGCGGCAGGGAATTGGACCTCGGCCGCGAGGGCGGCCATTCCAAGCGGCGCATTTTGCACGCGAAAGACGTGACCGGCCGCGAAATCGAGCGCGCGTTGCTTGACGCCGTTTCGCGCCAGGCGAACATCGAGATTTTTGAAAATCATCTCGCGATTGATTTGATCACAAGCCGGAAAGCCGGGTTGCAGGACGGCAACCGCTGTCTCGGCGCGTATGTGTTTGACAAAAAAGGAAATCGCGTCTGGACGTTCACCGCGCCGGTGACGCTGCTGGCGACGGGCGGCTGCGGCAAGGTTTATCTCTACACAACGAATCCCGACATTGCGACCGGCGACGGCGTAGCGATGGCGTTCCGTGCCGGCGCGAGCATCGCGAACATGGAGTTCGTGCAGTTTCATCCGACGTGTCTTTATCATCCCAAGGCGAAGTCATTTTTGATTTCCGAAGCCGTCCGCGGCGAAGGCGGCATTTTGAAAAATTTGGATGGCCAGGAATTCATGGATGGCGCGCATCCGATGAAATCGCTGGCGCCGCGCGACATCGTGGCGCGGGCGATTGACAGCGAGATGAAAAAAAGCGGCGCGGACCATGTATTGCTCGACATCACGCACAAGCCGGCGAAATTCATCATCGAACGCTTTCCGAACATTTATCAAACGTGCCTCGGCTACGGCATTGACATTACCAAGGAACCGATTCCAGTCGTGCCGGCGGCGCATTACCAATGTGGCGGCGTGGCGACGAACGTGGACGGCGAGACGGACATCGCCGGCCTTTACGCCGTCGGCGAAGTCGCCTGCACCGGTTTGCACGGCGCGAACCGGCTGGCAAGCAATTCACTTTTGGAGGCGATGGTCTGCGCGAACCGGGCGGCGGGAAAAATCCTTTCGAACCCGCCGCCAAAAATTGACGTAAAAATTCCGCTGTGGCAGCCGGGCAACGCGACGAACGCGGACGAACTCGTGGTCGTTTCGCACAACTGGGACGAAATCCGGCGGCTGATGTGGGATTATGTCGGCATCGTGCGGACGAACAAGCGGCTGGCGCGCGCGGCCAAGCGCATTGCGAATTTGCAGGAGGAAATCCACGAGTATTACTGGAATTTCATCGTGACGAGCGATTTGCTGGAACTGCGCAACATCGCGACGGTGGCGGAATTGATTGTGCGCTGTGCGCAACAGCGGCCCGAAAGCCGCGGGTTGAATTACAATCTGGATTTTCCCAATCCAAATCCCGGTTGGTCGCAACGCGACACGGTTTTACGGAGATGAATTTTTGATTTGCAAGGCATCGAGCGTTTTTTTTGCCTGCTCGATCAAACTCTGGAACTGCGCGAATTGGTCGGAACTCAGCGAAATCCTGGGCGTGTCGGCGAATTGCAGAAAATCCTGAATGCCGCCCTGCCGCCGCTCGCTGTGGGCGGCAATAAGCAGGCCGGATTTTGTGGTGAAGGTCGCGTCGAATGACGGCAGCGAAGTTACGTCATAAGTGATTTTGCTCAGGAAATCCATGCCGCGAATCAGCGGATCCAATTCGTCATAGTCCACGACCAAGAATCCGTGCAACTGGTTCGAGGCCAGTGCAACGCCGATGCCGTATTCCCGATGGCCGCTGTCTTCATCAATGGATTCCTTGCACCGGACCGTGACAACGCCCGCGCTGGTTGTCATGGAACCGATTTCCCCGAGGCCCTTGACGATGACCACGCCGGTTTGCGATTCGAAATTTTCAATTTCAGTTTTCGACGCGTTGTTGGTGTCTTGCGCGCGCGCCGTCAGCGCGAGCGAGCCGCAAAGAACCATTAAAAGCAAATGAAGTGGACGCATAAATTTCCTCCGATTTGAAAAGTTGATTTCACCGTCACTTCATTGAACGCCGGCGCAGGGAAAAAGTTTCCAGTAAACTTGCGTTGTGCGCTGGCGGCCCGGAACTGGCGGATGAATCAAAAGTGGAAGCTGGCTTGGATGTAAGCGAAACCCGGTTCCTGCTCGTCCGGGGAAATTTTTCGGAGGACGGATTCGTCGCCCCAGAAATCCCTGTAACCGGCCCGCACGTTCATTGAGCGGTTTGGCCCGAGATTTTCATGGACGAGCAGGAGCGGGCGGTTGGCGGAGGGTTCAGTTTGTCGTTCGAGGCGCGCTTCCGAGGAAAAATCATTTTTGACCTCCGGATTGGATTTTTCCGCCTCGATTTTTTGGCGATCCGAAACGGCAATGGAACTGACAGGCTGCGCGGGAGAATCGCTGTGGATGAGCATGAGATTTTTTTCGACCGGCAGAATAGGACGCACCATGGCCAAAGTCATGACTGTTTGTGCGTCAACCGAAGCTGCAGCGAGAGCCAGTATTGAAGCGACAAGGCAAAACAGGGTCTTCACCGCAGACTGCGGGAGCAACTGACCGAAATGTCCAATGTTTTGCACGCGAGATTTTGAGCAGCGGATATGCCAATTGAAAAAAGCCAGTGAAATCATGGGTTTTACGAAAATTGCGGTTTGTCTGTCGTGTCCCAAAAACAAACCCGGTCCGTGATGCGAGGACAGAACAAAGGCTTGCGATTTTTTGTCTGCCCGTTAGCCTTCAATGACAATGCGCGGTTAGCTCAGCGGTAGAGCACTTCCTTCACACGGAAGGGGTCGCAGGTTCAAACCCTGCACCGCGCACCATTTGGGGGTTTCATTTTTGCCTTCCGACAAAACATTTCTGGAAGGCATGGCGGCGGCACGGCAGACCGGGCGGAAAACTTTTCGCAAGGCAGCGCCGGTTTTACCTGAAGAGCCAGCGCCGGAAATCGCGCCGGCAGAAAGTTTGCCGCCACGCG
>DATJRH010000024.1:0-32538 GCA_035504945.1 Candidatus Aquilonibacter sp. | reverse complement strand
CCGCACCTGCGGGATGCGCGCCATATGGTTTCCGGCCTGTGGCCGGAATCGAGGCGCAGCGTTGACTCGACACCATCAGCGGGCGAGGACTGACTGCCCTGCCCGTTGGTTCAATCATGTTTGCCATCTGGATAATCCCAAAAATGTTTCTTCAGCTTGCCGGTTCTTCGGTGACATCAAACTGCTCAAAAAATTTGCCGAGCAGCATCACGCCGAAGCCGGCTTCCACCGCCAGCACAATCGCCGCCGCCAGCGACGCGAACGGCACGGGCGCGACGAATCCGAGCGCAAGTTTCAGCGGAAAGTAAACGACGGCAAAGGCGAGCGCGGCGGGCGCGAGCGCCACCAACATGACGAGCAACTGGCCAATGACAAAAATCAACCGCTGGCCGGTGGCCTCGATGCCGCGCGGACTGTCCTTGCCGGTTTGAATCCACGACGGAAAGAGCAGCACGGCGGCGTTGGGAATGAGCAGCATGATAAAATCCAGGACCGGCAGCACCAGCACCGCGCCGAGGCCGATGGCCAGCGCCAGGCCCGCGTGTTTGCCGGGCAGAAACCAGACCAGACCGAAACCGGCGAGCAGCAGCAGCCATTGGAATCCGGCCAGCACGGCCACCGGCGCGAGGATTTCGCCGAGCGCAATCTGCCAGCCGCGCAGCGGAAACGTTTTCAAAATGTCCGCCTGCGGCAGGTCGCGCCGGAAATCCAGCCGCAGCAACTGCGGTCCCAGCAGCAGCGAATAGGCGAGGACAATGGCGATGATCATCGCGGCCACGAGGGAAAGACTTTGCGCCTGCCGGGAATGGCCCAGCGCGGCAATGCAGACGAAGGCCACCACGGCGAGCATAAGCCAGAGCCGCACGGAAAAAACCTGGCCAAGACCGAGCAGATTTTTCCAGAGCAGCGCGGTCGGGGCCGGGCCGACGGGCGCCAGTTTGAACCAAGCGTGTTTCGCCTTTTGTTTTTTTTGCGCGGTGTGCCAGTTGCCGGCGCGAATGGCGGCGAGGCGGGCGGCGAATTTTTGCGACGCGTCCAGCGAGGCTTCTTCAAACGCCACGTCGGAATAAATCACCCATAAATAGTGGAGCAGGCAAATCAGCAGCGCGGGAACCAGCGCGATAAAAAACGCCGCCGCGTCCGGCGCCAGAAACGGCCGCGCGACGAGGCGAAACGGATAAAGCAAATACAACGCCGGGCCGGCGGTCAAAAGCCGTTCCGCATAGTTCAGGATGGAATTGAGATTGGCGATGTCGGCTGAACCCAGCGGCGGCAATGTTCTTCTCGCCCAGAGCCAGACGCTGACGGCGATCACCGCCAGCAGGGCGAACACCAGCAGCCGGCGAAGCCAGTTGGCAACGCCGCGGTCCAGCAGCATTGTCCCCGCGAAGGATGCGCCGAGAAAATGCAGCGACATCGTCGAAAGAATCAGCCACCAGCCGAGCGCGTGAATCCAGACGTTGCCGCCGAAGCGGTGCGAGAACAGCGTCAGCAGGAGCGCGCTGAACAAAATCCGCAACTGCGAGCGCATGAGTTTGAAATGCACCAGCGTCCGGCGCGTGACCGGCGCGGGAAACAGAAACGCGACCTCGGCCTCGGTGAATGTGAGCGCGGCGCGTTCGTGCGGAATGAGCCAGGCGAACAACACGATGACGAACATGACGAGCGCACCGAGCGATTCCACCAGCGCCAGATGTTCCGGCGGAATGGCCAGGTTCGCCGCCGGGATGCGGCCGTGGCCGTAGCCGCGAAAAAGGTAGCGGAAGAAATAAAAGTAGAAATAGAGGCCGCCCGCGATGGCGCCGATGAGATACTTCGGCTGCTTGAGCCGCTTGAAGCGCGCGACCAGCCGGTTGCGCGCCGAGTGGTATTGCAGGTAGCAAAGCGCGGCGATCATTTGGCGGCGGGCGCGAGCACCGGCGGCGCGGCGGGTTCGCTGGTGGCGCGGAAGAAAATTTCCTCGAGGCTGGCGTCGCCGGGCTGTTCGGAAAATTTTTGCGTGATTTCCGCCAGCGTGCCGTCGGCGATTTTCCGGCCGTTTTTCAAAATCAACAGGCGCGAGCAGATTTCCCCGACGAGATGCAGCAGGTGCGAGCTGATGATGATGGCCGCGCCGTCGCGGGCGCGTTTCAAAATGGAATCCTTCATCCGCCGGATGCCGAGCGGATCGAGGCCGGTCAGCGGTTCGTCGAAATAAATCACGCGCGGCGAATGCAGCAGGCCGCAGGCGATGGCGAGCTTTTGTTTCATGCCGCGCGAGAGTTCGCCGGGCAGCGCGTCCCGTTTGCCGGCGAGTTCGAGTTCCCCCAGCAATTCGTTGCCGGTTTTTTCGTAATCGGCCACCTGATAAATGCGCGCGACAAAATTCAAGTGCTGCCAGACGGTGAGGTAATCAAACAGGCGCGGTTCGTCGGTGAAAAAGGCGAGTTGCTTCTTGGCGGCAATCGCGTCGCGGACGATGTCGTGGCCGCCGACGTTCACCGTGCCGCGCGTGGGCGGGATAATTCCGGCAAGACAACGCAGCGTGGTGGTCTTGCCCGCGCCATTCGGGCCGACGAGGCCGACCACTTCGCCCGGCTGCAGGGAAAACGACAATTCGCTCACGGCGGTGAACTCGCCGTAGAGTTTGGTGAGGCCATCAACTTGAACCATGCGTTGGAGCGGGTTGCCGGTTACGTTGTCGGGGAAAATTACCAGCAAGCCGGCGGCGGCGTCCAGCCTCGAAAAATTTGCTTGGAAATTTTTTTATTCGGCGTAGAAATGAACCGTTCTTTGAAACGGCGGAAATTTTTCCGCCACCCATCGCAGTCAAATGTCTGGGAACTCCGTGAAAATCGGAGACGGTTGCGCCACTGTAACGGCTACAAATTCCAATGCCACCGGCAACGGGAAGGCGGAATGAGGTTTGAAGCCCAAGTCAGGATACCGGTTTGATTGTGCTCGTCGTCGAAAAATTCGACAACTTCTCCGCAAAGAGAAGGATGAGGCCAGCCAATTGAACCGTTTTCAATTGGATTCGTCGAATGCCTTCATTCTCCGTTTTGCGGAATTGAAGGCGCTTTTGTTTTGTAACGGCGCTCTGTGAGCGTCGTTGCTTGGGCGGTCACAGACCGCCGCTACAACTTCTCGCTTCCAATTCCGCGCTGGTCTCTCAAGCAAAACCGTTCCGTGAAAATTTTTCGCGGAATAAAATTGAAAGATCAGCCCATGAAAAAAATTGTTTCCTGCCTGTGCGCGGGACTCTTCGCCCTGCCCGCGCTGCTGTGCGCCGCGGACACCAATGAAATTGTTTCCAGCGCAAGTTCTGACACCAATCCGGTCACCACGCTGCCGGAAATCACCATCACCGCCACGCGCATTGCCACGCCAACGGAAGACATACCAAGTTCGGCGACGGTCATCACCGGCGACGAGATCGCCCGGAGCCAGCAGCCATTTGTCGCCGACGTATTGCGCGGCGAACCCGGCGTGGAAGTCGCCACCACCGGCCAGCCTGGCTCGCAAACCCAGGTTTTCCTGCGCGGCGCCAGCGCCGATGGTACGCTTGTGCTGATTGACGGCATTCCCGTCAACAACGCCTTCAATAACTCCTTCGACTTCAGCACGCTCCCGGTCAACAACATCGAGCGGATCGAAATTCTGCGCGGCCCGCAAAGCACGCTCTACGGTTCCGAGGCGCTCGGCGGCGTCATCAACATCGTCACGAAAAATGGCAGCGGTCCGCCCACCGGCTCGGCGCAGGTCGAATACGGCTCCTTTGACAGCCTGCTCACGCGCGGCTCGCTTGCGGGAAGTGAAGGCAAATTCTCCTTTTCCGCCGACGGCAGTTTTCATTCCACCGCTAACGACCGGATTAACAGCGCCTATCAGGGCATCAACTTTTCCGGCCATCTCGGCTATCAAATCAACGACTGGCTCAAAGCCAGTCTGCTGGCCACTTATCTGAAATCCAGCGACGGTTCGCCGAACGACATTTACACCGACGATCCGAACGACCAGCTGAAAAACGAAAATTATCTCACCGGCCTGACGCTCGAAGCGGATCCGGTTGAATGGTGGGATTCAAAAGTCACCGTTTCCCATTCCCACGAACGCGGTATCTTCGATGAGCCGCCGCCGAACCCGCCTTATTATTTCGGCTATTATTCCTCGCGCACCATTGCGGATCGCAATCGGGTGGATTTTCAAAATATTTTCACGCTCAACGAGCAGAACAAATTTCTCGTCGGCGGAACTTTTGAAAACGACTCGGCCAATTATCAGGACAATTACAGCGCCCTCGCCCGGACGGTTTACACGGAATCCGCTTATGCCGAATACGACTTTATGCCCGTCCAGCGCGTGACGCTCACCGTCGGCGGCCGCGTGGATGATTCGAGTTCCTTCGGCACGCACGGGACGTATCAATTTGGCGGACGATTCACCGCGCCCCGGACAGAAACCATTTTCCGCGCCAACGTCGGCACCGGCTTTCTCGCGCCGAGCATCGACGACCTATATTATCCCGGTTACAGCAATCCCAATCTCAAGCCGGAAGAAAGCTTCGGCTGGGATGTGGGCTTCGAGCAGCCGTTGCTGGACGGCAAACTCCACTTTGGCGTGACTTTTTTCCACAACGATTACGACGATCTGATTGAGTATTCCGGCGTCACATTTGAGCCGGAAAACATCGGGCGCGCGCGGACGTTCGGGCTGGAAAATTTTGCAAGCTGGACGCCGCTGACCAATCTCACCATCCGCGCCGCCTACACCTGGCTCGACGCGAAAGACCTCGACACCGGCGAGGATTTGGTTCGCCGCCCGCAAAACAGCGGCAGCCTGGACGCGGACTGGAAAATTTGCCCGCGGCTTGACGCCACCGCGCACGCGCTGTTCACGGGCAACCGGACAGACAATAATTACGACAACTATTCGGAGCCGCCGGTCGTCACCCTGTCAACCTATGAAAAAGTGGATTTGGGTTTGAACTGCCAGTTGACCAAAAACTTTTCCATTTATGGCCGCGTAGAAAACCTGCTCGACCAGCATTACCAGGAGGCTTACGGATTTCCGGCGCTCGGCCGCTTCTTCGCGGCGGGCGTGATTGCGCGGTTTTGATACCGCGACGGACGAAACGCGGCTAAAACGCTTTTGCCGCGATGTCGCGGCGAAAATGCGCGCCGTCGAAATGGATTTTTTCCACGGCGGCGTAGGCGATGGCTTGCGTGGATTTTAAATCCTTGCCCAAAGCCGTGATACCAAGAATGCGGCCGCCGCTCGTGACGATTTGTCCGTCTTTCAAAGCCGTGCCGGCGTGGAAAACTTTTGTGTTCGGCAATTTTGCCACATCTTCCAAACCGCGAATCGGTTTTCCTTTTTCATAATTTACCGGATAACCGCCGCTGGCCATAACGACGCACACGCTTGCTTCCGGTTTCCATTTTAATTCGATTTTGTTCAGCGTGCCGCTCACGCTGGCGTCGAGCAGTTCAACCAGATCATTTTCCAGCCGCGTCAGATAAACCTGCGTTTCCGGGTCGCCGAAGCGCGCGTTGAACTCCAAAACTTTCGGGCCGGATTTTGTCAGCATAATTCCAGGATACAAGATGCCGCAAAAATCAATTTGCTCCTCCGCGCAGCCGCGCAGCCACGGATTCAAAATAGCATTGCCGACTTTTTTCAGTTCCACGTCATTCAAAAACGGCGTCGGAGAATAAGTGCCCATGCCGCCGGTGTTCAAGCCCAAGTCGCCGTCCAGCGCGCGTTTGTGGTCTTGCGACGTTGGAAACAATTTCGCCGTCTTGCCGTCGCAAAGCGCGTGCAGCGAGATTTCCACGCCTTCGAGAAATTCTTGGATGACAATTTTCGCGCCCGCCGCGCCAAAACTTTTGGCGACCAGAATTTCGTCAATCGCTTTTTCCGCCTCCGCCACACTCGCGCAAATCAAGACGCCTTTGCCCAGCGCCAGGCCGTCGGCTTTGACGGCGCATTTGCCATCAAGCGACGCCGCGAATTTTTTCGCGGCTGCTGCATCGGAAAAAGTCCCGGCACGCGCCGTCGGAATTCCATGCTTCTCCATGAACCGCTGCGAAAAAACTTTCGATGACTCGAACTGCGCCGCCTTTTGGTTCGGCCCCCAAATCCGCAGTCCTCTTTTCTGGAACAAATCCACGATGCCGAGCGCGAGCGGATTGTCCGGCCCGACAATGGTCAGCTCAATTTTCTTTTCCTGCGCGAACACGAGCAGCCTGGGCGAATCTTCGGCGGAGATGTTGACGCATTCAACCGGCGAGGAATTTTTCGCGAGCCGCTCCTGCGCGATGCCCGCGTTGCCGGGCGCGCACCATATTTGCGTCGCGTGCGGCGACTGCGCCAGTTTCCAAACCAGCGCGTGTTCGCGTCCGCCGGAACCGATGACTAAAACTTTCATTAGAAGGTTTTCCGCAGATTACGCGGACCGTGTGGGTTCAAAAATAAAAAAATTCGTCATCCATTTCGGGCATTTGACTAAACGGCCCGGATCAAGGCTTGGGTTGGACGTCCTCAAATGTGTCGCCCCAACGGATGGAATCAAAGTAAGCCCCGGCCTGCCGGGGTTGCGCGGGGCGGTAAAGGCCGGCTTCCACATAAAACGCACGCAGAGGCCTGCCGTATTTTGGATCCAGCGGACGTTCCGGGTCGTAGCCGATCGGAATGTCGCTCCTGTCAATCACGAGTTTGCCGTCCTGCCACACTTTCACAATTCCATTCGTAGGACCGAGATTGGGCGTGACCGAGATGGTGAAGTAATACCATTGGTTCGCTTCAAGTGTGTTGCCGGGGATTGTTTCCGTTTTGATTCCATTGCCGCAGGACAGTTGCCACTGGGTCGTGCCGGGTTTGATGAAAAGCTGTAGCGGCGGCCCGTAGGGAGAGCCTTGCCACCATTCGCTCAACATGAGGTTTTCGTCCGGCGGTTCAAACCCCTTTGCCAGTCGGATCGCGAATCCAAGCGTGTTGGTGCGGCTAAATTTTGCGCCATACCCATTGGTTGTCGTGGCGACATCCATGAACATCTTCTCGCCGGAAGTGCCTTTGCCAGGATGGGCGTCCATCTGGAAATAAAACGATTTCTGGTGTCCGTTCAGATGCTGGTTTGTGGTGATGACCGGAAGAAACACATTGTCGCCCACGTCATGTTTGATGCCGAGTTTGAAATCCTTGTCTCCGCAACGGATGTAAGCTCCGTTTGTAATCACGGTCGCATGGTCGGCTTCAATGTCCACGTATAATCTCGCCGGACAACTTACGGATGATAAAGCAAGCATGACCAGCGCAAATGCACCCTGGATTGTCGTTTTCATGTTGGCTGTCATGATTAAATGATCTGCGTCTCGCCCTTGCCTTTGACAACTTCACCGATAAGCCACGCCTTGTGTTTCTGCGCGCGGATAAATTTCAAAACGTCATTCGCCTTTTCCGCAAAAACGATTGAGACCATGCCGATGCCCATGTTGAAAACTTGATAAAGTTCGGCGTCCGGCACGCCGCTCTTTTCCGCGATGATTCGGAAAATCGGCAGCATCTCCCACGACCCTTTCTTGATGACCACGTCGAGCGACTTCGGCAGCACGCGCGGAATGTTGTCCACGAAACCGCCGCCGGTGATGTGCGCGAACGCTTTGATTGGATGTTCGGTTTTCGATGTTCGATGCTCGATGTTGAATTTCTTCAGTAATTTCTGCACCAACGGGCCGTAGCTGATGTGTTCCTTCAACAATTCATCGCCAATTGAATTATTCAGTTCCGGCAAATGCGATGTTGGCCGCAGCGCAAGCTGCTCGAAGAAAATTTTCCGGCCGAGCGAATAGCCGTTCGTGTGCAGGCCGCTCGATTCGATGCCGATCACCGCGTCCCCGCGCTTCACGGTTTTCTGGCCGTTCAGCATCCGGGATTTCTCAACCACGCCGACGATGGTGCCGCTCACGTCGTATTCGCCCGGCTGATAAAAACCCGGCATCTGCGCCGTCTCGCCGCCGATGAGCGCGCAGTTGTTTTCCGCGCACGCGCGGGCGAAACCCTTGATGATGTCCGTGAACACATGCGGCTCCAGCTTGCCTGTGCCGAGATAATCGAGGAAGAACAGCGGCTCCGCGCCGAGCACGGCGATGTCGTTGACGCAATGGTTCACCAAATCCGCGCCGATGGTGTCGTGCCGGTCCATTGCGAAGGCGATTTTGAGCTTGGTGCCGACGCCGTCCACGGACGAGACGAGGACCGGCTCGCGATATTTTTTCACGTCCAGCGCGAACAGGCCGCCGAAGCCGCCGACCTTGCCGAGTACCTCGCGGCGATGCGTGCTGGCGAGCAGTTGCGGCAGCGTGGCTTTGACGCGATTGCCCAGATCAATGTCCACGCCGGCACGCGCGTAAGCTTTTTGTTTCATGCGACGGAAAGTAAATCCGCAAAACGACAGCCGGGCGAGAAAATTTCGCAACATGGTCGTGGTCGGCGGTGGATTTTTTGGACTGCGATGGCAATCCCGCAGAGCGGGAGCAACACCGCTTTTCGCTCGCGCGAGGCGTTTGGAAATTTGCAATCTCGTCGTCCGCTCGAAAGCGCCGTCGTTTCGCTTCCATGAACGCGGACGCCGCTACCGCCGCTGCGACTGGCTGGGGTGCTTCAGTTATTCATCCGCGCAATTCCGCCGCATCTGACACCACCAAAGTTTTTGAAGCCGCCGCCGACTAAAATCTTTCCGTCCGGCTGGCAGGCCACGCCCCAGATAATTCCATCGGCCACGCTGCTGGTGTCAAGAGTCAGGTCCAGGCCGCCATTTGCGTTGAGGCGCGCGATGTGGTCGCACGGCGTTTCGCCCACGCTGGTGAAAGTGCCCACGACGAGAATCCGGTCGTCGGGCAGCACGGCCAGATCGTGGATTTCATCGTTCGGCCCGGCAGCGGAATTGAAAGTCTGGTCCACGCTGCCGTCCGAATTTAGCCGCACGATGTGATTGCAAAGCGTGCCGTTGAAGGAAGAGAAATCCCCAGCCGCCAGAACTTTTCCATCAGGCAGGACCGCCAGCTTGATGATCGCATCGTTCGCGCCGGTGCCCGTGTCAAACGTCGTATCCAGCGTACCGTCGGGGTTAAGCCGCACCAGCCTGCCAACGGGCGTTCCGTCAAATTTCGTGAACAGCCCGGCCAGCAGGATTTTCCCGTCGCGCTGCAGCGCGATGGAAACGACCTTCGCATCGGCGCCGAGACCCACGTCGAACGCCGGGTCGCAGCCGCCTTGCGGATCGACGCGGGCAATTCGGTTGTCCCTCTTGCCGTCGAACCGCGTGAAGTTGCCGCCAATCAGGATTTGCCCGTCCGGCTGAATCGCGAGGGCGCGGACTTCCCCGTCACATCCCGCCGTGAAATTTCTGTCCACGATTCCATCGGGATTGAGCAACGCGATGTGGCGGCGGCGAATTCCGCTGACATTCATGAAATCTCCGCCGATCAAAATGCGCCCGTCGGGCCAGACAGCCATTGCCTCAACGTCGGCACCGGCTTGTGCCGCGAAGTCCGTGTCCAGCACGCCATTGGGCAGCAACCGGACGATGTGATTATACGGTTGGCCATCGAATGTTGTAAAAGTCCCTCCCACCAAAATTTCGCCGTTCGGCTCAATCAGAAGGGAATTGATTTCCTTGTCCGAGCCGATGCCGGGAAGAAAACTGGTGTCGAACAAATGGAGCATCGGGAGTTTCGCGGGCGGCACGGAAGAATTGGTTTCCGACGCGACGGCGACTTGCGTGACGGCATCGGCACCGGCGTGCTTTGATTTGCCGATTGCAAAAATTCCCGCTGCCACAATCGCGACCGCAAATGCGGCGGCAATTCCAATAACCAGCGGCAGTTTGAATTTTTGCCGCGGGGTCATGGCTGATGGCATTTCAACGGGCTGTGCGGACTGGACTCCGGCCGGTGCCACCGTTTCGGTCGCAACCGGCGTCGCAATTTCAATTTCGACGCCTTCGACCGGCGCGCGCATTTCCTTGCGTTCGAGCAATTGCAGGACTTCGGCGGCGCTGTGCGGACGGTCGTCGGGATCTTTCGCGAGGCAGCGCGCGACCGTGTCCTCCCAAACCGGCGGAATCGGTTCGGCTTGAATTTTCAATTTGGCAAGCCGTTGTGTCATGGACGGCGGCTTGAGGCTGCAGATTTGCGCGATGATTTCGCCCTTGTGAAACGGCGGCGTCCCGGTCAGCAAATCGAAAATGGTCGCGCCGAGGGAATAAATGTCGTCGGTTTGCGACGGGTCGGCGCCCATGACCTGTTGCGGACTCAAAAAGCCGAGGCCGCCGGGCGCGCCCTTGGCCAGGCCGCGCCGGGAACCTTCGGTCCGCAGGGACTGCGCGATTCCGAAGTCCGTGACTTTGAGTTGTTCCTGCGCGTTGAGGAGCAGGTTCGCGGGTTTCAAGGCGCTGTGAACGATGCCGAACTGGTTGTGAGCGTAATCCAGCGCCGCGCAAAGCTGGCGCAGCCACGGCGTGATTTCCTCTACACTGTAACAGCGGCAGAGTTTGTCCACTTTCAATGTCGCCAGCGACCAGCCGTCCACAAATTCCGTCGCAATGGCCGCCGTAAAATGGTCCCGACTGAACGCGTAAGTGGCGGCGATGTGCGGATGGACGAACAAAAGGTTCCGCTGCACCTGTTGCTTGAAGCGTTCGAGCAGATTGGCGTCGGACAGAAAAATGCGCGGCAGGAATTTCAACGCGGCTTCGCGGCCGTTTTTCACGTCCTGCACCAGCCACACTTCGGAAAATTCGCCGCGGCCAAGGAGACGTTTGAGAATGTAACGCGCGCCGCCGACGCGGGTGCCGGGAGACAAGTCAGCCCCAAAATCGCTTGAGGAGCTGGCTTTGTCCATATGTCGCCTTGCCCGGCGCGATTGCGCAAAACTGAACCGGCCGGTGTGAAAACGAAAAATAGCCGCGGGCGAGCGCAAGGCAAGTCGAATTCCACGCGCAACCTCCTGCCGGAATTTATTTTACAAACGGCAGCTCCGCAATTTTTGCCGCGCTTTCGCCTGCCGCAGTTTTCAAAATCAATTCGGTTCCGAATTGATTCGCATCGCGGCGGACGTAGCCGAGCGCGACGTTGGCGTTGAGCGCCGGTGATTTCACGGCACTGGTGATGTGGCCAGCTTCCTTGTCGGTGAAAAATAATTTGTCGTGCTTCCGTGGCAAAGTTTTCAAATCGTTGGCGAGGCGCAGGCCGCGCAATTCTTTATTCACATGGCCAATGCTGTGGATGCGGTTGATGACTTCCTGGCCGATGTAGCAGCCTTTGTTGTAACTCACGGCGCGGTCTTCGATGCCACATTCAAGCGGGATGTTCGTCTCGTCCATGTCCGCGCCGAAACGCGGAATGCCGGTTTCGATGCGCGCGGTTTCAAATGCCGTCCAGCCGGCGGCGCGTCCGCCAATTCGTTTTGCGGCGGCGATCAATTTGTCCGCGACCGCGCCGAGGGAATTGTTGGGGACGAAGAAATCGAAGCCACTTGTGCCGAGCCGCGGATTGTTTGCGAGATAAATTTCGCCGAGCGTGGCGTTGGAAATTTTCAACGAGCCAAATTGCCTTGCCGGGATTTCTGGAAACAAATTCAGCACGCGAACAATTTCTCCGGCGTTCGGCCCTTGCACGCTCAACAAACCGTAATGCGGCGCGGCATTCACTATTTGGACGTCATCGGCGACGATGAATTTTTCGAGGCGCGCGGAAATCTTTCCGGTCAGGCCCGGCTCAAAATCCAAGAGCAATTCGTCCGGCAGATTGAAAATGTTCAAGTCGCTTTCCATTTTGCCCTTGGCAGTGACGATGGCGGCGTAACAGCCTTCGCCGGCGCGGAGCTTTTTCACGTCGTTGGTGACCTGCCCGTGCAGGAAGCGGGCACGGTCATTTCCAATCAAACAGATCCGCGAGCGAAAGCTTAAATCGAGAACGCCCGCGTTTTCGCGGAGCGCTTTGTGTTCAGCGGGCCAGTCTCCGTAGTCGGCGACGATTTCCGCGCCGTTCAATTCGGAAAATTTTGCGCCCAGACTGTGATGAAATTCATGCAGCGGAAGCAAATTCATTTGAATCAGGAAATTTCCGGCGCGTTTGGGCCATCGGTGCTCTCGATTTCGGCCTTGAGTTTTTCCTGGCAGGTCGGGCAGATGCCGTGGGTGAAGGTCGCGTCGGAATGCTGGCGGACGTATTGTTCGACGCTTTGCCAGTAGCCGGAGTCGTCGCGGATTTTTTTGCACCAGCCGCAAATCGGAATGAGGCCGGAGAGCGTTTTGACCTGCGCCAGCGCCTCGCGCAATTCAAAGACGAGTTTTTCGCGTTCAGCTTCGTATTGTTTGCGGTCGCTGATGTCGCGGAAAAACCCGAGGTAGCCGGTCAGATTCCCGTCCGCGTCGAAGAGCCCGGTGACGACGAGCGAACTGGGAAAGTGTTTGCCGTCCTTGCGGATGAACGTCCATTCGCCCTGATCAATCTTGTCCATCTCGATTTTCGCGGCGATGGTTTCAAACGTCGGACGGATTGGCTGGCCCAACCGGACGGACAATTTGGTGGCGCGCTCGGCCACTTCCTGTGCGTCCCGCCAGAGCATCGGCGTGGCCTGGCCGACGACTTCCCTGGCGGAATAACCGAGGATGCGCTCGGCGGCGGGATTGAAGGTTTGCACGATGCCGTCCTTGTCCGTGGTGACGATGGCGTAGTTGGCGGAATTGAAAATGGCGGTTTGGAGCGCGAGCGCTTCATTCAGTTTCGCCTCGACGCGATGGCGGATGGTCAATTGATGGCTGGCTTTCCAGTTGGCGAACATCAACAGCGCCGCCGCCAGCACGCTGGCGATGACGAGAATGCGGTTGGCTTGGCGGGCGCTTGATTGTTCGGCGGCATCGCGCACATCCAGCAACCTTTGTTCTTCATCCGAAAAAATTTTCAAAACGTCCAGCGCATGGCCGCTGACGGTTCCGATTCCGTAACCCGCGCGATTTGTCCGCGACATGGCGCGCTCGGCGGAGGCCAGAACATTCGTCATCGCCACGGACAATTTTTTCAAGTTCTGCTGCTGCGGCGAATTGTCCTTGGTCAAATCGGCGAGCTGATTGAACATCAACGGTTCCTGTTTGATGGCGTTTTGACATTGATCGAGTGCGTTCGTGTCGCCCGACGCGGCATAGCTGCGCACCCCGCGTTGGATGTCCAGCAGGTCATCCTGAAAAGCCTGCGCCGCGAGAATCGCCTGGAAGGTGTGCCGGCGGGAATCTGCCGCGCTTTTCAATTGCGCCATCGTGGCGATGGCGACCAAAGCCACGCCAATCATCAAGGTCACTGACGCGACGGCGGGCAGCCGGTGCGGAAAATTAAAATCCTTCCGGTGGGCGGCTTGGTCAGACGGTTGATTCATTCGCGAGCGGAAAAATTAACGAAAATAAAACGATTGAAAAGCACAACCTGTGCCGGGCTGATTCGGAATCGCATTGATTCGCGCTGCGTTTGACCGCAAACTCGGCGCATGAATTTAGACGCATTGTATTCCGAACTGACGCTCAAGACCAAAGCCAAACTCGCGCTCATTGTGCTCGACGGCCTCGGCGACATCGCCACGCGGGAGCAAAATTACCTGACGCCGCTCGAAGCCGCCGCGACGCCGAACCTCGACAAAATCGCCAAAGACTCCGCGCAAGGCCGGATGATTCCCGCCGCGCCCGGCATCACGCCCGGCAGCGGGCCGGGCCACCTCGGACTGTTCGGCTATGACCCGCTCGAGTATCAGGTGGGCCGCGGCGTCATCGAGGCGCTTGGCCTCGGCGTCGAATTGAGGCCGGGCGACGTTTGCGCGCGCGCGAATTTTGCGACGCTCGACGCGAAAGGAATTGTCACCGACCGCCGCGCCGGAAGAATTGCGACGGAAATCTGCGAACGACTTTGCGCCCTGCTCGCCGCAAAAATTAAAAAAATCGGCGACACGGAAATCATCATCAAAGCCGGAAAAGAACATCGCTTTGTCGTCGTGTTTCGCGGCAAGGGACTGGAAGGCCCGCTGACCGACGCCGACCCGAACCGCGAAGGTTTCGCCGTTCCGACCGTCCATCCGCGCGACGAAAACAATGCCGGCCAGAAAAAAATGGCCGCGCTCATTGCCGAGTTTTACAAGCTGGCACAGCCCATTTTGGCCGGCGAACATCCGGCGAACGGTTTTCTCATGCGCGGCATCGCGCACCAGCCGCACATCCCGTTGTTTGAGGAACGCTACCAGTTGAAGCCCGCTTGCCTCGCCGTTTATCCGATGTATAAAGGCCTCGCCCAACTCGTCGGCATGAAAAAAATCGAGGCGCAGACGATTCAGGGCCAGTTCGAACAATACCTGAAGGAATACGACAACTTCGATTTCTTTTTTATCCACTACAAATATACCGACAAGGCGGGCGAGGACGGCGATTTTGTCGCCAAGATGAAGGCCATCGAATACTTCGACGCCGCGCTGCCGATTTTTTTGCGGAAAATGCCGGACGTGATTGTCGTCACCGGCGACCACTCGACGCCGGTCGCCGTCAAGGGCCACTCGTGGCATCCGCAGCCGGTGCTGTTGCACTCGGCGTTCAGCGGCTCGGACAAGCTGGATCGTTTTACCGAAACCGGCGCGAACCTCGGCTCGCTCGGTATTTTCGAGTCGAAACATCTCATCCGCCTGATGCAGGCCAACGCGCGGATGTTCGACAAATTTGGAGCGTAACAATTTACGATTGGCGATTGACGACGGACGCGTCCTTCGCGATTGCGTCGCGTAAATTGCAAATCGCAAATCATAAATGAACCTGCCGAACAAATTGACGGCCTCGCGTTTCGTGCTGACGGCGTTGTTCCTGGCCACGCTGTTTTATCCGTGGCCAAATCCGTGGCGCTACACGTTCGCGCTGGTTTTTTTCTCCGTGGCGGGATTCACGGATTTTCTGGACGGCCGCATCGCGCGCCGCCGCAAGCTCGTCACCAACTTCGGCGTCCTGATGGACCCGCTCGCCGACAAAATCCTGACCTGCTCGGCGTTCATCGCGTTTGTGGAAAGCACGCATTTGAACCCGGGCGCGTCCGTCAAGGTCGCCGCGTGGATGGTCGTCATCATTGTCGCGCGCGAATTGACGATCACCGGATTGCGGCTGCTGGCGGCGTCAAAAAATGTCATCCTGGCCGCCGAACAATTCGGCAAGCACAAGACCGTTTCGCAAATCGTGGCCATCAACGCGCTGCTGATTTTGAACGCCTGCGTCGAATGGCCGGCGCAGTTGCAAAGATTTTTTCAATCGTGGCTGCCGGCATTTGCGGAAATCATGCTGTGGGTGGCGGTTGTGCTGACCGCGGCTTCCGGCGCGATTTACCTCTGGCGCAACCGCGCGCTTTATATGAGCGACGTGTGAGCGGATTTATTTCTTCGGCAATGGCAGCGTGTCGCCGGAACTTGGCGGCTGATAAACGGCGGGCGGCAGTTTCGGCGGCGGGCTGCTCTGATGCAAATGCCACGCCCAATGGATGAGCACCGCGAGCGCGATCACTCCCAAAATCCCGCCTGCGACCATCACCGTTTTGGCATTCACCTTCGAAAGCCAGAACATCATGTGGTCGAGAAAGGTCTTCGATTCCTCCATCAGCGGCGGCGGCTCGGCGAATTTCTCCGTGCCCTTCAATTCGGCCTCCAGATCGGCCAGGATTTTTGGCACGTCCAGCTTGAGCAGCGTCGCGTAATTTTTCACCGAGCCGCGGATGTAAATCGGCGCGGGAAAAGCGTCGAAGTTTCCGTCTTCGAGCGCGCGGATGTGGTCGGTGCGGATTTTTGTCGCATCCGCCACCTGCGGAATTGTGAGTTTTCTGGCTTCGCGCGCAGCGCGGAGCTGTTCGGCAACCGTTGGCATTTCGGCTTATTTAGCGCAATTGACGCGGACTTGGCAATCATGGAAATTCCCGGAAACCAATTGAACCTTTTGCCGTCCCAAACATTCCACTCCATGAAAATGCCGGCAGTGGCCGAAAGCGAACAATTGCCCGTGCCGCAAGCCCGCGCCGGAGAGCCGGCGGCTTGGGACGCGCTGTTTCGCCGCTACCAACTGCCGCTTTACGTTTATGTTTTTGAACTCACGCGCAACGAGCAAACGAGCCTCGACCTCGTGCAGGAGACATTTATCGCCGCCGTCAAACACCTCGGCGGCCTGCGCGACGGCGAAAAGTTCGGAAGCTGGCTGTTCGGCATCGCGCACCAGAAAGTCATTCAGCTCTGGCGCAAACGCGGCGGCAGGGAACTTTTGTTCGATGAAATTCCCGAATCGCTGGATGAATTTGAAGACAGCCCGGACGAGTTGCTCATCCGCCGTGAACAGGAGGCTGCCTTCATGAATTTGCTGAACCAGTTGCCGCCGCCGCAACGCTCGGCGCTGCTGCTGCATTTCGTCGAGGATTTTTCACTCGAAGAAATCGCGCGCATCACGGAAACGCAAATTGGCACGGTGAAATCACGATTGCACTACGCCAAACGCGCGCTCCGAAAATTGCTGAAACAAAATGAAAGATAAAAAATTCAACGCAAAGGCGCAAAGATGCAGGGGCGCAAGGAAAACAATTTTCAATTTTTGCGTCTCCGCGCCTTTGTGTCTTTGCGTTAAAAATAATTTATGAAAACGCCGCGTGAAATTTTGCTGGAACGCCACCAGGCCGCCGCGCCGAAGCTTGATGCCATCCGCCAATCCGCTGTAGCGGCGGTCTGTGGCCGCCGCATTTCAAACGAACGGCAGTCACAGACCACCGCTACAATGATTCTGAAAACCTTCTGGCTGGAACTGGTCTGGCCGTGCCGCCGGATTTGGGCGGGACTGGCGGCGGTTTGGATTCTGATTTTTGTTTTTAATTTGTCGCAGCGCGACCCGTCCGAACTCATGGCGCGAAAATCTCCGCCGCCGGCGCCGCAAATGGTTCTGGCGTTCTGGCAGCAGGAAAAGTTGCTGGACGAACTGATGGTTCCGGACAAACCGCCAGCCGTCGAACCGCCGAAACCATTTTTGCCGCAGCCGCGAAGCGAACTGCGGATGCAAACTCTGACGGCGTGAAATCCGCAGGAGACGACGTGAGGAGTCTCTGACTAAAAGGAAAATCAGAGTCTCGTGACCTCGACTCCTGCAAAATGAATTTATGAACGAAACACCAAAAGCCAAATCGGGCTGGCGATGGCCCCGCCGGATTTTGATTACGCTGGCCGTGCTCGCAACGCTGCTTGCGATTTTTTACACCGAGGAGGACTGGCGCGGCAAACATGATTGGGAGACTTACAAACACCAGTTGGAGGCCAAGGGCGAGAAGCTGGACTGGCAGGCATTCGTTCCGCCAGCCGTGCCGGACGACCAGAATTTTTTCACCGCGCCGATCTTCACCAACATGCTTGATGGCAAAATCATGATGACACCCTATGGGAACGACGGCTGGCCTGATATTCGCCCAGACGCGAGCCGGAGTGGTTATGCCATCTATCGAATGCAGATCGCCGATTTACAAGCGTGGCAAAATTATTATCGCGATCATCCGACTAATGGATTTCCTGTCCCGTCTGTGCCACAAACGCCGGCAAAGGATGTCTTGTTCGCTTTGAGCAAATATGATTCGGCGGTCGAAGAACTGCGACAGGCGAGTCAACGGCCTTATGCAGCAATTCCTTTGAACTATGCGGATGGTTTCAATACGGGCGGGACATTGTTTCCATATTTGGCAACCCTAAAACGATGCACCCAACTGCTGCAATTGCGCGCGTCCGCGGAACTGGCAGACGGCCAAAGCGCCAAGGCGCTGGAAGACGTGAAGCTGTTGTTGTATTTGAATAATTCCCTTCGCACCTCGCCATTTTTGATTTCCCACCTCGTGCGAATTGCAATTGTGGCGATTGGCATGCAACCGATTTGGGAAGGCTTGGCGGAGCATAAATGGTCGGATGAACAACTTGCCGCGCTCGAAACAGAATTGGGGAAAATGGACTTTCTGGCGGACTGGGAATCTGCCATGCGCGGCGAGCGGGTGTTCGCCATTGCGTCGCTCGAAAATCAACGGCGAACCCGGAAAATAATTTCCTACGCCGACCAGCGCGCGGTCACGAATAGATTGGCACTGATGCCCGGCGCATTTTTTTATCAAAGCGAATTGGAATTTGCGCGGCTGTATCAGGACTGGGTTTTTCCAATCGTTGACACCAATTCACGAACCGTTTCGCTGGCAGCCTTGCAACGTCTCCAGGCGGATGTCCGCCAGGAAGAAAAACATTATTCACCCTACAAAGCCGAGGCGCTGCTGACAGCGCAGGCGGTTGGCGCCTCCGCAAGAAAGTTTGGAATTACTCAGGCAGAAGTTGATTTGGCCCGCGTCGCCTGCGCGCTGGAGCGCTATCGCCTCGCGCACGGCGAATATCCCGAAAGCCTCGACGCGCTCGTGCCGCAGTTCATCGAACAATTGCCGGACGACGTTGTCAACGGCCAGCCGCTTCACTACCGGCTGACGGACGACGGAAAATTTGTTCTTTATTCTGTCGGCTGGAACGGGACGGATGATGGCGGACAGGTGGTTTTCAACAAGGGATACGAATCGGTCAATCCCGATGAGGGCGACTGGGTCTGGAAGTATCCGGTAAGGTAAAATCCGTCCATCATGCTGCACGCTGGCGCTGTCAAGTTCACCACTTGTCATCTGGCAAGCCTCAAGCGGCCAAAATCGAGCAAATTGCTGCCAAATAGGTGGTTGAACCGGGCAATGGAGGCCTTTCCGAGGCCAAGGCAGCCCTCACCGAGGCCAGAGATGGCCCTCCCGCCGGCCAACGCCGGCCTCGCGGAGGCCAGCCGTGGCCTGTTGTTGGCCAGTCTTGGCCGTGCCGAGGCCAGACGACCCCTTTCGGAGGGCAACACCGGCCTCGGCGATGGCAACGTTGCCCAAGCGGAGACCGTGACTGCCCTCGTTACCCGGCAAGGTTGCCCGCGAGAACGCCTCCTGCCCCCTCGCGAAGGCCATCGGTGGCCTCTCGTCCGCCGGTCGAACGCCTCAAAAGATGTTCCTCGCCTTGCCAGTGGGGAGCAATGGGTTGGTGAATGTCCTCCCCGGCCAATCACACCGCCTCCTGCCCGCTGCCGTCCGCGCCGCCGCCGTCCAGATCAATCAAAATGTCCCGCGGCTCGGCGCCTTTGCTGGGGCCGACGATGCCGCGGTTCTCCAGTTCGTCCATGATGCGCGCGGCGCGGGTGTAGCCGAGGCGCAGCCGGCGTTGCAGCAGCGAGACGCTGGCCTTTTGTTCGCTGCGGATGACTTCGATGCATTGCTGGACGATTTCCTCGTCCTCGTCAATGCCGCTGGGAATGTCCGAAGCCGCCGGCTTGGAAAGTTGCTGGTGGATTTCCATGTCGTAATTCGGTTTGCCCTGCTTGGCGATGAATTCGACGATGCTGGAAATTTCCTGGTCGGTGATGAGCGCGCCCTGCGCCCGGATCAATTTCGCCGAGCCGGGCGGCAAATAGAGCATGTCGCCCTTGCCGAGCAATTTGTCCGCGCCCATCGCGTCGAGAATCGTCCGCGAATCCACCTTGGCCGCGACTTGAAAGGCAATGCGCGCCGGGATGTTGGCCTTGATGACGCCGGTGATGACGTCCACGCTCGGCCGCTGCGTGGCGACGATGCAATGGATGCCGGCGGCGCGCGCCATTTGCGTGATGCGCGCAATGGCCATTTCCACGTCGGCGGGCGCGACGAGCATCAGGTCGGCCAGCTCGTCAATGATGACGACGATGTAGGAAAGTCTTTCGGGGATGACGATGTCGTCGTCGCGCGGCACGACGATCTCCTCGTCCACCTCGACGGCAAAGCCTTCCGCGCCGGGTTCGACTTTTTCTTTTTTGGCCGTGAGCGGCAGTTCGGGTTCCTGCGGCACAAGCTTTTTGTTGGGCCTCGCGTTGAATGTGCCGATGTTGCGGCAGCCGACGCGTGCGAAAATCTGGTAGCGCTTTTCCATTTCGTTGACGACCCAGCGCAGCGCGAGAATTACTTTCTTTGGGTCGGTCACAACCGGCACGACGAGGTGCGGCAGGATGTTGTATTGCTGAAGCTCGACGACTTTCGGGTCAATCATCACGAAACGGAGCTGGTCGGGCGAAAATTTGTAGAGCAGCGACGTGATGATGGCGTTGATGCAAACGGATTTGCCGGAGCCGGTGCTGCCGGCGATGAGCAGGTGCGGCATTTCCGTGAGGTCGGCGACGATGGGATGGCCATAAACGTCCTTGCCGAGCGCGATGGGAATTTTCGCCTTGGAACCGCGCCATTCGTCGGACTCGAACAAGTCGCGCACGATGACCTTGGTCTTGACGGCGTTCGGCACCTCGATGCCGACGGAGCTTTTGCCGGGCACGGGCGCGAGGATGTGGATGCGCTCAGCCTTGACGGCGGCGGCGATGTTGTTCGAGAGCGCGGTGATTTTTTCCAGCTTCACGCCGGGCGCGGGATGGAGTTCGTAGCGCGTGATGGTCGGGCCTTTGGTGATGTCGCCGAGCGAAACCTCGATGTCGAATTGCGCGAGCGTCTGCTGCATGAGCCGCGCGTTGGCCATCAATTCCTCCTTCGACTCGGTCGGCTTGACGGTCATGTCCGGCTGCTGGAGAAAATCCAGCGGCGGCAGTTGATAATTCCCGATGAGCGGCGTTTGCGCGACGGTGAGCGGCTTCGGTTTTTTCGCGCGCGGTTTGTGCGGCGTAAGGCCGGTGATTTTGACTTCCGGTTCGGATTTTGCCTCGGCAGATTTTTCGGCGTCAGCCCTTTCAGCCGCGGGTTCCTCCGCTTTGGTTTCGGCAGGCTTGGTTTCGTCGGATTTTTCGGAAATTTTTTCAGCCGATTTCTTTCCGAGAATTTCCTCGGTGGTGGCGGCGGGAATTTCCTTTGGTGAAATTACTTCGCCTTCATCGGCGGGGGCAATTTCACGGTTCGCGGGCAAGGTGGTTTTGCGGAGACGCGGGCCGGCGGCTTTGGCTTGCGGCACGGACAAATCGCGGACGGTCGGCTCCGGCACCGGTTGCATGTCCGCGCCAAGGCCGGAGCGGGCGACTTCCTCCTGCAATTTTTTCGCCTGCTTTTCCAGTTCGCGCGCGCGGCGGTCGAGCGCGGCATCGTCATCGGATTTTTCGAATTCATTTTCGATTTTTTCCTTTTGCAGCAGAGCGCGAATCCAGTCGCCGAGCCGGAAATTTGTCAGGAACAGCAGGCTGATCAAACCCAGTGCGGCATAGACAATCGGCGCGCCCCATCTAAGCAGGGAAAGGCCGAATTCGTATTTTTGCGTCTGCCCATAAGTCAACCAGCCCAAGGCACCGCCCATTTTCCATGCAAGCGTTTCAGGCAATTCGGTGTGCTGGGGCGCGCTCAGGCCGAAGATGTAAAATAAGCCAGTCAGCGAAATCAGAAGCATGACCGTCCACAGCAACGACCAGCGCAGCCGTTCGCGCAGGTAACTCAAGAAATTCAGCAAGTGAGCCGCGCCAAAGAGCGCCAGCAATGGTGGAATGAGATAGGCAACGACGCCGAATGGCAAAAAGGTAATCCATGCAAGATACGCGCCAAACGGGCCAATCCAGTTGTGCGCGGATTTGTTGAGCGGAAGATTTAGTCCTCTGATGTCGTGCGGGTCGAACGACCATTGCGCGACCAGCAGCAGCAGCGCGGCGGCCAGCAGCGCGACGCCGATGACATCGCCGAAGCCGCGTTGCGAATCTGACATCTTGCGTGACATGGCGGCAACGTAACAATTCAGCGTGGCCAGTTCAAAGTTGAAATTGAAATTCCGCGCGGCAATTCGCGCTTGCCAAAACGCGGTGGAAAATTGAAAATAATCATCCCGTCCGCGTGCGCGGTTAGCTCAGTGGTAGAGCACCACATTGACACTGTGGGGGTCACAGGTTCGAACCCTGTATCGCGCACCATTCCACCAGTTAAATGAGTCTCCACGGCAATTACTTCCCGAAGGCGGAAAGAGCCGGAAAGAGCCGGAAAGAGCCGGAAAACAAAGGGTTTTTAACAGATAGCGAGTCGGAAGGAATGTCCGGTTTGAATTGTGATGTCCGGTTTTGCAGTTCCAAAAAGAGGGCGAAAAAAACCAATAGAATCAATGATTAGAACTCTCGTTATTGAAAACCGGACAGAATCACCGTAACTCAAATAGGGTGGAACGTGGGACACGTCCACGAGCGGATTAAGCCGCCGATAAAGGCCGATTAACGGGTGCAAAAGCGCCGGAAAAATTGCCGGTGACGGCCGCGACGGCGGGAATTTAGACAGCAGAAACGGCGAAAAAAACGCCGGCCTGATTGAAACCAGACCGGCGCGTGAGTGAAATGATTCTTCAAAACCTTCGCGCTGGCGGCAATGGTTCATCAGGCAGATTTTGTTTTTTACCCCTTTCAAAAGCATAAAAAAGAAGCATCCCAAACAATGTATCAGACTCGGCTTCGGAAAATTCTGGCGGCATTAACTCACAGAAAAACGGCGCGGTCACGACAACCAACATGAAAATCACTTTCGCAGGCGACCGCTTGATTGAACCGGGAGATAAAACCGTTAAGTCCTTTGCCTTGAAAAAATCAGGCAGAAATCTAATAAGGTCATCACAGGTTTTGTCAAATCGTTGATTTCCCAGGTCGTTCAAGGAGAGCCACCAGCCATCTGGCATCGCCACGCTTGCTTTGAGCCAATTTGCCCTGGCCATGCGCTGGAAAATGCTTCGATAATTTTCAGAGTTGTGGAACGGATCAAATTGTGGGGACCAGGATTCCATAAAATGTGAGTTGGTTGTGCGCCGGCTGGCGCGGGCCGCCCGGCGCGGTTGGATTTTGGTTCATTTGGTTTTACTGTGCGCCGCTGCATGAATTTTGTGCCATGATTCCATCGCGCAATTGTAGGCAGATTCGAGACGTTCCACGACCACCACGGATGCGCCAAATGCGCCGCTGCCATTGATCCGGTTGACCAGCTCGTTACCCTGTTGATAAAGCAAGTGCTTCAATGCCTCGACAGCGGTTTCCACGTTGCAGCGGGTTAGTCCTTGCGCGGCTTCCGGTTTTTGAACTTCATCGCGCCAGGCTAACAACTCGCAGTGGAATTGGTCTGCCAAGAGGCGCGAGAGTTCAACGATGCCGGGACGAAACGCGGACAATTCCAAATCCTGCCAGCCATCGTTGGTGTCAATGTTTTGCTTGATGAAATTGGAGTTCATCATGGCGAGCGCGACGGCGGCCGATCCGCACTTATTCAACTTGTCGAATGCAGCCAACGCTTCTGCTACAATTTCGCTTGCGGGTTCGGTGGTGGATTCAACCGGGCAGCCTTTGCTTTCCCGCACATATTTTGAGACGGCTTCCAAAGCGCCGCTCCTGGGCATCACCGTTGAGTCGTGCAGCATTTGGGAGCGGACTTGTGACATCGCGCTATTTTCCGGTTGCGAGGCAATGAATTTGGAGGCATCTTTGCCGTGGCCTTGATTGGATTTCTTCTTCATAGTCGTCTTTCAATCGGGTCTGCGCCTGGCGTCTGAACCACGCCGGGCATTTTTATTTTGCCGGCGGCTTGGGTTTCCAATACTGAAGCCGGATGGCAATATCCGCCGAAGGATTGCTTTCGCCAGAAAGCCACTGGTTGACCGCCTGCCGAGTCACCTTGAACTCGCGCGCGAGCGCGGCCTTTGCGCCACGCGGCGCGGTGACTTTTTTCAGGCGCTCAATCAGCCCCTTCAGATCACAGATTTCATCTTGCACGCCGGCAGTATGTGGGGACCGTTTTGATTTGTCAAGCATAGATTGACCAAAAGAATTTTGCCTACGGGCGGCTGATTCACGCGCCAACGGAGATATGGAAGACGCAAAACTCTCGATGGCATCCTTATATTCTGTGCGAAATTCAACGCACAGTCTGCCGATCTTCATGGCCAACTCATATTGTAGCAGTGGGGGGAGTTTACTCATTTCCTCATTAAGAACGGGTTCAAGGTTGGAAAGAATGCTTTTTCTAGAACCTGCCGTTGCTCCACTGGGAACCATCAAATTCGCAATATCTTTGAATTTTGACTTCGGAAAATCCTTTTCAAAGTGGGTTTCGATTTCCGAGAATTTCCTGTGGAAAAAATCCCGCAGCCACGATTTATATTCAACCAAAAAGTTATGT
This sequence comes from Candidatus Aquilonibacter sp., assembly GCA_035504945.1. Lineage (GTDB taxonomy): Bacteria > Verrucomicrobiota > Verrucomicrobiia > Limisphaerales > UBA11358 > UBA11358. The sequence goes on along the minus strand of DATJRH010000024.1, from coordinate 8,323 downwards.
TCTGGTCTTGTTTTCTGCAATAAATCCGCCGCTATTTCTCCATGCCAACTTGAGTGACCAAAGGTCAAAAACAAAGAGGCAGGCGGTATTCCCTCGGCAAGCCATCTTAAGTTGATGCCCAATGCGTCCGCAACCTTCAATGCTACGCCAAAGGGCAATGTGGCTCTGGCTATTTCAATGCTGGCTATTTGGTTTCGCGTAATCCCGATCAAACCCGCCAAATCGCTTTGTGTTTTTCCTTGGTATCGACGGCATTGAACTATCCTTTCAGCTACCTCCCTTTCCTCGCGTGGAAGGTTTCTGAATTTGCTCTTTGGTAAATCGTCGGGCACCGAATTTAAGTATGCCAATCTTTTCAGCCAAAATCATACATTTTATTATCCACACAAAACAGTTGACAGATGTGTGGGTGTGTGACACTCTAAATCTCACGGTGAGAATCGCGGCAAAGAAAAACCGAAAATTTCCCGGCTTGGTTAAAGCCGCGAAGGCGCTTCGCGTTTCGTATTCGCATCTGCATGGCGTCGTCACGGGGATTAGGAAATCTCCGGCCTTGTTCGCAAAGTTCCAAAAATATCAGGAACAACTCGACGCCGCCGGCCATCCGTTGAAAACCCTGCCGCCAACCAAAAACTCAACCACTCCAAACAAACCATGAAAATTAAAAAACCTGAAGGAACGAAAGAGGAACCGCCGCAAAAAACATTCGAGGAAGTTTTCGAGATGATCGAAGGCCATCTTGCCAGCATTGAAAATCGCGTCAGCAGTGACCGCACGCACGCAGTGGACACACAGCTCCGCGCCTGCATTCGCCTGCTCGGTTATCGGGTGAGGGAGACAGCGGAGAAACGCGCGACCATTCAAGAATTGGCGGCCCAATGCAAACAGGCATTGAAGATTTTGAAGGGCGTCGTTCCCGAAAAATCGCAGGAAAATCTGGCACTATACGCACTCGCCGTCCTGTCCAATTTGGAAGCCGAAGTGCAACAGCGCGGCGCTGAAATCCCGTCCGTGCCAACCGTGCCTGAAGTGCCGGCCGAGTCAACCGAAACCAGCAATCCCGAAAAACAATCCGATAAAAAATAACCAGCAACCACCACCAACAATCAAACCAGCAAAAAATATGAGCAAATTCCAATTACAAACCGATGATTCCGGCCGCGTGCGCGTGGCCCCGGTAACGGACGTTCCCGGCGCATTGAAACACTTGTCGAAGCTACTGGCGCGGAACGCCCAAGTCCGCATCAGCCCTTACATGACGCAGTCGCAGCTCACCGCCGCATTTGCGGAGAAGGCGGAGCTTGCACTTGAGGCGGGACGATTTTACAAAACGGCGCTCAAGCCAAACCGTGATGATTGGGAAACGATGTCGCGTTCCGAAATGGCAAGGTGCCTTGGCTTTGAGGCGGGCGACGTTGAACGCCCGAACCTCACAGCTTTGGAAGCCGGCGATTATTCCGATCCAAACAATCAATTCGGCATCCTCAACGGCACGCTGGTCATGTTGAAGGCGCTCCCGTTGTATGCGTATGAATATCCCGAACTGACAGCCATGTTCACAGATTTTTCAGCGGAGCCGGGCGAATTTGAACAGGAGACTCCGACACGCGTCATCTCAATCCCCGCTGTCCAGAAATACAACAACGACTTGGACGCCAATGGCCGGCCCATTGGTTTTGTCACGGCGTCGCCGCCGAAAACACTCGACGTGCCGTTGACATTGACTGATTACATCGCAGTGCCAATCGTCATCGGTCAAGGCACACTCGGCGCGACCCTGCGCGACCTTTTTGCGGAGCAGGCCCCGGCGGGCATCAAGGCTATCGCCTCGTATTTTACCGGCATGGTCACTGCGCTGCTCACGCCGGCCAATTACAATGCCTACTCGGCCGTAACGAATGACAATCCACAAACTGTGCCGGTCGCGTATGCCACCTATGCCAAGGGAATCACGGACTGGAGCATGACCGATCTCGACAAGTTGTCGGCCATCTTCACCACTTGCAAGGTGCCGAGAACCGAACGGGGCATTTTATTGAATCCGACCTATTACGCAAAGTTGCGCAGTGACCCGCGCCTGGAATTCTTCTTTGCAGCGAGCAAAGGTGATCCGATGCTGACGGAGCAAACTTTGCCACAGGGCTTGAGTGGATTCTTTCCGTATGAAGCGCCGTATCTGCCGCTGACGCTGCCCTTCTTCCCGTTCCACAAGGCGGGGATCGTGCTCAAGAGCCGTTTGCCGAAAGATTTCATTTCGGCGTTAAAATTGAATGCGAACCAAATTCCCGGCAGCATCACGACCGTCACCGATCCCGACACGAAGTTGAGCGTGGCACTGGTCCAGCGTGTTGACTTGATCGGCAACTATGCCGAGTGGCGGCCAGAGACAATGCTCGGAGTTGGCGTGGGCGACAATCGCGGCGGCCTGTGCGGCGCGGCGCAATAAATAAGGGTGGTGCCATGTTTATCGCCGCCTTGGACAAATTGAAGGAAGGCCCACAGGGTTTAACTGTTTGCCCCTGTGGGAAAATGCGCCCTTCTAATGTTCGGGGCGGCGGCCAGTTTTTAACCCCACGCCGGGCTTGCGGCCGCCGCTCCGCAGAAATTTTGCCCTCTGCGCAGCGGGTGTGCGCCGGCACCGCAACCGAGCGCCGGCCGCTGGCTGCGCTCGGCTCAACCCATGCCCGGCGTGGCGGGAATTTTTCACAACTTACCGATGCCATGAAAATCCTCCGACCATCAAATCAGATTCCCGCCTGGCAGCGCGAACGCGCGGCGCGGTTGCACCGGATTTGCTCTTCCATTTCCACGCGAGCGATGCGTGGCGAAAAAAGACGGAAGCTCGTTCAATGGTTCGTCAGATATTGGAATGGACGATTCTACAAATGCGACCCGCGCCGACCGTTGAAATTTTCCGCCAGCACGATTCTCCGCGCGTTGCGCATTTGGAAGCGCGGCGGGCAGGTCGCCGCCGCACTGCTGCCGCAATACAAGCCGCGCCGGTCTGTGTTCACCGCGCCGATACTGATTAGGTTCATAAATTTTATCGCGATCCATCCGCAGCCTTCAATGAAAGCCGCGTGGAAAGAATTTTCCCGGCGCGGCGGGAATTTTGGCAGCGGCCGGCGCTCCGGGAAGCCTTTGAAAATTTCCTACGGCCAATTGCGCTATGCTTTTTCCGCCGAGACGTTCAATGAAATCCGCGCCCAGCACAAGGCGATTGAAACGGCGGACGCCAGGCTGGACGAAGCCCGTTTCAACGCGATTGCCGAAATCACCGCCCGGTTTCCGGCGCGGCCGCCGCGCCGGCGTGTGCGGCGCGAGACCAATTTTGAAATATGAATTCACCAATGCGCCCCTTGGGCGACCTTAATGCAGCGATGCGTGATCTGGATTTGTCCGCTGATAAAATCCGTTCACTCCTCGACGAAGGCAAGCTGATTGGTTTCAACATCGCCGTCAAAGAGACGACGCGGAAAAATCTGCGCGTGCTAACCCGGAGCATTGAGCATTATCGGGAGACTGGCGGCAAAGAATCCCTGTTGCTGGAATGGCCGGAAATTTTCAGCCTGATATTGCCAGGAGAAAAACTGTTCGTTCGCTCGACTATAATCCAGCGTTCTTTGAACTGCGACCGCGAGCACGTTCAAAATCTCATCAGGGCCGGTTTTTTTTCGGTCTCAAAAAAAGGCCGGCGCGGCCATGACGGTTCAGCAATGGTGACACGCCAGAGCTTCGAGGCGTTCCTGAAAGGCAGGTTACAATGAAGAAAAAACTTTCCAGCGATTTTGGTCAGGAGGGGCTTTCCGGCTTTTGGGAGTGTCACCATAGCGGAATTTCAAACGGGCGCTCCACGCGGGCGATTAAACGTGTCTTAACGGTAATTTTAAGCCTGTTTTTTGGGGGCAGACTCGTCTTGGAAGCGGCTTTTTCAAAACGCGAGCATTTAACCCCTAACTCCTAGAGATTTTCATTTATGGCGGACAGCGAAGTTAAAGTAGTAATCTCCGGCAGCGAGACCGTTTCCCCGGCGGCCGCCACCGCCAAGGACGCCGTCAAGGACCTTGGTGGCGCGACAGCGGACGCCGCCGGCGAAACCTTGCGGGCGCCAACTGGAAAAATTCCAGCAGCAGCTCGCCGCCGTCAACAACAGCACCATCAACCAATGAACGGCTGGAGCATTCTTTACAACGGCGTCAACCGCAGCGACGGCACCACGGCGTTTAGTGCCGCGCAGCTTGCCGCCGCGCTGGGCAAGACGCCGCAGGCCATGCGCCGCGCGCTGCGCGAGGTTCGCCCGGCTGCCGTGCGGATCGTCGCCGGCAATGAAGCCGCCGCGTGGACAGTGGAGCAGTTGCCGGGGCAGATGCGCGAATGGCTGGCAATTGAAGCCGTGCGGAAAAATTGCAAAGGTGACGACTACATCCGAAGAATTGAAACGCTTCTTTCCATGCCGCGCGAGAAATGGCAACCGCGAGAACATCTGCGCGACAAGAAAACCGGCGAAGTCATCATTGGAGCCGTTATCCCGATCTCAAATGTTTGCGACGATGCCATTCAAGCGGCGACCAAACTCCGCGACGCGCTCAAGCCTTTTCTGGTTGAGCAACGCGACCCTAAATTGTCGGCGGAAGAATGGAAACAACGTGGCGTTGACAATTATCAGCGGGTCTTCGGAAACCGAATCACGTTGAGATATTGGGATGAACTGCTCACGCGGACCATCCGCCGTGACAATGGCCGCGAAGAATGGAACCGGCTGGAAATCTATTTGCCGGATCGGCTGAAGCGAAAAGACACGCCGGCCTCCGTCGTGTCGGAAGCGCTGGCCGCTGATTTTGCCGAGATTGAAAGTTTCATCGCCGGATGCACCAACCCGCACGCGCCGAACAAAACCGAGTGCGCCGGTATTTGGACGCTCGCGCTGGAAAAATTCACGGCGCTGGTGAACGCCGGCGAGCCGGAAAAATCCGCCGCCCGCCGCGTGCGGCAATTTCTATTTGCCCGCGCTTCGTTTCTAGCCGCCTCGCGCGATGCGTTGCTGAAGGCATGGGACCGAAAACTTGCCGCGCTGAAAAATGCCAATGGCGACGTGAAGGCGCTGCGCGACGGGCGCGAAGATAATGGCGAGCGTGTTGAAATCCCAGCGGCCGACATTGACATTTTGCGCCACGCAGCAATGGCCAAGCACGGCGGCCGAATCCAAAGCGCCTGGCGAAGCGAGTATCCACGCCTGTCTGAATACACCCGTGCCCGCTATCCCGATCCGTTCAAATGCCAGGCGAAAATTTATGAGCTGGTGAACCGGGAAATTGTTGATGCGTTGCACGCGCGACACCACGGCGGGAAAAGGGCCGTGCGAAAAATAATCGGCGGACTTCATGGCGACCGCTGGGCAGGCATTCCTGCCATGCACTCATGGGCGCTTGATGACGTGACATCGAATATCGAGGTTGCCTTCACAAATCCAGACGGTTCAACTTCGCTGATTCTGCCGCAAATCATCGCCGTGATGGACAGCGCCAGCCGCAAATGGGTTGGCTGGTCTATTTCGACTGACAAAGCGCCAACTGCTGGCTTGGTTTGCGAAGCCGCCTTGGACGGCTTTCGTAAAAACAACATTCCCAAACAGCTTTGGGTGGAAAATGGCTGCGTTTTTGGAAAATCTTTGCTCATCAATGGCAAGGAAGATGACGCGGGCCGCACGATAGTTACCGGCCTGGCGCAATATGGCTGCACAGTTCACCATTTTGGAAAAATGAATCCGCAGGCCAAGGCCGAACTCGAAAGATCGTTTGAGGCTATTCAACGGCTGATGGAGCGGCATCCTGGTTTTACAGGTAGGCACCAAATGTTGGATGCCCCGGATGAATTCAAGCGCGAGCAGCGGTTGATAAACTCCGGCAAGGTTGAGGCCACAAAATTCCGTTATACCTTTGAAGAATTTAGAGACAAGGTGATGCCCAAACTGATCGGCGATTACAATTCGACTCCGCAGTTTGGCCATCTCAATGGGTTGTCGCCAAACGAAGCCTTCAAAGCTCTGGCAAGTCCGAACGATCCGCCGATTGAATACGATCCTAAACTCGAATGGATGTTTGCAAACGAAAAAACCATTGTCACCGTGGAAACCGGCGGCGTCAAATTTCCTCATCGCAGCAGCGGGCGGCCAATTCGTGTGCGTGGCGGCCGGCTTGTCAATTTGATTGGACAGGAGCTTTGGGCGTTTGTGGACAGAAAGGACGCTTCGATGGTGACGTTTATGAATCTCAATTTCTCCGATCCGTTCACGATGGAAATTTGCCGGACGCCTTCAGCGCGCCAAAGTTCGATGGCTCCCGGTAGCGATGATCTTGGGATAGAGATTGGTAAAATCCGCGAGCATGAGCGCGCAGTGGATGACGAATACAACCGGCTGCTTGAACAGTTTGGAAATCCGCGCCGGCAACTGCTGGAAGAAATTCGCAACCAATCCGCGCCGGAAATTTCAGCCACAATAACGGACGGCGTTCGTAGGGTGCCGGTGATGAATGGCAGACTGGCTGAAAGTGCCGAGCAAATGCAGCGGCAACGCGATGAAATTCGTGCGGCAAAAAATCAAAAAAACCGCCGCACGGCGGCCAATAGAAACACGGCGCGACATTTGGACATTCCGACGGTGCTGGTGAATGACGACGAACAAAGCCGGAGGGCGCTGGAACTGCTTGGCGAATCACCGCGTAGCGCGGCGGCTGAAGTTGAATCAACTGAAGGCAATAAACCATGAACACGCGCCGCAAAACAGAATCCGGCCCCCTGTCGCAAAGCCGATACATGAGCAGCCCGGAGTTTTCCGAATTGCATGGCGTCAGCGGCGTGGCAGTTTCGGCGCGGGCGGCCGTGTTACTCACTGCTGAAAAGAAAGATTTTATTTGGTGGCTTCAGGGGCAGTCGTTGGCCGAGGGCGGATTGCGGCGGCTGGCGAAAGAATTGGTTGAAATGTTTCCCGACCGGCTGGGCACGCCGCAAATGCACAAAGCCGGCGTCAAGCCGGAAAAAACCTATCCCGGCGAATTGGTTTCAGGCGTTGAAGTGAATTTGAATTCCCGCGATGTGTTGCTTTCCGACGAACCAACCAAACCGGAAAAAGGATCGCTATTGATTGAGCGTTGCCGTGCCGCCGCATTTAAGCGCCGCGAAACTCCGCAGCAAAACCAATATCTGTCGCACTGGCAGAAAGTCCAATCCATTGAGGAATTTATTATTGATCTGTGCATCAACCCGCGAATTCATTTCGCCGCGCCGGGCGACGGTGTGGATGTTTCCGACATTGAGACCGACAAGGCTATTGAAGAAAACCCGGACCTCTCCAAGTGTGATTTCAAAACCGCGAATCTGATTTATTTCCGCGAAATCGTTGGCGCGCTGTTTGAATTCAAAGCGCGCCGTGAAGCCAACACCAGGAAGAATTTTCAATTGACAGCCATCGGCAAAAAAATTTGGGAAACGCTGGACTACGCGCTCGCCAGTCGTGGCATGGTGGTTTTGGACGGACTTGAAGGGCGCGGCAAAACCGAAGCGGTGAAAGCCTGGTGTGAATTACACCTTGGCCGGGCGCGATTTGTCAGCTTGAAAGGCATCACCACCAAGACAACGGCCTTCCGGGAAATTGCCCGCGCGCTCGGCATTGCATCCAGCTACACGCGCACTGCGCCGGAAATGCAGGCACGCATCGAGGACGTGTTGAATCGGTCAAAGTTATTGCTCGTATTGGATGAGGCTCATTTCCTTTTCAACCAAAGCCGGCGGATGTATTCGAGGCCGGAACTTTTAGATTGGCTGGACACGGCAGTTGTAAATCGCGGAGTGGGTTGCGCTCTCTGCACGACGCCTCAATTTATTGTTTGCATGACGCGCGCGGCGGACCAGGTGGATTGGAACTATCGCCAGTTTCGCCGGCGCGTCAAGCGCTGGATCAAGCTGCCGGCAGCGAACACCGAAGAGGACATCAAAGCCGTCGCCCAAAATGTTTTCAAAAAAGCCGACGCGAAAACAATTTCTAAAATCGTTGGCTACGCGCTTTTGAGCAAGCGCGATCTCTCGGCGGTTGGCGACGTGGCCGCTGAAGTCCGCGTCATGCTCGGCACGGATGATTTGAGCGGTGCGTCTGTGGATCATATCCACCGGGCCATCTACGATTTTCTTTTGCCTTCCGACAAAACATTTCTGGAAGGCATGGCGGCGGCACGGCAGACCGGGCGGAAAACTTTTCGCAAGGCAGCGCCGGTTTTACCTGAAGAGCCAGCGCCGGAAATCGCGCCGGCAGAAAGTTTGCCGCCACGCG
>DATJRH010000023.1:0-4291 GCA_035504945.1 Candidatus Aquilonibacter sp. | reverse complement strand
CCAGTTTGTCGAGGGTGCCTCCGGTAAGGCCCAGGCCGCGGCCGGAGATCATTGGCACCCGGAAACCCAGGCAGGCCAGTAGAGGCACTAGAGGCAGGGAAACTTTGTCGCCGATGCCGCCGGTGGAGTGCTTGTCCACGAGTGGACGCTGGTCCCTGGGAAATTTCAGCACTTCACCGGAATCGCGCATGGCCAGGGTAAGCGCCGTGGTTTCGGCGGTGTCCAGGCCGCGAAAATAAATGGCCATGAGCATGGCGGCCATTTGGTAATCGGGAATGTTTCCGACGGTATATTCGCGGACAAAATCGCGAATTTGCCGGGGCGCGAGGGTTTGGCCGTCGCGTTTGTTTTCGATGAGCGAGAGGAAGTTCACAAGGTCCGTATGCCCGGAATATGTCAGACAGTGCGGATTTCTACAATACACTTGACGAGATAGGGCTAAAGCGTTGGAACACGGATTGGATTGATGGATTCGTGTTGCGTATTGCATGTCGCATCAAGAATTTGAGGATGAGAATGACAATGAGTAAGCGGTGATTTAGCTGCCTCCTGTTGTCAAGGCTGGCCCCGTGATAGAAACGGGGATGATGAGAACCAAATCTTCTATTGGCCGTCGGCACGCGGCGGCGGCGCGACGGGAACAACTACTGGCGCAGTTTGAGCGTAGCGGCATGTCCGCGGCGGAGTTTGCCCGGCAGCGGGGATTGAGCTACACGACCTTTTGTGGATGGCGCGCGCGCCGGGACAAAACCAAAGCGTTGCCATCCTTCGTTCAAGTTGAAGTTGCACCTTGCGCGGTAGCCGAAGGACTAATGATTGAATTGGGCGGTCAGGCGCGAGTGCGCGTTCATTCGGAGAAGGAAATGGTGCTGGCGGCGCGGCTGATACGGGAGCTCAACCAGGTCTGACCATGTTAAGCTTCCATTCTCATCTCAAGGTATTCGTCGCCACTGCCCCGTGCGATCTGCGAATGAACTTCAACGGGCTATGGGCGGCGGCGACCGAAAAATTAGGGGAAGATCCCAAGAGCGGCGCTTTGTTTGTCTTTGGCAACCGGCGGCGAAACCGGATCAAGATCCTTTACTTTGATGGAACAGGTGTTTGCGTTTTGGCAAAACGATTAGAGGCGGGGACTTTCCACTGGCCGCAGAGCGCCAACGAACCCAATTCCAAACTCCGGCTCTCGCCGCAAGCGTTGCAGTTGCTTCTGGATGGTGTGGAGTTGAAGGCTGCCGGGCGGAGGGCCTGGTATGAAGCGGCCTGAAAAAGTCTTGCGAAATATTTCCAGGTTTTTTGAAACAAATTTCCGGCCACTGCGTCTATGACTGCAACATGGACGCCGCCACGCAAGTTCAACTGCTGCAACAGGAGAATGCGTCGCTGCGTCAGTTGCTGGAACAGGCTCAGGTCCAAATCAACTTGCTGCGACAGAAACTCGACACGTTGGCTCGGCGTATGTTCGGCAAGAAGAGCGAGCAGTTGGACTCAGCGCAACTGCAACTGCTGCTGCAAGGTTTGGCGCAAAGCCAGGCTCAAGAGTTACCGCAACCCTCCCCGTTGCCCGTGGTTCAAAAGCCTCGCTCTCCTGGAACCCACTCACAACGGCTGCGCACGCCGGAAAACCTGGAAGTGGTCCGGGAAGTGATCGAGCCGGAAGTGGTGTTGGCTGAGCCGGAAAAATATAAGCGGATCAGCGAGGAAGTGAGCCGGTTATTGGACTATCAGCCTGGAAAGTTTTTCTGGCACGAAACGGTGCGGCCCAAGTACGTGAAGATAGAAGATCGCGCAGTGGCGCCGGTGGTGGCTGCGGCACCCTCGCGGGTCAGCGAGGGTTGCCTGGCCGCGCCGGGATTGCTGGCGCATCTGCTGGTGAGCAAATTTGCCGATCATCTGCCTTTCTACCGGTTGCAAATGATCTTCTGGCAACGGCACGAAGTGTTTATCGCGCGGCAACAGATGGTGCTGTGGATGGGACAATGCGTGGCCTTGTTGGAAGCAGTGGTGATTTGCATTAAGAAGGAGGTGCAACAAAGTCCTTACGTGCAGGTGGACGAGACGCCGGTGCGGTATTTGGACCCGGAGCAGCCTGGTCGCTGCGGACAAGGCTATTTGTGGACGGCGTTGGTTCCGGGAAAATGCGTGCTGTATGACTGGCACGCCAGCCGGGCGGCCAACTGTTTGGAATCATTGCTGGGCAAAGAGTTCAAAGGCAAAATCCAGTGTGATGGCTATTCGGCTTATCCGGCGTTTGCCAAAGATAAATCGGCCGTGGAACTCATTGGCTGTCTGGCGCACGCGCGTCGCGGATTTTTCGAGGCGAAGGAACAAACACCACAAGTGGCGGGCTGGATTTTAAATCAAATCCGAATTTTATATCGGTGGGAAGAACAATTACGGCAAAGCCGGGCCGGACCTGCCGATCGAGAAGCTCTTCGATCCTCGCACAGTCGAATGGTGACGGCCCGGCTCAAGCGCGCCCTCGAAAAGCTCGAACCTCGCTATTTGCCCAAAAGTCTGATGGGCCAGGCCATCAGCTACGCACTCAACCAATGGCCGCTGCTGGAACGCTTTCTGGAACACGGCGAAGTCGAGATTGATAACAATTTGGTCGAGAACGCGATCCGACCCACTGCCGTTGGCAAGAAAAACTGGATGTTCTTCGGCTCAGAAGATGCCGGACGGAGAAACGCGGTGATTTTCACGCTCATCCAAAACTGCCGAATGCACGGCGTGGAGCCTCATAGCTATCTCAAAGACCTGCTGGAACGCCTGCCCACGATGACCAACCAGGACAAGCTTGACGCACTAACGCCGCTCAACTGGAAAAACGCCCGCGAAAAATCCCTCCAAAAGGCCGCTTGAGTTCAAGCGTAACTCGCCAAGCATCCCCCACGCCGCTAAAGGGAGGCGGCTAAATCACCGATTACGTCATTTCAGCAGGGATTTCCCTTATGCTGTGATTTTTGCGGAAAACCCGGATTATATTCGGGTTGTTGCAGTGATGCACATGAAACGGCTTCCCGGTTATTGGCGCGAACGGCTCAGCTAAAAATGCGCTGGTTTAACGTTCCCCCACCCTCAATCCAAATTTTTCCGGCGCTTGCGCAAATGAAATGATTCCATTTTTCGCCGTCGCGCCCAAATAGGGATCATTCGTAATGAGCAAGTTGCCGTCTATGTCCAAGTGGTCTGTCAGTTCCGCCAGATGCGCGGCGGCAGTGATGAGCACGCTCGTTTCAACCATACAGCCAATCATCGTCTTTAATCCCGCCTTCCGCGCCGCTTGCAACGTCTCGTAAGCCATGCTCAAACCGCTGGTCTTTACCAGCTTCACATTCACACCGTGAAAACAATCCGCGCAAAACGGAATGTCCGCCACCGTGTGGCATGATTCATCCGCATAGAGCGGCAGCGGCGAGCGCTTCTTGAGCCACATAAAATCCTCCCGGCTGGCCGTGCGCGGCAGTGGTTGCTCGACAAATTGGATGTGTCCATCCGCCGCCAGCCATTCGAGCATCTCCATCGCCTGCTCTTTGGTTTTCCAGCCCTCGTTCGCATCCACGCGCACGGGCTTCTCCGGCGCGGCGGAGCGCAATGCTGCGAGGTTTTCGTGATCCCGCGGGTCGCCGGTTTTGAGTTTCAGCACCGGGTAATGCGCCGCTGCCAGGACCTTTTCGCGAATGATTTCCGGCGAATCAATGCCGATGCTGAACGACGTCACGTGCTGATTCTCACGGAAACCCAGGCCATAAAAATCGTAAATGGCCTTGCCCATGCGCTTTGCCGCGCCGTCCACCAGCGCCACGTTTAATCCGCATCGCGCCGCCGCCGGCATGGGCGCGAACTTTTCCAACCGCGCCATGCTGCCCGGGATGTCGTCGAAGGAAAACCCGCTCACGTCCACCCGCTGATAAAATTCCGCCACGCCCGCCGGCGTTTCTTTATAGGTTGTTGCCGGGGCCGCTTCGCCCAATCCAACGACACCGTCGTCATCGGTGAGTTCCACAATGACCACCTCGTTCATTTTTGAGCCGGTGCCGCCGGCAATTTTCCATTTGTGCGCCAATTGCAATTGGCGCATCTGTGTTTTAAGTTTCATTTTCTTTTCGGATTTCAATACTGCGCGGGTCTTCCGCCCGCCACTAAGGGTTGCTGTTATTGACCGTCTGAATCATGTCTTCGCCAATTGCGCGTTCCAGTTGCGCGCGGGCCGTATCATAATCGTGCAGCGCTTGCGCGTCCGTCGCGCGCGCTTGTGTGAGAGAAGTCTCTGCGTCCAGCACGTCCAATT
>DATJRH010000022.1:0-26693 GCA_035504945.1 Candidatus Aquilonibacter sp. | reverse complement strand
TCTGGCACTGGAACTTTTTGTAATTCTCGTGAATCTCGCCGCCGCATTTCGGACACGGCGTTTTGAGCGTCCCAAAATCGCCGGGAACCGTGTCGCTCTCGTGGCTCTTGGCCTTGGCGACAATTTCGCGCGTGGCGTCGGCGATTTCCCGCATGAAATCCGCACGCTTCAATTTGCCGCGCGCCATCTGGTTCAATTTGAATTCCCATTCGCCCGTCAATTCCGGCGAGCACAGTTCGGGAATTTGCAAACCGCGCAAAAGCGTGATGAGCGAAAAGGCCTTGGCCGTCGGCTGCAATTCGCGGCCGTTCCTGTTCACATACTTTTCCCAGATCAAACCTTCGATGATGGTCGCACGCGTCGCGGGTGTGCCGAGGCCTTTTTCAATCATCGCCTCCCGAAGTTCCTCGTCCTCGACCAGTTTGCCCGCGCCTTCCATCGCGCCGAGCAACGTAGCTTCCGAATAACGCGCCGGCGGTTTCGTGACATTCGCCTGCACCTCCACATTCACCGTTGTTACCTGCTCGTCCGGCTGAACCGGCGCGAGCGTCGGCGAATCTTCCGACTGCGCTTCCTTGCCGTAGACTTCCATCCAGCCGGCCTTGACCATGACCTTGCCTTCGCTTTTGAACGGCTCGCCTTCGACGCGCGTGATTCGCGTGGTCACGAGAAATTCCGTCGCCGGATAAAAAACCGCCAGAAACCGTTTCGTCACGAGGTCGTAAAGTTTTTGTTCCGGTTCGCTCAAATGTTTTGGCGTCACCAGCGTGGGAATAATCGCAAAGTGATCGGAGATTTTTGCGTTGTTGAAAATGCGTTTGTTCGGATGAACCCAGTCGTTCTTCAAAATCGTTCCGGCAAACGGCGCATAATTGGTTCCGCCCAAAACTTCCAGAGTTTTTTTCACCGTGCCGATGTAATCTTCCGGCAATGCGCGCGCATCGGTTCGCGGATACGTCAGCACCTTGTGCTTTTCATAAAGCGCCTGCGCCAGTCCCAAGGTATTTTTCGCGGAAAAACCGAACCGCCCGTTCGCCTCGCGTTGCAAGCTCGTCAGATCGTAAAGCAACGGGGAAAGCGAAGTCGTCGGCTTGCTTTCCTCGGTGACGACGCCGATTTTGCCGAGACATTTTTCGCGAATGGCTTCGGCAAACTTTACGTCCCAAATCCGCTCGGCGCGCAATTGATCGTCGCCGTCGCGCTTCGCAAATCTTTCGTCAAACCAGCGGCCAACGTATTCGCCCGCCTGCGCCCCGAATGTCCCGTGAATTTCCCAATAATCGCGAGGGACGAATTTTTTAATTTTCTCCTCGCGCTCGACGAGAATCGCCAGCGTCGGCGTCTGCACACGGCCAACGGTCGTGAGATGAAATCCGCCGGTCTTGGAATTGAACGCGGTCATCGCACGCGTGCCGTTGATGCCGACGAGCCAGTCGCTTTCGCTCCGGCAAACCGCCGCGTCCGCCAGCGGCAGCATTTCGCCGTCGGTGCGCAACCGTTCGAAGCCTTCACGAATCGCCGCCGCCGTCATGCTTTGCAGCCAGAGCCGCTGGATGGGCTTGTCGGTCTTCGCGTATTGGACGATGTAGCGGAAAATCAATTCGCCCTCGCGCCCGGCGTCGCAGGCGTTGATCAATTTGTCAACGTCCTTGCGCTTGATGAGCTTGAGCAAAACCTTGAGCCGGTTTTCATTTTTCTCAATCGGCCTCAAATCGAATTGCGGCGGAATGACCGGCAGGTGCGCAAACGACCATTTACCGCGCTTGGCCTCGACGCCGTCGGGCGGGATTAATTCCAGCAAATGCCCGACCGCCGACGAAATCACATAGTCGTCGTTTTCGTAATAATCCGCTTGTTTCTCGAACTTGCCGAGCGCTTTTGAAATGTCGCCGGCGACGGACGGTTTTTCCGCAATGATGAGTGCTTTGCCCATTTGACGACGGGAAACTTGCGGAGAAAATTCAAATTGTCAACACTCGCGCGATTGACAGGAGCAAAAAGTTTTGCGGAAATGCGGCAAGTTCAAACGTCATGACAATGCAAAACAAGGCCATTTCAACCGATTCGCTGCTGCAAGAAAACCGCGCGTTCCCGCCGTCGCCGGAAGTCGTGAAACGCGCGCTGCTCAACGCCGCGCAATTCCACGAACTCCGCCAGCGTTCCCTCCGCGAACCGAATAAATTCTGGCTCGAACAGGCGGAAACTTTGGACTGGTTCAAAAAGCCGGCCGTCGCCGGGAAATTTATTTGGGACACCGACGCTCGGAAAGTTCAACACACCTGGTTTGAAGACGGACAACTCAACGTCACTGTAAATTGTCTGGACCGCCATTTGAAAACGGCAACGCGCGACAAAATCGCGATCATCTGGCAAGGCGAGCCGGAAGAGGAAGTGAAACGCATCACCTACGCGGAATTGCACCGCGACGTTTGTAAATTCGCCAATGCGCTGAAATCCCTCGGCGTCAAAAAGAGCGACCGCGTGGCCATTTATATGCCGATGATGTGCGAAGCCGCCGTGGCCATGCTCGCGTGTGCGCGCATCGGCGCGATTCATTCCGTCGTGTTCGGCGGGTTCAGCGCGGATTCGCTGTCCGACCGCATCAACGACTCGTCCTGCAAAGTATTGATTACGGCCAACGTTTCGTTGCGCGGCGGAAAGTCCATCCCGCTCAAGGAAATCGCCGATGAAGCCCTGAAAAAAACTCCGTGCATCGAAAAAGTCATTGTCGCCAAACGGAACGACGTCCCCTGCCCTTTCACAAACGGCCGCGATGTTTGGTTTCACGATTTGATGGCTAAAGCGTCAGCGGATTGCCCGCCGGAGAAGATGAAGGCCGAAGATTACCTCTTCATCCTTTACACCAGCGGCTCGACCGGCAAGCCGAAGGGCGTCGTTCACAGCACCGCCGGTTATCTGCTCTGGAGCGCCCTCACGCACAAATACGTCTTCGACATCCACGATGGCGACGTTTACTTCTGCACCGCGGACATCGGCTGGGTCACCGGCCATAGCTACGTCGTCTATGGCCCGCTCTGCAACGGCGGCACCACGCTCATGTTCGAGGGCGTGCCGACTTATCCCGACGCCGGACGTTTTTGGAAAATTGTCGAGAAGTTCAAGGTCAATTCCTTTTACACCGCGCCGACGGCGATTCGCGCGCTCATCCGGCTCGGCAATGAATGGCCGGCAAAATATGATTTAAGTTCCCTTCGCGTCCTCGGCACCGTCGGCGAACCCATCAATCCCGAAGCGTGGATGTGGTATCACACGCACATCGGCAAAAGCCGCTGCCCAATTGTGGACACCTGGTGGCAGACCGAAACCGGCGGACATTTAATCACTCCGCTTCCCGGCGTGAACACCTTGAAACCCGGCAGCGCGAGCAAGCCTTTCTTCGGCGTCGAGCCGGTCGTGTTGCGCGACGACGGCACCGAGTGCGCGCCGAACGAAGGCGGCAAGTTGTGCATCAAGAAACCGTGGCCGGGCATCATGCGCACGACGTGGGGCGACCACGACCGTTTCATCAACACCTACTTCTCGACGTTCAAGAACATGTATTTCACCGGCGACGGCTGCCGCGTGGATGCCGATGGCGATTACTGGCTGCTGGGCCGCGTGGACGACGTGGTGAACGTTTCCGGCCATCGCATCGGCACGGCGGAAGTGGAGAGCGCGCTCGTGAGCCATCCGAAGGTGGCCGAAGCCGCCGTCGCGCCCATGCCGCACGAAATCAAGGGCCAGGCGCTTTACGCCTTCGTGACGCTCAAGGACGGCATCGCCGAGAGCGAAGAATTGAAAAAGGAACTCGCCGCGCACGTGCGCAAGGAAATCGGCGCGATTGCCGTGCCGGATAAAATCCAATTTGCGCCCGGCCTGCCCAAGACCCGTTCCGGAAAAATCATGCGCCGCATTTTGCGGAAGATTGCCGAAGACCAGGTTGATCAAATCGGCGACACCACAACGCTGGCGGATCAGGCCGTGGTTGAGGCGCTGGTGAAGGGGAAGCAGTAATTCCTCGTTCAGACCTGTTCCAGAGGACTGAACCCTCCCCGCCAATTGCGTGCTTTTTACATCAAAAATGGCTTTTCATCCGGTTTATGCCCAAATTGCTTCGGGGCAGTGGCTTAAACATCAATTTCCACCCCAAAAGTCGTCGGGGGAAGAGTTTTTGGAATCGGGGGAAGTCTCCAGCCGCCGGGGGAAAGCCTTTCGGTGCCGGGGGAACTCCCCAAACCGTCGGGGGAAGGTCAAAAATCGCGGGGGGAAACCGTTTGGGGATGTCGGGGGAAACAGTTCGGGCGGCGGGGGAAGCCTCCAGCCGCCGGGGGAATAGCTCCCGGCATCGGGGGAAAACATCCGGGAACCGGGGGAGCCGTTCCCAAATTCGGGGGAAACACTGCCGGAACCGGGGAGCAGGTCCAAAAACCGGGGGAGAGATGCTTAAATCTGGAACAGCGGTTGTCGGAGCCGGGGCGGACGTTTCCAAAAGCGGGGCGGAAATTTTGGAATCCGGGGAGATCTTTCCCAAATTCGGGGCGACGATTAATTCTTTGGCACCGGGAACTTCACCTGCATCGCCGCCAGAATTTGCGTTGCGCTGGAGCCGCTGGCGCTCAACGCTCCCGCAAACACACCGGACGCATAGGCCGTGGAAGTGGACGTGCCTTGGACGCCGTAGGCTTGGTTGCCATAATACACTATGCTGGCGCCGGGCAAGGCGAGGCTGTCGCCCGGCCAGTAATTCGCATAAGGCGCGAGCTGTCCCGGCTGGCTCAAGGCGGTCACGTCATAAACTCCGGAAATCGCCCCCGGATAAGTTGGCGTGCTGACGGGCGTGTTGCCCGCCGCGCCGAAAACCACGATGTGGTTGGCCAGCACCTGTTGCATCACGCTGTCCAGAACGGAGCTGTCGCCGGAACTGCCGAGGCTCAAATTCAGGACGTTCGCGCCGCTGTCAACGGCGGCTTGAATGCCGAGCGCCACATTCCACGAGGTAGTGGTGGCGTTCCCGCCGTAAACGTCCACGGGTTGGATTTCCACGGAACTTGCGCCGCCCGGCGACTGCTGCGCAATCGCTTCAAGAATCGTGTAGGCCATCGCGGTGCCGTGCGTGATGTCGGCGTTGTCCGCCGGGGCGTCGCCGGCCACGGAAATTTGCGACAGGATGAACTTGTCGAGCTGTGCGCCGAGTGATTGGACGTTCATGTCAATCAAGCCGACGATGATCTTCCCCGAATCGGGCGGCGGGTTGAGCGTCAACGAAAGCGGCCCGATGGGCGCAGAGGCAAGCGGCTGCGCCGAAGGCGGCGGATCGAAGTAATAATTATAGTCCGCGTCCAGCGCGTCGCCGTTGCTTTTCAACTGGGCGAGAGCGGCGTCCGTCGCGGCGGCATCGGCGAATTGCAAAAGGTAAATTCCATCCTTGCCCATGCGGCCGACGACTTTTGCGCCGAGCATTTTCGCCAGCGCGTCAATGTCCGTGCCGGGTTTGACGCGGACGAGCAGTTGATTGGGAACGCGGCGGGCAACCCTGGCAACGCTGGTCACCGGCCGCGTCGCATTTTCCATGGTCGTGCGGAAAACGTAGAGATGGGCCGGCGCATTGGTCTGCGGCACGAGCGCGAAGTTCAAATCGCCGAGCAGCATTTTCAGCGCGTCACCGGACGGGAGGTCTGTGAATTTGACGGACGCGTCGTGTTCCGCGCCCGGCTCGACGAAAATGTGCCAGCCGGTCTGGTGCGCGATGTCTTCGAGCAGCGGCCAGAGCTGTTCGCTGTGGATGTCGGCGCTCACGCGGGTCGGTCGCGGCTTGCCAGACAAGGGAATTCGTGTCCGCTGCGGGCGCGTTCAAACACGTTGCGAGCGCGCACAGCAAACAGAAACCGAGGTAACGCAATCTGGCCATGTTGTTATTGATGCTTTGAAAACAGAAACGGTTAAATCGTTCAGCTTTATTTTGCGGTAACCGCATTGACCCACGCCTGATTGTCGAGATACCAGCGAATCGTCTCGCGGATGCCGTCCTCGAATTTGTGCGCGGGCGTCCAGCCCAGTTCGCGCTGAATCTTCGCCGCGTCAATCGCATACCGCCGGTCGTGGCCGGGGCGGTCCTTGACGAAGGAAATCAATTGGCGCGAATTGCCGCCTAGCTGCGGCGCGAATTCGTCAATCGTGTCGCAAATCAATTCCACGATGCGAATGTTCGCCCATTCGTTGTGGCCGCCGATGTTGTAGGTCTCGCCAAGTTTTCCCTTTTGCAAAACCGTCCAGAGCGCCTCGGCATGATCGCGCACGTAAAGCCAGTCACGGACGTTCATGCCGTCGCCATAAACGGGAACCGGCTTGCGCGCAAGCACGCTTTGAATCACGACGGGAATCAATTTTTCGGGAAATTGAAACGGGCCGTAATTGTTCGAGCAATTTGTGATGACCGTCGGCAGGCCGTAGGTGTGATGATAGGCGCGCACGAGAAAATCGCTGGCGGCCTTGCTGGCGGAGTAGGGCGAGTTCGGCGCGTAAGGCGTCGTCTCGGTGAAAAATCCCGTCGCGCCGAGCGAGCCATAGACCTCGTCGGTGCTGACGTGATGGAATCTTTGCTTTCCATTTTCCATTTTCTGCTTTTCCCAATGGCTGCGGCAGGCTTCGAGCAAATTGAACGTGCCGTTGATGTTCGTCGTGATGAAATCGCCCGGCCCGGTGATGGAGCGGTCCACGTGCGATTCCGCCGCGAGATGCATCACGTGCGTGATGGCGTGCTGCTCGACGACGCGCAACGTCTCCGCCTTGTCGCGCAAGTCCACTTTTTCAAAAACATATTTCGGATGGCGGGAAACCTTCTCAAGATTTTCGAGTCGCCCCGCGTAAGTGAGGCCGTCAAGGTTGACGAGCCTGGAAACTTCCGCGCGCCCGATGACGTGATGAATCACGTTCGAGCCGATGAATCCCGCGCCGCCAGTAATGAGTAAATTCATTTTATTTGGCCACAGATTGACACAGATGAAACACAAATATAGTCAAAGCAGTCCTGAAATCTGTGAAAATCTGTGTTCATCTACGGCTTAATTTTCCCGCTTCCAATTTTTCAGCGAATCTTCCAACGCTTCACCTACGGGGCGCACCTTTACGCCCGTCGCCAGCAGTTTGGAAACGTTCAGCACGCAATTCGACCGCGGCGTCTTGGCGGCAATCTTGTAGAATTCCTCGTCGCTTTCCCAAAATTCAAATTTCCTGGCCGGCATTAAGGACTTCTCAATCATGCCGACCACTTCGCGAGTGGTCACAAAGCCCGGATTCGTCACGTTGTAAATGCCAAACGGCGCGCGGGTCTCCCACAAATCGAGACAGGCGCGCACAAAATCGGCGCGATGCGAAATGGAATTCACGTTGTCATAAACCTTCGCGTAACGCTGCACCTTGCTCAAATAATTCCGTGCGCCGTCGAACTCGTCGAACGGAATCCGCAGCCGCCAGATGTAGCTGCACCCGATGCCGGCCATCGCCTCCTCGCCGAGCGCCTTGCTGCCGCTGTAAAAACTGCACGGACCGTCGCGGAACGAGAAATTCGGCATGTCCGTTTCCGTAAAGCCGTGGATTTTGTCCGGCGATTTTTCGACGAGAGCGCGCAATTCCGGCTTCGTCAAATCCTTTTCCGCGCGCGTACCGCTGCCCTCGACAATTTTTGCGCCGCTAAAAATACAGCCGCTCGAGACGTGGCCCCACGGAATGTTCGCCACGGCGCAGGCGTGTGCGATGGTTTGCGGCAGCAGCGTGTTGCCGGCGAGCGTGTCGGCCTTGGCGAGTTCGCAGGCGTCCACGTTCGGCTTGCCGGTGTAGCCGGCGGCGTTGATGACGAACTCCGGCTTTTCCGCCGCGAGTAAATCAACCAGAGAATCGAAGTGCGTGTAATCCACCTGCCGGCGCGATAACGGCACAAACGCCTTTCCCCGCCTTTGCAATTCGCTTGCGAAGGCCTCGCCGATGTAACCGGATGCGCCGAGCAGTAAAATCATGTTTTAGCCACAGATTATCACAGATGAACCACAGATAAAATTGAAGATATGAGCTTTGCAAGAATCTGTGTTCATCTGTGGCTTTAACTTTTCAAACGCTTCGCCTCCGCCACGACTTCACGCTCAAGGTAATTTCGATACTCGCAATTCGGCATCTGGCCGACTTGCTCCTCCAGTCGCGCCAGCGACAAAAATCCGTGCCGGAATGCCGCCTCCTCCGGACAGCCGATCTTGATGCCCTGCCGCGTCTCAATCGTCTGCACATAGGCGCTCGCGTCGTGCAGGCTGCTGCTCGTGCCGGCGTCCAGCCACGCAAACCCGCGCGCCAGCCGCTGCACGCGGAGTTCCTTCCGGCGCAGATACGCCACGTTCACGTCCGTGATTTCCAGCTCGCCGCGCGCCGACGGCTTCAAATTTTTTGTTATGCCGACAACTTCGTTGTCATAAATATAAAGTCCGGGCACGGCGTAATTGCTTTTCGGCAATTTCGGCTTTTCTTCAATCGAAATCGCGTGGCCGTCCGCGTCAAATTCCACCACGCCGTAACGCTCCGGGTCGTGGACGTGATAGCCGAAAATCGTCGCGCCGGATTTGAACTCCCGGAACGCGCGATGAAAACTGTCGTCGCCGTAAAAAATGTTGTCGCCGAGGACCAGCGTCACGCCGTCGCCGCCGACAAAGCTCTCGGCGATGAGAAACGCCTGCGCGATGCCCGCCGGTTTCGCCTGCTCGCGATAATCAATCGTGACGCCGAAGCGCGAGCCGTCGCCGAGCATCTGCCGGAACCGCGGCAAATCCTGCGGCGTCGAGATGAGGCACAACTCGCGGATGCCGCCCTCGATGAGCGTCGTGAGCGGGTAATAAACCATCGGCTTGTCATAAACCGGCTGGAGCTGTTTGCTCGCGACCAGCGTGAGCGGATACAGCCGCGAGCCGGCACCGCCGGCGAGGATGATGCCTTTCATTTCAGGAAAGCGTAAAGATTCCACGCGGAAATGGAAATGCGAAACTGTTCAACTACAAAAACACCAAGTCACAAAAAAACTTGGTGCTTTGTGTGTCTTGGTGGTTAAGACTCAACCCGCCACCGCGCCAGCCGCAGCAGCCTTCTGGTTGAACACCAGCTTGTCGCCGTCGCGCGTGACTTGAATCGGGTCGCCTTCGTGCAGCGCGCCCTTGAGGATTTCCTCGGCGAGCGGGTCTTCGAGAAAACGCTCCACCGCGCGGCGCATCGGTCGCGCGCCGAAATCGGGATCGTAGCCTTTTTCCACGAGAAATTCCTTCGCCTTCTCGTCCAGCGCCAGGTGCAGGCTCTTGTGACGCAGCCGGCCCAGAACTTTTTCGACCTCCAGATCGAGTATCTGGATGAGGTCGGGCTTCGTGAACGAGCGGAACACAATCACGTCGTCGAGCCGGTTCAGGAATTCCGGGCGGAAGGTTTTCTTCGCCTCGTCCAAGGTCCGTTCGCGCATCTTTTCGTAGGTGCTCTGGTCGGAAATCGGCGAGAAGCCGAGGGTGGACTGGCGTTTGATCACGTCCGAGCCGACGTTCGAGGTCATCAAAATGATGGTGTTGCGGAAATTCACGACGCGCCCGACGTTGTCGGTCAATTTTCCCTCCTCCAGGATTTGCAGCAGCAGATTCCACACGTCGGGATGCGCCTTTTCCACTTCGTCAAAGAGCACGACGGAATAGGGATTGCGCCGGACTTTTTCGGTGAGCTGGCCGCCTTCCTCGTAACCGATGTAGCCGGGCGGCGATCCGATGAGGCGCGAGACGTTGAACTTCTCCATGTATTCGCTCATGTCCAGATGGATGAGCGATTTGGTGTCGCCGAACATCTGCTCGGCGAGTGTTTTCGCGAGCAGGGTCTTGCCGACGCCGGTCGGGCCGAGTAAAAGAAAAGTGCCGATGGGCCGGCGTGGGTCTTTCAGGTCGGCGCGCGAGCGGCGGAGCGCCTTGCAAATGGCGGAGACGGCTTCGCGCTGGCCGATGACGACTTTTTCCATTTCGCCTTCGACGTTGAGCAGGCGCGCCATTTCGTCCTGACCCATGCGCTTGAGCGGCACGCCGGTCCATTTAGAGACGACGTGCAAAATGTCCTCCTCGTTCACGACCACGCGCTTTTCCTCGCGGTGCGAGCGCCATTCCTTCAGGAGATTTTCCAGTTTTTCCTTGGCCTGCTTTTCCTTGTCGCGCATCTGCGCCGCGCCCTCGAAATCCTGGTTTTTAATTGCGCGTTCCTTTTGCGTTTTGATTTCCTCGATTTCGGCTTCCATCGCCTTGGATTCGGGCGGGCGCGTCATGGTGCCGATGCGCGCGCGCGAACCGGCCTCGTCCAGAACATCAATCGCCTTGTCTGGCAAAAACCGATCGGTGATGTAACGGTCGGAGAGTTTCACAGACGCCTCAACTGCGCCGTCGGTGAACTCGGCGTGATGATGCTCCTCGTATTTGTGGCGCAGGCCCTTGAGGATTTCAATCGCGTCCTCAATGGACGGCGCCTCAACCTTGACGGCTTGAAAGCGGCGTTCGAGCGCGGCGTCCTTCTCGATGTATTTGCGATATTCGTTGAGCGTGGTGGCGCCGACGCATTGCATTTCGCCGCGCGAAAGGGCGGGCTTGATGATGTTGCTGGCGTCCATCGTGCCTTCGGCGCTGCCCGCGCCGACGATAGTGTGCAATTCGTCAATGAAGAGAATGATGTTCTTGGCGCGGCGGATTTCGTCCATGACAGCTTTGATGCGCTCCTCGAACTGGCCGCGATATTTTGTGCCGGCGACCATCAACGCGAGGTCGAGCGTGACAACACGCTTGCTTAGGAGAATTTCCGGGACGTTGCCCTTGGCAATTTCCTGCGCGAGACCTTCGACGATGGCGGTCTTGCCAACGCCCGCCTCGCCGAGGAGAACGGGATTATTCTTCGTGCGGCGGCAAAGGATTTGGATGACGCGCTCAATTTCATCTTTGCGGCCGATGACCGGGTCCATGTCGCCTTTGCGGGCGATTTCCGTGAGGTCGCGGCCAAAGGCCTTGAGCGCGGGCGTCTTGACTTCGCCTTTTTTCTCGCCGCCGGCAGGCGCTTTTTCCGCGCCGGCTCCGGCATCGGGGATGGAAGATTCTTCGGCGGCGAAATTCGGATCCAATTCCTTCAAAATTTCCTGGCGGGTCTGCTCGATATCCACGTCGAGGTCGCGCAACACCTGCGCGGCGATGCCGTCGCCTTCGCGCAAGAGGCCGAGCAAAATGTGTTCGGTGCCGACGTAAGTATGGTTGAGCGCCTTGGCCTCCTTCGCCGCGAGCGCGAGGACTTTTTTCACGCGCGGCGTGTAGGGGATGTTGCCGATCATTTTCTGGTCGGGGCCGCTGCCGGTTTTTTTCTCGACGGCCATGCGGACGGTTTCGAGGTCCAGGCCCATTTTCTGGAGGACGTTGACGGCGACGCCCTGCCCCAATTTAATCAGCCCGAGCAGCAAATGCTCGGTGCCGAGATAATTATGGTTGAAGCGGTCGGCTTCCTTCCGCGCCAGTGCCAGCACCTGCTGCGCGCGCGGAGTGAAGTTACTCATGGATTCGTCACTCATACCTGTGAAATATAATGCTATGACTCCGCCGGTTTGTCCAACAGAGTTTGAAAAAACGCGAACATTTCGTCCAACAGGAAGTTATCGGACGCGCGGGCAAAGAGTTAAATGAAAGCGCCGGCGCGGAGAAATAAAAATCCGCCGAAACACGGCCGGATTTAATTCGCCGACGGCGGCGGCGCGGGCTTCACGACCGGACGGCTTACGTTCTTCAACCGCTCGCGCACCATGTCGGCGCGGATTAAATCGCGTTCCTCGGCCGTCAGCTTGTCCGAAATCTGCCTTTGCAAGTGCGCCGGCTGCGTCGTCAAAAACAATTCGTCCACCAGCGAACGCTCCGCGCCGGGGAACAATCCCAAATCCACGCCCAACCGCATCAGCGAGAGCAGGTTCATCGCCTCCTTGGAAGAAATGCTGTGCGCGTTCGACAAAATGCCGAAGGCGCGGCCGATGTGGTTATAGACCGTCTTCGGTTTTTTCTCCAAAAGCGTCTGGCGCGCGTTTTCCTCGTGCTCGATGATTTGCGCCAAAACTTTTTCCAGCCGCTCGACGATCATCGCCTCGTTTTCGCCGAGCGTCATCTGGTTCGAGACCTGAAAAACATTTCCGAGCGCCTCCGTGCCTTCGCCGTAAAGCCCGCGCACGGCCAGGCCGAGCTTGTTGACGGATTGGATGATGGGATTGATTTGCTCGCCGAGCACGAGGCCGGGCAGATGCAGCATGGCGCTGACGCGGATGCCCGTGCCGAGGTTTGTCGGGCACGCGGTCAAATAGCCGAGGTCGCTGTCGAAGGCGTAATCCAGTTTTTTTTCCAGCGCGGAATCGAAATCGTCAATCGCCGCCCACGCCTGCTTCAATTGCAGACCCGGACGCAGCGCCTGCATCCGCAAATGGTCTTCCTCGTTGATCATCACGGAAAAGGTTTCCTCGCGATTCAAGACGAGGCCGCTGCCGGCGCTCTTCGCGGCGTGTTCGCGGCTGATGAGATGGCGCTCAACGAGAATTTGTTTGTCGAGCGGGCCGAGGTTGTCCATCGCCTCGGAAAATGAGTCTTTCATTTCCGGCAAACTTTCGACGGCGGGACGAATCGTCTCCAAAACTTTCACGCGCTCCGGCTTTTTCGCCCAGCCGGGAAAGGCGGCGTCCTTCAAATTGCGCGCCAGCCGGACGCGGCTGGACATCACGATGCGGTCGTGCGGTCCGTGGCGACGGGCCGTTTCCGCCGGTGGCGAAAGAAATGCGTGCAAATCCTTCATCGAATCAAATTTTTCGGCGCCGTCGAGCGCTCGGTGATTTGCTTGAGCTCATCGCGCAACTGCGCGGCTTCCTCGAAATTTTCCGATTCAATCGCCTTCGCCAGTTTTTTCTGCAACGTCTTCAGGTGGTCGGCGTTCTCGCGCGTCGCGCGCAACGCTTCCGGCGCCTTGCCGACGTGGTGCGTGCCCTTGTGCATCGTCTTGAGCAAGCCGCTCAAGCCTTCCGAAAAAGTTTTGTAACATTCCGGGCAGCCGAGCCGGCCGGATTTCTTGAAGTCCGCCTGCGTGAAACCGCAGCGCGGGCATTTCAATTCCACGCCGGCGGGGGCCTGCCCGATTTCCTGTGACGCGCCGAGGCCGAGCATGATGTCGGCATCAGCGACCAGGAAAGCCGCCGGATTACTGTCAATGCCCTTGGCTTTGGCACAGGCGTCGCACAAATCCAAATCCTGTTTCTTGTTGTCCGAAGAAATCTTGGAAAGAAAAAACGTCGCCGGTTTCTCTTTGCAGACGGAACACATTTTAGGAGCGTTCATACATTTCTATATCGGCTCGCCGGACACTTTCGTCAAGGCGTGGTAATCTTCCGTGAGCTTGCGCGTGATTTTTCCGGGCTTGCCGCCGCCGATGACGCGGCCGTCAATCTTCACCACCGGCACAATCTCCGCGCCCGTGCCAGTTAGAAAACATTCGTCCGCGTTGAACAAATCGTAGCGCGTCAAATTCGGCTCGGAAACTTTCAGGCCGGATTGTTCGGCCAATTCAATCACCGTCTGCCGCGTGATGCCGTAAAGTGCGCCCGCCGAAAGCGGCGGCGTGAAGAGCGAGCCGTTTTTGACAATGAACAAATTGTCGCCCGTGCATTCGGCCACGAAACCTTCGCCGTTCAACATCACCGCTTCCTCGACGCCGGCGTTGTTCGCCTCGATTTTGGCGAGAATGTTGTTCAGATAATTCAACGACTTGATGGCCGGATTCAGCGCGCTGTGCAAATTCCGCATTGTCGGCACGGTCACGATGTCGAGGCCGCGCTCGTAAAATTCCGGTGGATAAAGCTGGATTTTGTCCGCGATGATGATGACGGACGGGTCCTTGCAGCGCTTCGGGTTCAAGCCGAGTGTGCCCACGCCGCGCGTCACCACGAGGCGGATGTAACCGTCGCGAAGCTTGTTGGCGCGGCAGGTTTCGAGCGTCGCCTTGATCAACGCGGCGTGCGACATCGGGATTTCCAGCAGAATCGCCTTGGCTGAATAAAAAAGCCGGTCAATGTGCTCCTTCAATTTGAACACGCGGCCGTGATAAGCGCGAATGCCCTCGAAAACGCCGTCGCCGTAAAGCAGTCCGTGGTCAAACACGGAAATCTTCGCGTCGCGCTCGCTGCAAAATTTGCCATCAATGAAAATTTTCATGAACTGGCCTCAGGCTATTGGAAAAAATCACGCGAAGCAAACGTGAATTTGCCGCCAAACCGGAATTGGTTGACTTGGCGGGACAAAGAAGTTGAAAATCATGCCACCCATGAAACTGAAATTACTTTTAATTTTGCCTCTGGCGTTGGGCGTCGGCCTCGCCGCGAATGCCGCGACCGTCCACGACATTTCCAAGCTTGGCGCAAATGGCGACGGCAAAACCGTGAACACGAAAATCATCCAGGACGCCATTAACGCCTGCGCGCCCGGCGACACGGTTTTGATTCCGGCGGGAACGTTCGTCAGCGGCGCGCTTTTTCTGAAGAGCGACATGACCCTGGAAATTGACGGCACGCTGAAGGGCAGCACGGACATCAAAGATTACCCGCTGATTCCATGCCGTTACGAAGGTTTCGAGTTGAACTGCTACGCGAGCCTGCTGACGCTGGGCAAGCGCGACCACAGCGGCCCTTACAACATCACCAACGTCGTCATCACCGGCACGGGAACGATTGATGGTTCGGGCCAGCAACTCGGCGCCGCGGAAAAAGCCAAGTCCGGCAACCGCACCCGCGGCCGCGTGATTTGCATGATGAACGCGCAGAACATCACCGTCAGCAATCTCACCGTGAGCTACGGCCCCGCGTGGACGGTGCACCCGATTTACAGCGACCATTTGCTGTTCACCGGCTTGAAATTGATTTCCAAAAATTCGACCTATCGCATCGCCAACGGTGACGGCATTGACCCGGATTCCTGCACTTATGTCACGATCACCAATTGCTATTTCCACACCGGCGACGATTCCATCGCCATCAAATCGGGGAAAAATCTGGAAGGCTACGATATTGGCAAACCTTCCGAACATATCCTGGTCACTGGCTGCACCGTGGACGGCTCGAACGGCGGCATCGTCATCGGTAGCGAAATGTCCGGCTCGGTGCGCGACGTGCTGGTGATGAATTGCGTCATCAAGCACACGAGTTGGGAGGGTTTGGACATCAAGAGCAGCGCTGGCCGCGGCGGCACGGTTGAGAATGTGACCTTCGCCAACAACAACGAAGCCTTCGTCCGCACCGGCGTGCGCATCACGACCGCCTACAAGGTCAACAACGACGGCGCACCCGCGCCGGTCCCGCCGACGCTCAAGAACATCACGGTTGAAAATATCAACTGCACCGAAGGCGCGGCCCAAGCCATTGAAATCGCCGGACTACCAAACGCTCCGGTTTCCAACGTCCATTTTTCAAATTGCAGTTTCGTTTCCAAGGCGGGCGCGACCGTGGACGACGCGGACGACGTCACCTTCACCCACGTCGTCATCAAGAACAACGTTGGTCCCAAATTTACGGTCACTGATTCGCAAAACGTTACTGGCGCGGAAAATTGACCGACGACGGCTGGAAATTTTCGTGACAGCGCGCCGCGTTCAATTATATTGGCGCGCTCACGACCCTATGGTCTAGCGGTTAGGACACCACCCTTTCACGGTGGTAGCCCGGGTTCGATTCCCGGTAGGGTCGCCACTTTCTTCACTCATTAAACCACAGTAAATAAAGGATAAAGTGGCGTTTTGCCCTTTTTCTCAAAATCCCTACTTGACATTTTCCGACAGTTTGCCTACTGTGTTCCTACCTTATGAAAACAGCAAAATCCGACCCCAAAACTTCAAAAGCGTGGCGCGTCGAGAAGATCGGCAATGCTACCGTTCCCATTTACCGCCGCAAAAAACACCACAAGCCAAGCGGCAAGCGTTATCAGGTTTTCGAGGTTGCCGACTACTCCACCGGCCAGCGTCGCCTGCAAAGCTATTCCGACGCTGCCAAAGCCATTAGCGAGGCGCAACGTATTGGCCGCTTGCTGGCAACGGGGGAAACCGCCGCAGCGCGGCTGCGGGGCAGCGAGGCCGCAAGCTATGGCCGCGCCGTCGAGCTAATACGCGACGCCGGGTTGGACACGCCCCTTGAACTGGTTGCCGCGCGCTACGTCGAAGCGGTAAAGATTCTCGGCACGGATAAAATCGTTGAAGCCGCGCAAGACTACATCCGGCGCAATCCCGCCGAAAGACCGGCGCGCACAGTGCGCGAAGTTGCCGACGAACTGATTGCCCTGAAATCGCACCGCAAGGCCAGTGCGCGCTACGTTGAGGACCTGAAAATGCGGCTGGCAAAGCTGGCGGAGCGGTTTTCCGTGCGCGTGGACACCGTGACGACCGCCGACGTGCAAGCGTGGCTCGACGAATTCAAAGCCGCGCCGCGCACCATCCGTAATTTCCGAAACAACGCCAGCGCGCTTTTCAAGTTTGCAGAGGCGCGGGGCTACATTGCGCGGGGGGAAAATCCCGTCACCGCAACCGAGAAAATCAAAGCCAAGACCGCCGACGCCATAGAGATTTACACGCCCGGAGAACTCGCCCGGCTGCTTGCCGCCGCGCCGGACAGCTTCAAACCCGTCTTGGCAATTCAGGCGTTCGCCGGTTTGCGCTCCGCCGAAGTCATGCGGCTCGACTGGCAAAACGTGAAACTTGAACGCGGTCACATTGAGATCACCGCCGCCAATGCCAAAACCGCCAGCCGCCGGATTGTGCCGATACTTCCAAATCTTGCCGCATGGTTGAAAGACGCCGCGCAAAAATCCGGCAAAATCTTTCCGCATACCCGCGCCTATTTCCACGAAATGCAGCGGGAAATTTCCGCCAAGACGAAAACCGAAAAACTCGACGCCGTGGCATGGAAACACAACGCCTTGCGCCATTCGTTTATCTCCTACCGCGTCGCCGACGTTCAAAACGTCGCGCAAGTCGCGCTGGAAGCGGGCAACTCCCCGGCCATGATTTTCGGCCACTACCGCGAACTGGTGACGGCGGACGATGCGAAAACATGGTTTGCCATCGCGCCAAAGCAACCGGCGAACATCGTCAGACTGCCAAGCCGCGTGACGATGCCAAAAGTGCAATTCAATTAGCCGCAAGCGGGGAAATTTCATCCGCGCTTCACGCTCCGCTTGCCCGCCCGTCCACGCGCTGCTAATCTGCCTGCCAGCGCATGAGCAAAACCCTTTTGGAACAACTGCCGGAAATTGTCCGCGCCGGGAAAAAGCAGGCCGAGCGCATCATGGAAGGGCTGGAAAGCCGCACGCGCATCGGTTTGCAGACGCGCGAACTGGTCACGCCCGCGCGCAACACCATCGAACAAAATCTTGCACTGCATCCGTCGGCAAAAGCCAAAACCACCATCGGCGGCGAACTGGCGTTGCACGAAGGCAACGGACAACAGGAAATGACCGCACGCAACGCGCAATGGTTCAACCGGCTGATTTACGGCGACAATTTGCTGGCGATGGCCGCGTTGCTCGCCGGCGATGACAACACGCCGTCGCTGCGGGGGAAAATTGACCTGATTTACATTGATCCGCCGTTTGATTCCAAAGCGGATTACCGGACGAAAATTACACTGCCGGGCGGTGACGTGGAGCAAAAGCCGACGGTGATTGGATGAATTTATCAGGCGGCAATTGTTCGCGCGCGAGTTTGACCCGTTCATGGATGAAAACTGGCGTCTGCTTTGTCTCGACCCGGTGGCAACGCATATCATTCAGACTTTCGGGCGCAAGCTGCCGGAATTGGCGGAAACGGAAACCACCGCGCCGCC
The DNA here is from genome assembly GCA_035504945.1 of Candidatus Aquilonibacter sp. Taxonomy (GTDB): domain Bacteria; phylum Verrucomicrobiota; class Verrucomicrobiia; order Limisphaerales; family UBA11358; genus UBA11358. Next base: position 8,782 of record DATJRH010000022.1, on the reverse strand, counting down.
GGAGATTGTCCAGCGTCGGCTTTCGGAAGTGCCGACAATCCGCGTCCGTGAGTCCAGTACAATCGTCACGCCGAAATGTATTTACGAGCGGTTGGCTAATCTTCGACGACGAACAGGCCGCCGCGTATGTCGGCGGGATAAAAGCAAGAGCGGTAAGAGACTGGCGCACACGGCGCGGTCTGCCGTTTCTGCGCTTGACCGCGAAAACGTGCCGAATCAGGAAAAGCGATCTCGACAAGTGGCTGGCGTCGCACCGCGTCGCAACCATGACCGGAGGCGCGCAATGAAATCCGCACTTCGTTGGAGCAAGGCCAGCGGCAGCACCAAACGCCGCGTGGAAAAAATCATCCGGCTTGGCGAGCGCGCCGCCAAACGCTCATTGTCGGCACGTCACCGGCGCGAGTTTGTGGAAAGGCTGGATTATGCCAAGTGAAATCCCGCCAAATCCGCCCGCCAGTGCGCCTAGCCAGCGGCCAGCACGGAGCTACGGTTATTTTGAAGCCACACGGAGCGAAGATGCACTTTGGCTGATTGAACATTATCCGAACGCCTATTTGCTCGCTGCCGTGGTCGCTCTCCGTGTGGCTGCTGCTGAACATCTTGACGCGGCGGCTCACTACGGCGTCTGACGACAAAAGCAGCCACTAAAACAACCGATGTGAAAGAAAAGAATGTCATGGCCATGCTGCTGACATCCGAAGTGATGCGGTCGAAGCCTTTGGAGATAGCAGCAATCTGTGGCTCCGGTGTCTGCGCCTGGCGAAGCGACGCCACCATATCGTCTCTGTCCTGCCGCGCTTCAGACCAAAATCTGTCGGCGGTCGAGTTCAAAATGTAAATGCAGGCGGCGAGAATGATAAACGCCTGCGCGACGGGGTTACTCAAGAACTGTTTTAGCGTCTTCATAATGATGTGCGTGTAATGTGGCCTAACGATCCAAAGCTGAGCCACGCCGACGGGCGAGCGGCTCCGCAAACTCGATAATCGTTGTATAACTCAAACCGTCCATAAACTCAAAGGGCAGTCGGCGTTGGCTCCAGCGCGGTGTTAAGCCCACCGACATCTGGAACCGCGCCGGTCACTGAATTGCGGCTCAACAGAGCCTTACGAGTTCCCCAACGTGCCGTCGGCTACCGCGCGACTTCGCGTTTTTTCCTACGGCTATCGGGTTCGTCCCACCTAACCGGCGGCACTCACCCAAAACGCGAAGTCGCCCGGCAAGGGATTATCACCCTAACTATGGAACGGTGTTCAAGCTGACGTTATCTGGAGCGCTTACTCCTCTTTACTCGTTTACCGGCGGGCTGGACGGTGCAAACCCCCAAGCGGGATTAGTCGTGGACAAAAGTGGCTATCTCTATGGCACAACTTCTGAAGATAGTATGTTTGGCGGTGGCACCGTATTTAAAATGTCCACAAATGGTAATTTAATCTGGGCAGTCTCATTCAACAGCACGAACGGTTCTAATGGTGGCTATGGCATTCCTGCATTCCTAGAAGCGTCATTGATACAGGCCAGCGATGGCAACCTATATGGTGTAGCGCCCTCAGGCGGCACTTTCGGGGATGGCACAGTGTTCCAAATCAGCACCAACGGCTTGCTCGCCGTCCTACACTCGTTTCAAGGCTCCGACGGTGCTAATCCGTTCGGCCTCATGCAAGGGCGAGATGGCAATTTGTATGGCACGACATACAATGGCGGCACGGATGGAGGCGGCACGGTTTACGGCGGCAGCGGTCCGGCGCAACTGGCGCTGGCCCTGCTCGCCGACCACCTGGCAGATGACCGGGAAACGCTGGACACATATCAACGCTTCAAATGGGCGGTGATTGCCGAACTGCCGCGAAAACAACGCTGGACGCTGACCAGCCGAGAGATTGATCAGGCCCTTGAACGCATCCGTGAGCCGGAAATTGCGGCGGGAGGCAGCGTATGAGTGCCAAATCGGTTCTGCTGGCCAAATTCCGGCTTTCAAAGGACAACGCTGCCATGTGCGAAATGGATTTTCTCAACAAGTCAAATTCCTGCAAGCATCCAAACAGGAGGTTTTGTTTCGCAACGGTTAGGGTCGCCAAGTTTTTCAATTGCCAATTGGTCCTTGGCGCAATAAATTTTCTGTCGGCAATGGAGTTTGCCGACCCACGAACGGGTGAACCGCCTGACAATTTCAGAGCTGATAACTCCTGCGGCGTTCGTAAATTGTCGGATGCGGCGGGAGATTTTTTATGCTGACATATCTTTGGGTGGCAATCGGCGGCGCGCTCGGCAGCGTCGGGCGCTACTGGTTGAACGGAATCGTCTCCGCGAAATTCGGCGAAGCTGCCGCGACTTTTCCGTTGGGCACGCTTGTCATCAACATCACCGGCTCGTTTCTCATCGGGATTTTTGCAGCGCTGACGGTTCCCGAAGGCCGGATGGATTCGCAATCGCGCGCGTTCATCACGCAATTTCTGATGTATGGCGTCTGCGGCGGTTACACGACATTTTCCTCGTTCAGCTTGCAAACGATGAACCTGCTGCGCGACCGCGAATGGCTTTACGCCGGCGAAAATATAATTCTCTCCGCCGTGCTTTGCCTGCTCGGCGTCTGGCTCGGCTTTCTGCTCGTCAGTTCTCTGAACCAACTTAAATAATTATGCATCTGCCACACGAAGCCATGTTGTTGCGAATATTTCTCGGCGAAAGCGATCGCTGGGAACACAAGCCGCTTTACGAAGCCATTGTCCTCAAGGCACGCGAAATGCATCTGGCCGGCGCGACCGTGCTGCGCGGGCCGATGGGCTTTGGCAAAACCAGCCGCCTGCACACGGCGAAAATTCTCCGGCTCTCAATGGACCTGCCACTCGTCATCGAAATCGTGGACACCGAGGAAAAAATAAATTCCTTCCTGCCGCTGCTCGACAAAATGATGAAAGGTGGACTCGTCACCCTGGAAAAAGTCCGCGTGATTGATTATCGCGCTGCGGAAGACAATCAGGGTTCACCGCCCGAAATCTAGTCGCGGGAGAACGCTTGCCATCGCCTGTCCGTCGCGCGTAAAGTTTCCCCGCGATGAACTGGCTCGACAAACTTTCCCAGTTCTGGCCGCCTCTGGCCGCGGGCTTTGATTTTCTCGCCGCGCTGCTCGCCTCGGTCCACGCGCTGCTTCACAAGCGCGACTCGCGCGCCGCCACGCTCTGGCTCGGAATCATCTGGTTTCTGCCGTTGTTCGGTCCAATCCTTTACCTCACGCTCGGCGTCAACCGCATCCGCCGTCGTGCCGTCAAACTCGGCGTGCATGAAACCTTCCGCCGCACCGTTCCCGAAAATCTCGGCGAACCCGAACCCTACGGCGCGGAACATCTCAAACACATTGCGCACGTCGTTAACCGTATCGTCACGCAGCCGCTCACGGCGGGAAATAAAATCGAACCGCTTGCCAATGGCGACGAGGCCTTTCCCGCCATGTTCGCCGCGATTGAATCGGCGAAAAAATCCGTCACGCTCTGCTCCTACATTTTCGACAACGACGCCAGCGGGGGAAAATTTGCCGCCGCGCTGGAACGCGCCGTCAAACGCGGCGTGCAAGTCCGCGTGCTCGTGGATTCGGCAGGCGCGCGCTATTCGTTTCCGCCCATCACCTGGAAATTGAGGCGCGCCGGCGTCCCGTGCGCCCGATTTCTGCCCGCGTCCATTTTCACGCCGTGGCGCGTTGCCACCCTCAATCTCCGCAACCACCGCAAATCGCTCGTTGTGGACGGGCAGATTGGATTCACCGGCGGCATGAACATCCGCCACGGAAATGTTCTCGCCGAAAAACCCAAAAGCCCCGTTCAAGATTTGCATTTCTCCGTCACCGGGCAAATCGTCGAGGAATTGCAGGAAGCCTTCGCCAACGACTGGGCGTTTGCCACCAGCGAAATTCTCGACGGTGAAATCTGGTTTCCTAAATTGTCCGAAACCGGCGACATCATCGCCCGCGCCGTGCCGGACGGGCCGGATGGCGATTTTGAAAACGCGCGCTGGACATTTCTCGCCGCGCTTGCCGAGGCGCAGACGTCCGTGCAAGTCCTCACGCCATATTTTCTGCCGGACAACGCGCTCATCACCGCGCTCAATCTCGCCGCGCTGCGCGGCGTGCGCGTGGACATCATTTTGCCCGCAAAAAACAATCTTCCTTATGTGCATTGGGCGTCGCGCTCATTGTGGTGGCAGGTGCTTGAGCGCGGCTGCCATATCTGGCTCACGCCGCCGCCATTCGATCATTCCAAATTGATGACTGTGGACGGTCACTGGGTCCTGCTCGGCTCGGCCAATTGGGACGCGCGCAGTCTGCGATTGAATTTTGAATTAAACGTCGAGTGTTACGGACGTGAATTTGCCGGCGAAATGGAAAAACTCATCCAAAAAAAAATTTCCACCGCGCGCGAGGTGACTCTGGCCGAAGTGGACGGACGTTTGCTGCCAATTAAATTGCGCGACGCCATCGCGCGGCTGTTTTCGCCGTTCCTTTGATTAATTGGCGGAAGCCATGTAATTTTCCGCGCCGAGCATCAGCGTTTCGCCGAGCGAAGTCAGTTTCCCATGTTCGCGGACAACCTTGATTCCTTTGTCAAACAACCGCCGGTTTTCCGCCAACTCGGCGCGGGCTATTTCCAGCATTGCAGCCGGCAGGACGCCGCTTTCAAGCAACTGCCGGACCGCCCGGTGCATTCGCGCGGTAACGAACGTGGCGTGGTAAATTCCATCCATCGGGCGCGGATCCAAGCGCAATGGCGACGAAAAAAGTTCTTCATCGGCGTTTTCCACCAGCGGAACGTCCGCGGCCAAACCGAACAGCAGGTTGTGGGTGCTTTCGTGCGCCAGCATTTGCACCATGGCCAACTTGCTGTCGCGACGATTGGCGTTGAGGATGATGCCGCCCCATAGCATGAAGGACGAAGCGCCGTCGAACGTCATAGCCTTCGGTTCTTCGGTACCTGCAGCCAAAACAATTTCCCGGAGCAACGCGCGGATTTCGGCGGCGAGTTCGGGATCGCCCGCGTCCATCAACGCAAAGGCGTCGCGGATGAGGGCGTGGCAATTGTCGGCGGCATCGCGTGATGGCGCAAACACGTCAAACCTGACCGTCGGGTCGGTGTCAATGAAACGCACGAAACGTTGGGCCACGGAGTCATGGGCGGGATCGCCCAACTCGGACACAATGGTTTCGCCGGAATGCGCCGGGAATCTGATCAATTCATTCAGCAGCCGCGAAGCTTCCGCGACATTGTTCTCCTCAATCGCCAGAACCATGTCGCAATAAAAACTGAACGCCAGCGGCGAAACCGGATGGCTCTCCAACCGGCGCAGGAAATCCTGAAACGATTCTTCCGGCAGCGCAAGCCGGCCGTTGGCTTGATGAGAAATGTAACGCAGGCTGCCGGCCAAATCCCGCCGCATTTTCTGGTCGAGAAAATTCGCGCGCCGGGCGCTCGGCTCGAACACGAATAAATCACCGTTGGTCATCGCTTCGCCGTTCATTTCAAGGCGGAGTTCTCAAGCCGGTTTTCCAAAACCCCCGCCCCCGACAAATAGTTGCCGCTTGACTGAAAATGCTCTCCTTGAACTTTTAGCCTTGGGAACGTTCAGGCAGGCTTTTCGCCAGCCTTCACTCCAAGCTTGATGCCGAGTTTGCCGCCCAGCTTGTTCGTGGAACTTTTCCCGGCAGTTTTCTGATCATTCTGGGCCAGTTTGAAACCGAGCAGTTTGCTTCGGTCGAGTTGTATGCGTTTCTTGTTCATGATTGGGTTTTCCTTTCGGAGGGATTAAAAATCTTTCACTTTGATTTGTCAACAACGATTTTTTTCTGGCAATCTCGCCGGGAACAACAGCCGTTTGTTCATGCCATGATCAGATTTCTCCTGACCCGGGGTCATTATTATACGTTGAAGAAAGTGAAGCGGTCGCCGCTGGCTCCGGCCATCGGTTTGATGAGTTATGACAGCTTGCTTCGCTCGCGCTGGATTCGTCACGCCGCGTATGTTTTTGCCGATCTGGACCGGTTAAGTTACTGGGACCTTGAACTGGCTGCTGATTTGTATCAACAAATGAAACGCGCGGGTCTGCCGGTTTGGAACGATCCCGCGCGCTTCAAGAACCGCCACTCGCTGCTCCGGGCATTGCACGCCGCTGGCTTGAATGACTTCGACGCCTATCGCATCCATGAAATCCACGCCATCAAACGCTTCCCGGTTTTCTTGCGAAAAATTCAGGGACACCGCTCACCCTTGAGCGATTTGCTCCAGACGCGCGAAGAAGTGGAAAAGGCCGTGGCCGCCGCAGTCGCCGCCGGCGCGCCGGAGGAAAATCTCGTTCTCATCGAACTGGCCGCCGAACCGGTTCGCCCCGGTGTGTATCGCAAGCTCGCCGCCTTTCGCATTGGTGACAAAATCGTTCCTCACCTTTCCGTCCACGATAAAACCTGGCTGGTCAAATACGGGCAGAAATTCGACGATATCGAGGAACTTTATCGCGAGGAAAATTCGATTCTGGAAAAAAATCCGTTCGCCGACCATCTCCGGAAAGTTTTTGAAGTGGCCGGCGTCGAATATGGCCGCGCGGATTTTGGATTTTACCGCGAGCGCATTCAGGTCTTTGAAATCAACACCAATCCGCATCTCGCTCCATCAGGACCGCATCCCTCGGCCACGCGCGTGGACAGCATGAGATTGTCCTGGGAAAAATATCTGGAAGCGTTGCGCGCGATTGACGGCGGCGGCGGACGACTGGTTCGCCTCGCCGACGGCAAACTCCAACGGTTGCGCCCGTGGAAAAATCTGCTGGTGCGCACGCGAAAAGTTCAGTGACAACAAATCGGCCGGACCATGAAGCTTTCATTGATCATCGCCACCTACAATCAGCCGGATGCATTGCAGAAAGTGCTGGCCGGAATTTCCCTGCAAAAAATCCAGCCCGGGGAAATTCTCATCGCCGACGACGGCTCCGGCGAATCCACGCGCGAACTCATTGACGGTTGGCGATCGCAAGTTCCTGTCCACCACCTTTGGCATCCCGACAACGGATTTCTCAAAACCACCATCCTCAACAAAACTGTCGCCGCCGCCGCCGGCGATTATCTTGTTTTTCTCGACGGCGATTGCGTCCCGCATCCGCGATTCATCGCCGACCATCGCGCGTTGGCGGAACACGGCTGCTGGGTGCAAGGCCGCCGCTGCTTTGTGCGCGCGCCGTTCGTGGCTGAATTCACGCCGGGCAAGACCGCCGTCTGGCAATGGGCGTTGCGCGGCCGCATTTCCCGCCCGCACAAAAGCCTTCGCCTGCCGTTCCCTGTTGTTTTCCGCAACCAAAAACAGCGTGGTATTCTCGGCTGCAACATGGCTTACTGGCGCGACGATGTTCTGGCCGTGAATGGTTTTGATGAAAGCTACGTCGGCCGCGGCATGGGCGCGGACTCCGATCTCGGCAGCCGACTCTACAATCTCGGACGCCGACGTAAATTTGTCTATGGCCGCGCCCTTGTGTATCATCTCGACCATCCGATCATGCCGCGCCCGCACTTTGCCGAAAATAAAGCCCGCCTGCTGGAAGTCATCCGCTCCGGCAAGATCCGCTGCGAGCGTGGCCTGGACCAATATTTGCCAAAGCCATGAAAACTTTCGACAGCCTCACCGAACAGGAAGTCCTCGCGCTCGCCATTTCGCTCGAAGAAGAGGACGCGCGCATCTACGAGGATTTTGCCGACGGCTTGCGGGAAAATTATCCCGAACAAGCCGCCAAGTTCCGCGAAATGCGCCGCGAAGAAGACGGCCATCGCCACCGCCTGCTTGAACTTTACAAGACGCGCTTCGGCGACCACGTTCCGCACATCCGCCGGCAGGACGTGCGCGGCTTCGTGGACCGCCGGCCCCTCTGGCTCGTCCGCCCGCTCGGCTTGAAGACCGTCCAAAAAACCGCCGAGAGCATGGAAGTGGAAACCCGCCGCTTTTACGAAGTCGCCGCGCGCCGCACCACCGACACCGGCATCCGGCAATTGCTCGGCGACCTCGCCGAGGAAGAGCGCCATCACGCCGACACCGCCGAACAAATCGCGCTGACGAAATTGAGCGACGATGAAACTTCCCGCGCGAAAAGATTGTTCATCCTGCAAGTCATCCAACCCGGCCTGGCCGGCCTGATGGACGGTTCCGTTTCCACGCTCGCGCCGCTTTTTGCCGCCGCGTTTGCCACGCACAGCAGCCCCGACACCTTTCTCGTCGGCCTTGCCGCAAGCGTCGGCGCGGGCATCAGCATGGGATTTGCCGAGGCGTTGTCCGACGACGGCTCGCTCACCGGCCGCGGCCATCCGTGGACGCGCGGCTTCGTTTGCGGCGCGATGACCGCGCTCGGCGGCCTTGGCCACACGATGCCGTTCTTGATTCCAAATATCCGTATTGCCGTTTCCGTCGCCGTGGTTGTCGTGCTGGTGGAATTGAGCGTCATCTCGTGGGTGCGGCACAAATTCATGGACACGCCGCTGGTGTCCGCGCTGCTGCAAGTCGCGCTGGGCGGCCTGCTGGTTTTTCTGGCCGGAATTTTGATTGGGATTTCGTGAAGCAAATTTACGTTGCCAGCACTTCGCGGCAGGCGATTTGAAGTTTCTTCAAGTTCGCTTTTGATTTCGCTTCGATGTAGCAGCGGATGAGCGGTTCGGTGCCGCTGGCGCGGAAGGCGACCCATTCGCGGTTCGGCAGGAGAAATTTGTAGCCGTCGGTGGTGATGAATTTTTCCACCTTGAACGCGCCGATGGCCGGAAGGCCGGCA
>DATJRH010000021.1:0-50795 GCA_035504945.1 Candidatus Aquilonibacter sp. | reverse complement strand
TCCCAATGTTTAGTTTCCAAAAGGCCGATGCGCTTTTTCCGCCGTAGAAAATCGGGATGTTCCTTCGTGCCTGTCTCATCAAGATATTTCGGCCAATACTTCATTTTTGATGCTGGTTCTTCTCCCCAAGTTTTCAAACTGGCAACGAAATCTTCGTAACCCAAATGTCCTTTGAGGTTTCTAATATGCTTGCCGGTATTGGGAATTTCTTCGCCTTGAGTATCATTTACAAATTCCCATGCAGTTCGCGCGCCTTTCATGGCGTTCACCTGTTTGAACGTGATTACAACTGCGCCCATAGCGTTGGTCAGTTTTTTGGACTTGGGAATAATGTGATCCACGTCCATTTTCCCAAAAACCAAATCTGGAACTGAAATCGCTTCTTGGGTGTATGGACATTTCCATTTCAAGTCATCTGCTACTTTGGCTTTCCACAAAAGGTTGCCATTCATGCAATGCGCCAAACCTTCCTCTTCGAGTTTTTCCATTACGAATTTTTTTACCGCTTCGTGTTGCTTGGACATGGATGTTTTTGCCTTGGCTTTTTCAACGCTGCTCATTCCCGACATGGCAAGAATGTCATTTGCAACTTCAATGGAGATTTTTCCGATTCGCTCTGGATTGCCATCAGCAAAATTTTTGTCATTGATGATGTCCGTTATCAGCCGATCAAGAATAAGCAGCCGGTGACGCACCAAGTGATTGTTTGTTTGAGCGGCGAGCCACTGGTTTGCAAGGCGTGCTTCGTAAATGACGCGGCCATAGGCGTCACCGTGTTTATCGTAACGCGCCTGATTGACCATTTTGCCCGTCTTGCTTTTCTTTTTCAGCCATCTAGGAAGCCATGCCTTGTAACTGTTTTCTGCATCCTGTGCTGATTCTGTCTGGCCTAAATTTAGCCTTTGCATTTCTTCGGTTTCGACCAAACAGCCATCATTTTGCTTTTGAACAATATCGCCATTGGATTTTTTGTTTGGGTCTTCGCCGCGCAGAATTTCAGCTACCGCTTGTTTGAGAATGCCACGATGATAGCGGGCGCGGCCAGTTGGAAATTTGCCTTCAATTTGCCGCTTCAAAAAATCCTGCACTGTTAGTGGAGCTTTCTTTTTTTCGGCAGTTGTGTCTGCTTTGCGCCGTTTCTTTGTGGAATTTTTGAGATTTTCGGAATCCACAAGGCGAACAATTGTTGAATCAAATTTTTCCGGCGGGCTGTTGTAAGGAGAAGCGATTAAGCGCGTGCGAATTTCTGAACATTTGATGCTCTTACCACGCCGCAAACGATTTTCAAGATGCTTTTGGAGTTGGGCTGGTAACGTCGGCCAAATTGCAGAGGCAATTTCATTGGTCGAGACATATTTTTTAATCGGATCAAGCACCAAGCTATCTTCCAGTTCGGGAGTGATTTTGAACATGGCGTCAAGATTTGCCGGTTCAAACCCCGGCGCGGCCTCACAAAGATTTTTTTCCAAATCATCTTTGCTAAAATAACCCCGCCGTTTCATTTCGGCGTGGATTTGATTGCGCTCCTTGTCTGACAAATTCCGCAATGTGCCGTTAAGTTTTGATTTGACGGTTAAATCAGCCAATAACATTGCCCATCTAAATTCCAGAAATTCCCGGCTTTTTTTAGTCGGCACTTTTGCGGCGATTTCAGCTTTATGTTTTGCTTCATCATGCGCTTTGCCATCGGCGACGAGTTGCTGGTATCTCCGTGCAAAAGTGATCGGACAAGTTGAAATAATACGATTGGCAAAATGCGGAACAAGCTGGCCGAAAAGCAAGCCGCCTTCGTAGCGTTTGGGAAGCCGGATGCCAGCACCTTTCAAAAATTGGCGGTCTTCGTCTGATAATTTTTTAGCGAGCAGCAAATGGATGAGTTTTGTATCGCAAAATTTGTGTGCCTGCAAAATCTGCCAAACTTCCGTTTCAACCGTTTTGCGTGGAAACACGGCGTTCAAACCTTTGAACCGCTTCATGGAAGATTTCTTTTCACCTTTAGGCTCAATACCCAATTCCTTGCAAAAAGTTTCTGCCATCGTCCTGACGCCGTGCCGACGCATGAGATTTTTTGCCTCAATTACTTTTTCGGCGTCTTTCTTTTCATCTTCCGTGGCGGAAGCGTCCTTCAAAATTTTGTCCAAAGCTGCGTCATCCAATTCCGCCGCTTCATTTTCAGCTTCGGAACTATTGCTCCAGCGTTGGTTTCCGTCGTAACCGCGATTATGTGCATACCAGCGCAGCACGTCCCAAAGTTCCGGCCATGTCAGCAATTTGCCGCCTTGTAAAATTTGTGCCGCCAATTTCCACGGCGCGGAATCGCCTTCGCCTTGAAGTTTTGCGCAGTTTTGTGACGGACTATTCAAATAAAGTTGGAGACGTTTGACTAATTCCGGTGCTTTGTCGGATTTTTCGTTGGCGAGCAAATGTGCCAACAATCTGGCAATGCGCTCAATCCGCTGCCTTGTTGAACGGATATGCCGACGCTGGCGGCGATACGCGCGGCGTGAACTGGCAAGACAATCATCGGCGCGAAAAATGACGCTGCCGCAACCGTTAATTTTTATGTCGGAAGCTCGTTGGCCGGTTTTTTCCAAAACCGCCCAGCCGATTGAACTGTGGCCGACATCGAAAGCTAGTTGTAAATTGGAAGCGGTCGCGGGTTGAATTTTAGCAGGCTGAATTTTTTGGGTTGTATTCATAACCAGTATTTGCGATTATGTGCTTGTCTTAATTGGAATCAAGACAAAGTTAGATAACGCAGACTGGTTCACTATCCGCCAAGCGGATACACCTGTTAAAAAAAGCGTTTCTTAAAAAAATCGGTCGAACAAAATTCGACCGATTTTTTATTTCAAAATTGATTTTTGAAATTTCGGGAAAATCGTTGCAAACCAAAAAAGAATCATCGCAAGTCCGGCGGATAATTTCCGCGCTGGACGAAAAATGCCGCGACGTGGAATTTTAATTCAGAATTGCCACCGCAAAGGCAAAATCAGCTATTTTCCATTTTCTTTTGACCCGCTGGAAAAAATCAAGGCACAGGCCGCGATCAAAACAAACAGGATGAGAAAAAAACCGACTCCGGTTACATGGAAATGCGGCACAATATGGGCAAACATTATTTGAGTTTTCATAATTTTTTATTTTTCGACTACCGATGCGGATATTATTGCACAAACTTGTGTTTCTGCAATCCGGCGTGAATTTTCGGGAATTTATTTTTTAATTTCAGGGAATTTCCGAAAAAAAATCCGGTCGAATTTAATAATTCATTTTCCAGCATTATCCCGCCGGAAACCACAGTATTTCGCCAAATTCCGCCGGAAAATCGCGCCGCGTTGCGCCGAAAATAACCGGAAAATTCCGAGTTTTTAATTTTCCGGTGATTTTTTCATGCCGATTTGTGAAAAATCCAGAAATAGGGAAATTACGCCGGAAACCGCTGCATTCCGCCGGAAATAAACGGAATTTCCGGTTAGCACCGCGGTTAATTTAATTCTTTGCCAGTTGCGATTTGTCCGGGTAACAAAAAGGTTTTGATGAGTTCGCCCTCGCCGCAGACGGTCATGCCGGAAAATGTCTTGAACCATTTTCCGTCCGGCACTTCTGGCTGGGTGTCGAGCCATTCGGCCAGCAAGCCTAGTTGATCGGCGGAAATGTTCCGGGATTTGATGCGGTCGAGCAGATGGGCAAACAGCGGGCGTGGAAGATTGCTACGCTGAATGCGGGGCATGACTAGTTGCCGTAGAAGCCGTGAGCCAACGCGGATTTCAATTTTTCAACTTCGGCAAGGTCGTCGGATTCAACCATGCGCTGCGCAAGGGCGGAGAGTTCGGTTCCGGCAAGGCGGCGCGTGCGTGCAAGTTCAACGGCAAATTGAATGACGCGCGATTGTTCGCCCGGCGACAGGTGTTTGATTTCTTCGATGACGGCTGTTGCTGTCATATTGGAAGCATAACGGACATTGAAACGGGGTTCAATCAAAAAGGCGCGACCATTTTGAGCGGTGTTTTCCGTTAGCGATCCGTCCAAGTAATTATTCCGTCCGGCGCGAATCGCAGCCAAGCGCACAAGCGTCCGTTCTCTAAAGGTGCATAGGCCACCAATTCGCCGGTATTGTATCATTTTGAATCAGGCTTTGTAAATTTACGAACAATTCGCACAAACAGGTGGACAATTGAAAATAGAAACCAGAGCCAAAACACGATTGTGCCAATGAACGCAAACATCTGTTCAACCTGCGTCGGGTGATGATTATGAGCCATAACACGAATCGCCCAAAAAACAAAAATCAACATTAGAATGGTCAAAATTATCTGAATAATGTTGGCTGCCTTCTTCATGTTATGAATCACGCTAAACCATGAATCCCCCGCGTTCCAAAATCAAGCCGCCAGTTTCAATTCGTTTGAGCGGTGTTTTCCGTTAGCGATCCGTCCAAGTAATTATTCCGTCTGGTGCGAATTTCAGCCAAGCGGAAAAACGTCCATCTGGCGTTAAGGCCGCATAAGCCGCCGATTTCCCGAATCCGCGATTTTTTAATTCCGAAACTGCCGCTGGCCGGGTAAGCGCGCGTTCGCCATGCTGGAAAATAACTACCATGTCTGCCCATGTAACAAATTTCTTTTTGGCCTGCGGCAGTGGTGCTTGTGTCGCGCTTTTCTGGCTCGCAACGGCGGCAGGCACAGGCGCGGGCGTGGTAATTTTTTGCACGGGCGGAGCGGCGGCAGGCTTGGCCGAAATCGCCGCCTGAATTTGCCAGAATGCAATGATTTCCGCCTCTTTCCGGCGGCGTTCCGCTTCGGCATTTATTTGTGCGGTTTCCTGTGGTGGCTTGGCCGGAATTTCCAGAGGAATTTGCTGGAATGCAGTGGTTTCCGCTTCTTTCCGGCGATTTTCCGCCTCGCTTTCCGCCGATTTAATTTCCGGTTCTTTTTTCGTTTCATCGCTGGGAAAAAGCCAGTCAAGCAGTTTTGCCACCGCGATAATACCGAGAACCGCAAGCGCAACCGGCGCGGCATTTGCATTTGGTGGAATTGTTTGCTTTGGATTCATAACCTCACAAGTTTGTTAGTGCTGGAAAAATCAACCGCCAAAAATAGTTTCCAAAAATCCTTTGGGCTTTTCTGCGACGTTAAGTTTTGGGCGATATTCCGCGATCATTGCGTTTTGCAAATCAATGGCGCGGGCGGCGGGACAACGCACGACGGCAACTTCAACTTTCGACACCGGGAATGTCGGTCCCGCTGTTTCACCCGTCCAATGTTGAAAGTGACGAAGCAAAGTTGCGTAAAGCCTGCCCGTGTGGGATTCGCCGCAATAAAGCACTTCACCAAAGAAGCCCGGCTCGCGGATGACATACACGCCGGACTTGCCTTTCAATGCCTTCACCCAATCGGCGACAGCATGACCATTTTTTACTCTGCGAAATTCAAGGCTCATTCTTCACCTCCATTTTGTCTCCACAATTTGCGATCAGACTGTCCACGTCGCTTGCCAGAAATCCCGCCGCCCGCAAACGTCCTGGCAATTTGCGCTTTACTAGGACGCCACTGGCCGCGAGTTTGTCCACCATGCGAAGTGAACACGACAAACGACGGGCAACTTCCGCGCGGCGAACCAAACGCGACTCGGCAGAAGTTTCCGGCGCTGGTTTTTGCACCGCAGGTTGGCGTAAGGCGGCAAGCAATCGCACCCGATCTTGCGGCGTGAGCGTGGGATCAGCCTTTAATCCTGAACGGACAATTTCAAGTGTTGTGTTCAACATAAGTTATGTAAAATCGAGTTAAATTTGACCATGTATGTAAAAATATGTAACATTTATTTGTCTGTCAACAAAATACTTTACATTTTTTTACAATTTGTTACTTTTATTTGATATGGCAAATCGTGCGCGAAAAAACATGGCTCGAAACATACCGCTTTCGATTGATAACGAATTATTGGCCGCAGTTGACCGCATTGCTGGCGACAGAAACGAAACCCGCAGCCTTGTCATGCGAAAAGCTATTCAGGAAGGGCTGCCGATCCTGAAAGCCGGTGGCAACGCGGACGTGCTTACGTTGGACAGCGAACTTTCGGCGGACGTGGCCGCAGTGAGCAAAGAAACAAAGGCGACGCGAAATAAAATTATTTTGGAAGCCATTCAAGCGGGTTTGCAATCTGTCTATTGGCGATTGACACGGGAAAAAATTGTCCACGCTCAAGATCGCAAACCGGAAGAGGCGGCCATGTTGGTCGCTTCAATGGAACAATCCGAGCGCAATGACGATCCGATGAGCCGACAAGTCCGGGCGGCTCTGATTGAACGGGGAACGGTTAAAGTCCGTTTCGATGATTTGCTACGTCATGTTCCCGAAGCCAAGCGGCGGGATGATTTATTAAATCGTTTAACTGAATTCCGCAGTCGTCCCGATGGCCCCGGTGGTGGATCAGTTTGGGGAAAAGGATTAAATACCGATGAATTAGAATTTCAGGTGAAAATGTCCGAAAAATATGGGGCGCATCCCGCAACATGGCCGGAGGAAATAAAAAGGGCGCACTTGAAATGGGATGACAAAATGCGAGAAAAATATGGCTCTGATTATGTCAAATGGCCGCAAGAAGAAATCAAAGCGCATTATGCCGCCATTGAAGCAATGAAGTCATAAACGTAAGTTTGCTCCCAGTAGCCAATCCTGCGCGAGCAATTAACTTTTTTTCTTTGCCTCGTTGTCGCCAGTCGGGAAAATGGGCGTGATTTCCTCCAAGATTTTGCGACGGGTCGCTTCTGGCTCCACATTAAATATCTTAAAAATTTGAGCGGCCAATCCTTCGTATTCCTGTAGCAATCCCAGTAACAAATGCTCCGTGCCGACGTATTTATGGCCAAGCAACATGGCTTCATTTTTCGCTGTTTTAAGAACACGTTTTACCCTTGGTGTGTAAGGGATAGAACCGGACAAATTTCCACCTTCACCAATGCCGCCCCGCTTTTCAACTTCCAATCGAACAGCTTCGAGATTCAATCCCAAGTTTATCAATACATTGACGGCAACCCCATTCCCCAATTTGATAAGGCCGAGTAAAAGGTGTTCTGTGCCGATATAATTATGTTTAAGCCGGTCGGCTTCCTTGCGTGCCAATGCAAACACCTGTAATGCACGCGGCGTAAAATTTGAAAGCGCGGATGAAACCGCTCCTTGCGCTTTCCACTGGGCTAAAAGTTCTTTGGCTGAATCGAACCAATTCATCTAGGTAAAGGTTTGAAACTTGCAAACCATAACACAAGTTGGCCGAAGCTCAATTAGTTCGCAGCATTAACCGTTGCCAAAATTTTCACCTGCCAGCGTTATCAGTATAGCCGATTTTTGTTTGCGCCAGTTCTTCGCGGTGATTGATTTCGCAAGGTTTTGGACTTCGCGTAAAATTCTGGATGGCTCTAGTTTTGGTTGCTCTGGCGTGGATTCACTCATCACAGAAGGTAATAAGGCAACGGCGCGACCGGCGGCGAGTTCGCCAACGTGCGTGTAATGCCGCGTCATTGACGGGTTGCTATGGCCGACAATGCTTTCAACCACGGCCAGCGGCGCATTGCTTTCGCGGCAAAGTGAAACGAACGTATGCCGCAACGAATGAAAGCCAACTTCGATCACGGCGCGTTTGCCGTCCGTGCCAGTGCCGGGCTTGTGCAATGTGATTCCGCACGCTTTGAAATGCCTTTGAACCATGTCCGTTACCATGTCAGTGCGATGATTGTAAAGCGTGGCCAATTCCGGCAAAACATATTCACCGCGTTTGTCTAACGGCGTTTCTGAAAGCATTTCACACAGAATCGGATGAATCGGGATTATCACGGGCTTGGGATTGCGGCGCGCTGTTTTGTTGGGGATGCGTCGAATCATTCTGCGTGGCAAGTCCACTTCGCCCCAGCGCAACGTGGCGCAATCGCCAAGCCGCAAGCCGGAATAAATGCCAAGTGCCAGCAATGTTTTCAATTCGCCCGTGGCGGCTTGGCAGACTTTTCGCAGTTCATCAATCGTAAGTTCACGGCGGCTGTTTGTGACCAGCCGCTTGCGCTGGATGTCTTCCCACGGATTGCCGGTAAGCTTGGCCTTGTGTTTCAAAACGCGGAAAACCAGCGTGAGCAAATTCAGATGCTTGTTGTAAGTGGACGGGCTGAATTTTTCGTGATTCAAATTGCTGGCGTATTCCTCGGCAATTTCTTGTGACACTTCGCGCAACGCCAAAATGTCAGCGTGTTTTTCCTGTATCCAATCAGCGAAGGCTTGCCATTGAAATTCGTATTGACGAAGTGTTGAATCGCCACTGTCCGGACGATTGGGCGAAGCGAGAAAAACACTCCATGTTTGGCCGACGGACAAGGGTGGATTTTTTTCATCCTCCCATTTGGCGATCTCGGCCTTGCGGCCTTGTAATTTTGCGTTTAATTCCTCTAAAACTTTGGTTTCGGTAGAAGCTGTAAAAGGACGCATAAATTCGTCCCTAGCCAAGCGTGCAGCTTCAAGGGTGGTAATCGGTTGTCCATTGGCATCGCGCAATGCCCGCGTGAGAAGTTTTCCTTTGTGTCGCCAAGAACAGTAATAGGTATTGCCTCGCTTTAGCAAATAGCGGTCTGGTTTTGTTTTCATTTGCAGTCCGTTCTCTTATTTTCTGTTACGCGCGTAAATTTACTCATAACAAGTTGGACTGTCAAACAAAAATCATACAATAATGTAATTTTCAATATATTTGTAGTAAAAAAGCAGACTGTAAATCTGCTGGCTTACGTCTTCGATGGTTCGAATCCATCACCTACCACCACTCTTAAAACCCGGGAAGAAGTCGCATTTGGTTTTTTCAGTGCGATTCACTTCCAACCGGGCTGATTTTCACCTCGACTTTCATGGTGCGCTCGAGTGTGCCGCGATAATTGCCGCTCACGGGCGGCACGTCGCCGTAATCCCGTCCATGGCCGATCTTCACGTAGGTTTCGTTGATCTGGCAATCGTGTGTCGGGTCAAACGCGCGCCAGTTCTGGCCGGGGAAAAAAACCTCCACCCACGCGTGCGAGGCGCTGGCGCTTTCCGTGGCGAGATAACCGCTGACGTAGCGGGCGGGAATTTTCAGCGAGCGGCAGAGTCCAATCATGAGGTGCGCAAAATCCTGGCAGACGCCGCGCCGGTCTTTCAGAACTTGATTCATGTGGGTGTGAACGTGCGTGGAATTCGGTTCGTATTTGAGAAAGCCCTGGACAAATTTCATCAACGCCAGAACGGCAAGCCAGGCGTCGTCAACACCGTCGGTCGCGTCGAGCGCGAGTTTCCAGGCTTCGGGCGAGAGTTCGACGAAGCGGCTGGCCTGTAGATAATCGAAGCAGCGTTCGATGTTCGGCGCTTCCCGCATCTGCTCGAACGAACAGAGTTTTTCCGCCGGCAACGGCGCAGGTGGATGCGTGATGACGCGCGATTGCGCCTCGATCATCAGATAACTGTGCGGTTCGAAAATTTCAAAATGGTTGACCCAGTTGGAATAGAAATCCTTAAAATGCGTGAGGCGCGCGGCGGGCAGCACCTTCAACAAAAAAGATTCAACCGTCTGCTCCGGGATGGGCATGGGCTGGAGACGCACGTCGTTGAAACTGTCGCGCACGGGCGCGGCATAGGAGTAGCGGGTGCGATGCAGAATGTCGTATTTCATCTGTTAATTCAAAGGCTCGACATCCACCGACACCTGAACGTCATGTTTGCCGCCGCCGGTGAGAATTCCGGCCACCGGACTGACGTCGCTGAAATCCCGGCCGTAGGCAACGACAATGTGTCCTTCACCGGGCTGGACGTTGTTCGTCGGGTCAAAATCCACCCAGCCGGTGCCGGGACAAAAAATCCGGAACCACGCATGGCTCGCGTCCGCGCCGATGAGTCGCGACTGGCCTTCCGGCGGCCGCGTCCGCAAATAGCCGCTGACATAGCGCGCCGGCAGTCCCAGCGAGCGCAGGCACGCGATGCCCAGATGCGCGAAATCCTGGCAGACGCCCCGGCGTTTTTTCCAGACTTCCTCAAGCGGTGTGGCGACGGTCGTGGCTTTCGGGTCATATTTGAAATCCTCGAAAATGCGCCGCGTCAAATCCACCGCGCCCACCAGCAACGGCATGTCGTTGCAAAAACTTTCACGGGCATAAGCAAACAGTTCCATCGAGGCGCGGATTTGCGGCGAATCAAAAACGAATTGATACGGCTCGACGATGTCCGGTGAAACCGGGTCGCGGAAAAGTCTGGCAACCTCCTCCCACGCGGGCGTCGCTTCGGGCGTGGGCAGTTTGCGGACGTTTACCGTCACGCGGCTGTGCGTGGTGATTTCCAGCCGGCTGTGGACTTCCTGGATCGCAAAAAAGCAAAGCCGGTTGCCGAAATAATCCGAACGCGTCTTGCTCAGCGTCGGTTCGGGAAAAATTCTAAGCGAAAATTTTTCGCACATCTGGTTGTTCGAGACGCGTGGTTCCAGCCGCGTGACGTGGTGCGACACTGTCACCGGCGCGGCGTATTCGTAAAGCGTGCGATGGGTGATGCTGTAGTTCATTGCTCGCTCCCGCGTCCGGTTCGTGAAATCGCCGAGTGTGCGAAGTAACTCGCGGCGATGGCGTCGGAAAGTTTCGGCAACGTCTGAAGCGTTTCGCGAATGGCCGCACTGACTTCGCTGTCCGTCCAGTTTTCAGCGGGCGCGGCAAGTTCGCGCGCGTCGGTCTGCGTCAGCCGCGCGAGGCATTTTGCCACGATATTTTTACCCGAACCCGGCGCGCTTTCGCGTTCGCGCGGCAGAAATTCAAAATGTTGCGCAAGCTGATTGATCTGGAACAGAACCGAGCGCGGATTTTTGTCGTCGAGCAAAACCAAATCAAAAACGGCCGGCACGCTCGGCAGCAGCGTGTAGCGCGAGCGGAACGTGATGCTGCTGTCCACGACTTCCAGCACAGCTTCGAGCAGGCTGGGATTTTCCGCGTCTGGCGAACGCAGCGTCGCATCGAGCAGCGTGCCGATGTAAATCGCGCGCTCGATGCGCAGACCGATGTCGAGGAAGCGCCACGCCTGCGCGCGGGTCATGTTCTCTCGCGCGAGACCGTGAAACGCCGCGAGGCCAAGCAGCGTTTGATTCAAGACGCCCGCCGCCTCGTCCGCAAGCATCGCCGGCTGGTTCGCCGGTGCAGCGAGCCGGTCATTGAGCCGGCTCAACACGCGCCACATGTCGTTCGACGTGCGGTCGCGCACCAGCATCGCCAGCCGTTGCAAATGGTCCGCCGTTTTGCGCAGGCTGCCCGCGCGCGACGGGTCGAAAATCGCCGCGAGCAATTCCGCCTCGAATGCCTCGGCGCTTTGCCGCAGTTCCGGCTTCGCAGAAATTCCGGGCAACTGCCCCTGCGTCTCCAGCGTTTGCAGCAACGGCATGACCAGCAGCGCCGCGCCGCCCGCGCGCTCGGGATTGAACCGCCGCAACGCGCTGCGCAACAACCGCGATGTGGCGTCCGCGCGTTCCGAGTAACGGCCCAGCCAGAAAAAATTGTCCGCCAGCCGCGACGGCAGGTTGTTGCCCGTGCGGCGCAGTTCAACGTTCGCGCCGGACGAGTGCAACAACGTGACTTCCTCCACCGGCGTTTCGGAAATCAGCCAGGTGTCCTTGCTGCTGCCGCCGTGCTGCATGGAAATGAATCTTCCGCCCGTGTCCGGCGAAACGCGCGTGAGTCCGCCGGGCATCACGCGATAACCGTTTTCCGTCGCGACCAGAAATGCGCGCAGTCCAATCGGACGCGGTGCCAGACCTTCTTTTTCCCAGGATGGCGCGGTGGAAAATTTCACGCGCTCCTGCGCGACGAACAAATCAGGATCGAATTCAATGTGCCGCTTCAGTGTGTCGCGCTCGGCGTCGGTCAACGGTTTCTCCGGGTCGGGCACGCGCAAATGCGAGCGGAATGCCGGCTTCACGATGAGTTCGTCGAGATGCTCAATCACATATTCGCGCGTGTCCTTTTGGCCGCACCACCACGTCGCGACCGACGGTAATTCCAATTCCTCGCCGAGAATGTGCCGGCACAATCCGGGCAAAAACGACATGAACGCCGGGCTTTGCACCAGCCCCGTGCCGAGCGCGTTGGCGACGACAACATTGCCTGCGCGAATCGCCTCGACAAGTCCCGGCACGCCGAGAATGGAGTCATTCCGCAATTCGAGCGGGTCGCAAAAATCGTCGTCCACGCGGCGCAGAATCACATCCACGCGTTCGAGGCCGCTCAAGGTTTTCAGGAAAACGTAATTGTCGCGCACGGTCAAATCCTGTCCCTCGACCAGCATGTAGCCGAGATAACGTGCCAGATACGCCTGCTCAAAATAGGTTTCGTTGTGCGGGCCGGGTGTGAGCAGGACCACGCGCGCCTTTTCCGACGGGCGCGGCGCAAGTAGCGCGAGCGCGTTTTGCGTGTCGCGGAAAAATCCAGCGAGGCGGTGAACGTGATGGTCGCGAAACGGTTCGGGCAAAATGCGCGAGGTGACGAGACGGTTCGCCAGCGCGTAGCCCGCGCCGGTCGGAATTTGCGTGCGGTCGGAAACAACCCACCAGCGGCCGTCCGGTGAACGCGCGAGGTCGGCGGCGTAAAAATGCAGGAACGTGTCGCCCGGCACACGCACGCCGTGGCAAGGCCGCAGAAAATCCGGCTGCGCAAAAACCAGCGCCGGAGAAAGCCAGTGCGTGCGGATGAGTTTCTGCTCGCCGTAACAGTCGGCGAGAATTTTGTTCAGCAGCGTCGCGCGTTGAATCAAACCCGTTTCGAGCGCGCGCCATTCGTCCGGCGCGATGATCAGCGGAATTGGGTCAAGCTGCCATGGGCGCTCGACGCCGCGCGGATCGCCATAAACGTGATACGTGATGCCCTGTTCGTGAACAAGCTGCTCGCACGTGCCACGGCGGCGGCGCAATTCCGCCGCGCTGAATTCCTCCAGCATCTCGAACAATTTCGCGTAGTGCGGTCGCGGCTTTTTATCGTCCGCGAGAAATTCGTCAAATGCCGCCGCGCGCCGCTGATAATTCGCCAGCAAACCACCAATCTCCGGTGCCGCTGATTTTGCGGCGCTGGTTTCATCCGACGATAATTGAGTCTGTGATTGTGACATGGATGTCGTTTCGCGGCTCCTTTTGTTATTGTCCGCGTCAGACATTGCGCAAATCCAGCGTGAAAGGAAAGTCGCCGTTTTGGATTTTTGGCGGCGGCGTGAACTTGCCTTGTTGATGGCCGTGACGGAAAAAGCGCGACAGTCGGCGGCTCTCGGCCTCGTAGCTGTTCACCGGAAACGTGTCGTAGCCGCGTCCACCCGGATGCGCGACATGATAAGTGCAGCCGCCGAGCGAACGCTGGTTCCAGGTGTCGTAAAGATCGAACCGCAGCGGCGCGTGCGACGGAATCGTGGGCTGCAAACACACCGGCGGCTGCCATGCGCGATAGCGCACGCCGGCGACGCCTTCGCCGTTCGCGCCGGTGGGATGCAGCGGCACGCGATGGCCGTTGACCGTGATGGCAAAACGGTCGCTGACCAACCCGCGCGCCATGACCTGCAAGCGTTCGACCGAGCTGTCCACGTAACGCACCGTGCCGCCGCCGCCGGGTTCCTCGCCGAGGACGTGCCACGGTTCGAGCGCAGTGCGGAGTTCAATCTGCAAATCGCGTTGCTCCAAATCGCCGATGCGCGGGAAACGGAATTCAAAATGCGGCGCGAACCAGTCGAACTCGAATGGATAACCGGCTTCGCGCAAATCGCCGATGACGTCGCGGAAATCCGTTTCGCAAAAATGAGGCAGCATCCAACGATCGTGAATGTCCGTGCCCCAGCGCACCAGATTGTTTTTGTAAGGCTCCTTCCAAAATTTCGAGACGAGACCACGCAGCAGCAAATGTTGCGCGAGGCTCATTCGAGCGTGCGGCGGCATTTCAAAGGCGCGCATCTCGACGAGGCCGAGCCGGCCACCGGCGCTTTCCGGCGCAAACAGTTTATCAATTGAAAACTCGGCGCGATGTGTGTTGCCGCTCGCATCAATCAGCAAATTGCGGAACAGCCGGTCGCAAAGCCACGGCGGCGTGTAGCCAAACGTGTTAATGTTGCGGTCCAGTTCCTTGAACGCGACTTCAAGTTCGTATAGTGAATCGTTGCGCGCCTCGTCAATGCGCGGTGCCTGGCTCGTCGGACCAATGAAGAGACTGCTGAACAGCCAGCTCAACGATGGATGATTCTGCCAATACGCGAGCAGCGAGCGCAGCAAATCCGGCCGGCGCAGCACCGGCGAATCCTGCGGCGAATCGCCGCCAATGATGATGTGGTTGCCGCCGCCGGTGCCGGTGTGACGGCCATCGAGCATGAATTTTTCCGTGCCGAGTCGCGTCTGCCGCGCCTCCTCGTAAAGCACCGTCGTGCGCTCGACCAGCTCGTCCCACGATTTGCTCGGGTGCATGTTGACCTCGATGACACCGGGGTCAGGTGTCACCGCGAGCTTGTTGAGGCGCGGATCACGCGGCGGCGTTTCGCCTTCGATGATGACCGGCGTGCCCATTTCCGTGACGGCCGTTTCGATGCCGGCGATGAGATCGAGATAATCCTCGGTCTTCTCCACCGGGGGCATGAAGAGGTACAGCCGTCCGTCGCGCGGCTCGACGCAGAGCGCGGTGCGGATGACCCATGGCGCACTTTCGCCTTGGACCGGACGGCGGTTCGGATCGAATTCCTTTTGCAAATCCGGCAACGGCGGTTCTTTCTCGAGTTTGCCAAGTTTTTGCGCGCGCTGGCCGGGACCGTAACCGGCGGGCAACGGCGCGCCGCCCGTGCGCATAAATCTTTGTCCGCTCGTTTCCGGGCGGGCGCGATACGGAAATTCACGCGGTAACTCCGGCAATTCCGGCTGTGACGGATCCTGCTGCCGCAGCCACGGAAAATCTTTTTCAGAAACCCACGGAATTGAATCGAGCGGGAGACGCAAGCCCATCGGCGAGTCGCCGGGAATCAGCCAGAGCGTGTCGTCGTCACGCAAAAACCACGCGCCGGACATCCAGCCGAGCTGGTTGCCATACCAGGCGCGCTTGATCGGCAGCGCGTAACCAACCACTTCGTCGAGACCTTGTTGGAAAATGCGCGCGATGCGGTCGCATTCCAGCTTGTCCTTAAAATTGGATTTTTCCGGCGTAACGTTCGACGGCAGGCGGCGCTCCTTCCAGGTGTAATAAAACGCGTCCTCGTAAGCCGGCAGAAGGTATTTCGGGTCGGCACCGGTGATGCGCGCAATGCGCGTGAGCAACTCCTTCGCGTCCTTTGCGCCGTGACCGTAATTTTTCGATTCATCGGCGATCAGCGAGTCGTCCTTCCAAACCGGCACACCGTCCTTGCGCCAGTAACAACCGAGCGCCCAGCGCGGTAACTGTTCGCCCGGATACCATTTACCCTGGCCGTAATGGAGCAACGAGCCGGGCGCGAATTGTTTCCGCAACCGCTTGATGAGTTCGCCAGAGAGAATCCGTTTCTTGTGCGAAACGGCGGTGAAATTCCATTCCACGCCATCGGGATCGTCAATGGAAATAAACGTGGGCTCGCCGCCCATCGTCAGGCGGACGTCACCTTTTTTCAAGTCGGCGTCAATCGAGTGGCCGAGCGTCTCGATCTTTTTCCACTGCTCGTCGGTGTAAGGCAACGTGACACGCGGCGATTCGTGAACGCGCGTCACGGACATATCGTGGCTGAATTCGCATTCACACTCGTCCAACGTGCCGCTGATCGGTGCGGCGCTGGACGGATCAGGCGTGCAGGCGAGCGGAATGTGGCCTTCGTCGGCCAGCAAACCGGAAGTCGGGTCGAGGCCAATCCAGCCGCCGCCAGGCAGATAGACCTCCGTCCAGGCGTGCAGGTCCGTGAAATCTTTTTCCGGGCCGCTTGGGCCGTCGAGCGATTTCACGTCGGGCTTGAGCTGGATCAAATAGCCGCTGACGAAACGCGACGCGAGGCCGCAGTGCCGGAGCAACTGGCAGAGCAGCCACGCGGAGTCGCGGCAGGAACCGCTCGCTTTTTCGAGCGTTTCCTCTGGCGTTTGCACGCCGGGTTCCAGACGGATGGTATATTTGATGTCCTTCCACAGCCGCTGGTTGACGGCGACGAGAAAATCATTCGTGCGCGGCTTGTCCTTTTCCGGCATTTCCAGCCGTTCCTTTTTCGTGCGCCGCTTGATTTCGCCGAGAAAGTCTTTGCGGATGGCGGTGAGATACCTTGTGAACACCGGCGTGAGCCAGCATTTGCGCTGGAATGGCGCGAGCTCGTGGTCGAGCGCCGGGTCGTAGGCGAACGGAAATTTTTCCGCCTCCGGTTCCAGAAAAAAGTCGAACGGATTCAGCACCGACATCTCGGCGACCAAATCCACCTCGACACAGAACTCGCGCGTCGGCTGGTCGAAGACGAGGCGCGCGGCGTAGTTTGACTGCGGGTCCTGCACCCAGTTGATGAAATGCTTTTCCGGCCGGATTTTCAGCGAGTAGCTCAAAATCCGCGTGCGCGAATGGGGCGCAGGCCGAAGCCGCACGACTTGTGGGCCAAGATTGACCAGCCGGTCATACTGGTAATGCGTCTTGTGATGGAGCGCGACGTGAATGGACATCGGTTTTTAGGTTTACGCCGTTTCCGCCTGTAGATAGCGGATGCGTTTATGCACGTCCGTGTTGATCGAGTGATACGGCTGAGAAAGATTTCCCGCCGCGA
Organism: Candidatus Aquilonibacter sp.; assembly: GCA_035504945.1. Classification (GTDB taxonomy): domain Bacteria; phylum Verrucomicrobiota; class Verrucomicrobiia; order Limisphaerales; family UBA11358; genus UBA11358. The sequence continues at coordinate 34,047 of DATJRH010000021.1, read as the reverse complement.
ACAGCGTCCGCCGCATGTGTTCCATGTCATCCTCGCCGATGGCGGCGGTGAAAATCGGCAGCAGATAATCAATGCCCATTTTTGACGGCTTCATCAGCTTTGCGTCGTAAAAATCCGCGTGCATTTTCCGCGCGTGAATCAAACCCCAGCGGTCGCGGAAACGGTTCGCGTCATAGCCTTCGACATAAAAACCTTTCGTCGTGCTGTATTGCAAAATGGAAACCGCGTTGTTACGGCCTTCCACCAAAAGCTCAACCGCCTTCGCGCCCTGCGCCGCCGCGTAAAAACGGTCGAACAAAATCGGCCGTCCGCCGCGCTGCGTGTGGCCGACTTTGCGGGTGAAGATCGCCTCCTTCGCAGAATCGCCGCGACGGTAAAGTTGAAAATATCGGTCGCCAATCATTTGAATCAGCTTCGAGCGCAACGCCTCCGCCGCGCCGCTCAAGACGACGTTGCCCGACGGGTCGGTGGATTTCGTTTCCGCGCCGAGTTCGCGGCCTTGTTCGTCCACGATGCCTTCGCCGCAGACGATGACGACGTTTTTTTGCAAATCGTAAAGATGCTTCACGTGCTGGACAAGGCGTTCCAGGTCCAGCGCGATTTCGGGAACGAGCACAATGTCCGGCTGCCCGTAGGCCGTGCCGAGTGCGATGTAGCCGGAGTGCCGGCCCATGACTTCGATGATGGCGATACGCCGGTGGCTCTCGGCCGTGGTGCGGATGCGTTCGACGCCTTGCGCGGAGACAAAAACGGCGGTGGCGTAACCGGGCGTGGCGTAATTGACAATGTGTTCGAGGCTGAACACCGCGCTCGATTCTGCCCGCTTGTAATGAAAGCCACCCTTGGCGGAGGCGTCATTCACGCGCACCCACTCGTCCGGCTCGCTCGGGTAATTCAAGCCGAGATCGTTGTCAATGGTCTTGGGCGCGAGCACGGTCGGCAGCCGCTCGGCAATCGGCTGCAAGCCGTTGAGCGTGCCGTCGCCGCCGACGCAAATCAGGCCTTCGATTCCCAGTTGTTTCAGGCGCGACGCGATGAGGTCGAGGTCGTCCTTTTTTTCCGGGTCAACATAATCGCGCGAGGAGCCGATGAGCGTGCCGCCCTTGGTCGGGTCGAGTTCGGGAATGGACTGGTAAAGCGGATTGAGATTGACGTGCGGCACGCGCGGATTGAAAAGGCAGTTGAAACCCTTGATGAGGCCGATGATTTCGACCTTGAGCTGGCTGGCGCGCGTGACCGCGCCATGAATCGTGGCGTTGAGCGCGGGCGTATCGCCGCCGGCGGTGAGAATTCCGATGCGTTTCATAACGTGATTTGAAATTGTTGTTGTTGTTCCTCCTGTTGGACCATGTGAACTCCGTCGGGATTTTCGAACGGCTGAAAAATGTAGGCGCGGAAAAGCGCGTCGCCGATGTCGTTCAATTTCGTCTGCGCCTCGTCGAGGTATTGATGCAGGCCGCGGTCAAAAATTTCGTCAATGGTGCTGAATTGAAGTTCGGCGAGAAAGCGTCCGGTCAATTTTTCGGCGTCGTTGCAAAAGGTCCCCTCGGCCACGCCGGAAATCCGGCGAACGGCGTGGTTCAGCTCGCTTACGCAAAATCGGACCGAGCGCGGGAAACTGTCGTTGAACAAAAGAAATTCCGCAACGAGCCGCGGATGCACATCCGCGCCGTAAAAAGTTTTGTAGGCGTCCCACGCGCTGCACGAACGCAGCACCGCCGACCATTCGAGCGCGTCGGTCTGGCTCACGGTTTTCGGCGCGCCGCGTTCGGGCAAAGCTTCGTGGCGCACGTCAAGGATGCGCGTCGTCTTGTCGGCGCGTTCAAGAAATTGGCCGGTCTGCACGAACCACCAGCCTTCATCGTGAAGGAGCGTCGCGCTCGCGATGCCGATGAGATGCAGCGAGCCGGCCTTGATTTCCTGGAAAAATTCGCTTGGACTGCGGTCCCAAACTTTCCGCGCCTGCGGCGAACGCACGAACAAATACAAACGGTTCAATTCCTCCCACAGTTCGAGCGTGAGCTGGTCGCGCACCATCCGGGCGTTTTCACGCGCCGAGCAGATGGAGGAAACGATGGAATTCGGATTTTCGTTTTGAAAGACAAGAAATTCCGTGACCGTCTGGCCGGTCGCGCGCTTGTGCCATTTGAAAAATTCCTTTTCATCGCCGGTCGCCTGCACGATGGGCAGCCAGTAGGCCGCGAGTTTTTTTTCATCCAATTCGCGCAGGTCGAGCAGAAGCTGCAAGTTCACGTCCACGAGGCGCGCGATGTTTTCGGCGCGCTCGATGTAACGCGCCATCCAGTAGAGCGAATGTGCGACGCGAGAGAGCATTTTTTAAATGGGAAACATTGAGCATTGAACACCGAACGCTGAACATCGAAGAAAGGGGCGCACGCGCCACGAAACTATTTGGCGTTTGGCGTTCGGTGTTCGATGTTCGATGTTTGCTTTATTCATCACCATAGAGCACCCAGGTATCCTTGCTGCCGCCGCCTTGCGAGGAGTTGACGACAATCGAGCCTTTACGCAACGCGACGCGCGTCAGGCCGCCGGGAATAATGGAAATTTTTTCGCCGGACAAAATAAACGGTCGTAAATCCACGTGGCGGCCCTCGACCTTGCCGTCGCAGTAGGTCGGATGCTGTGACAGGAAAACCATCGGCTGCGCGATGTAATTGCGCGGCTCGGCGATGACTTTTTCGCGGAACTTTTCAATTTCCGCCTTCGACGATTTCGGTCCGATCAACATTCCGTAGCCGCCGGATTCGTTCGCCGCCTTCACGACGAGTTGCGGCAGATTTTCCAAAATGTATTTGCGGTCGGCTTCCTCGCTGGCGAGATACGTCGGCACGTTCGGCAAAATCGGGTCTTGATCGAGATAATACTTGATCATTTTCGGCACGAAATAATACATCACCTTGTCGTCGGCGATGCCGGTGCCAATGGAATTGGCGAGCGAAACATTTCCCGCGCGATAAGCGTGAACCAGTCCGGGCACTCCGAGCATCGAGTCGCGGCGAAAAACGGTCGGGTCAATGAAGTCGTCATCAATGCGCCGGTAAATGACGTGAACCGGTTGTAGCCCTTTCGTCGTCCGCATGAAAATGCGCGAGTCACGCACAAACAAATCGCGGCCTTCGACGATTTCAATTCCCATCTGCCGCGCCAAATAGGTGTGCTCGAAATACGCGCTGTTGTAGGCGCCCGGCGTGAGCAAAACGACCGTCGGATCGGCCACGCTCGATGGCGCGATAAATTTCAGGCACTTCAAAAGCTCCTGCGCGTAGTGATCCACGGGTTGGACGCCGATGCTTTCAAACAGTCCCGGAAACGCGCGTTTCATCGCGCGGCGATTTTCCAAAACATAACTCACGCCGGACGGACAGCGGCCGTTGTCTTCCAGCACGAGATAATTCCCGTCCGCATCGCGGATCAAATCCGTGCCGCAAACGTGAATGTAAATGTCCTTCGGCACGTTGAAATTGACGAACTCACGCCGGAAATGCTTTCCCGACAGGACGACAAACTGCGGGACAACGCCGTCCTTCACGATTTTTTGTTCGTGGTAAATGTCGTGCAGAAAAAGATTCAACGCGGTGATGCGCTGTGTGAGGCCGCGCTCGATTTGCTCCCATTCCTTGGCTGGAATAATTCGCGGCAGCAGATCAAACGGGAAAATTTTCTCCGCGCCCGCCGCGTCGCCATAAACGTTGAAGGTGATGCCCTGCCGCAGAAAATTCGTGTCCACCGTCTGCCGCTTGGCGTCGAATTCCTCGCGCGACATTTTTTTGAAAAGCTTCTGAAATTTACGGTAATGCGACCGGCACGCGCCCTTCGCGTCCACCATTTCGTCAAACCCGGCGTTGTTCGCGTATTTTTTCAGCATATCAACCACCACGGCGTCGTTTTTTGGGCGGCGTGGACAATTTCAAACAGTTCAAATTTTCCAAGGCAATACCATTTGAGCGCGGTTTCGCGCAAATTTTCAAGCAGGTTCGCGCCAATCCGCCCAATTCACAATTCTTTTTTGAGCATTCAACAACTTTAAGCAATCACCTTGCCGAAAATCCTCGCCTTCGCGGCAAATTTTTTGCTTCATGTTATTTGCAATGGACAACGTTCACCGCACCGACAAACTGCCTGCGCATCTCATCGCGCATATCAACGTCAAACTCGCGCTCATCGGCTGCCCGCCGGTGGCGATTGCCGACAACCGGGAATTTTCCGAAATCGTCTCCGCCATGGCCGGGCCGTCGCGCGAGAAGGACCGGCTGCTCGGCAATTATCTCTGCCCCGCCGACCAGCGCATCCAGACTTTTCTCTACGATTATTTGCAGGACGTGCCGGTGACGAAACTGCCCGCGCGCACGTTCACGCTTGACCGGGCCGGACTCGCGCGCGTGCTCTCGCTGCCGATTGACCGCGACCATTTCAGCTCCGAAATCATCAACTCTTACCGCTGCGCCAACGGCGTGCTGCACAATCCCAAAAGCGACCGGCGCACGACGCAGGGAATTTTCCATGTCTGCGAAGGCGGCCTGCCGATTCCCGACGACAAAAGCGCCGTGCCGAAAATCACCTTTGCCAAAATGCTCGCGCTCGCGCTCAATCCGCCGCGCGAAATCATGAGTCTGCCCTTCACCGCTACGCAGCCGCAACTGGCGGAATGCTTTGTCTCGCTGTTGCTCCGCCCGATTGTCTGCCCGGAAGTTCCCGATTTTACTCCGGAGAAGACGATGGAAGTCCGGTTCTTCGTCCCGGGCAATCTCGTGAGCAATCTGGATTTCGTCGAGAGCATTTTTGGCAACGGCGGCGACCCGATTTTGCCGGAAAACGATTCCGCACTCGATGTGGAGCATTGGACCGGCCACACCGGCTGCGTCATCCTCGCACCGCATCTGGTCCAGGCCACGAAAAAATCTGTCGGCCTGCCACATTTCGATCAAGCGACGGAACGCCAGCGCCGCGACGGCATGTGCTGGCGCGACGAAAACGAACTCTACAACAACGGCGGCGCGTTCAAGCTGACGTGCCGCGATGAAACCGGCGTCATCGTCACGCTCATCGCGGACAATTATTATGGCTACTGCAAAAAAGAGGTGAAAACACAAATCAGCTTCGCCGCGAATCTCTTCGGCAACTGCGAAGAGGAGCACGCGGGCGGCGCGCTGGTTTTTTCGAGCTACGATTTGGGCGAGGAATTCAGCGGCGACGTTCACGTCAAACGCATGGGGCACACGTTCGAGGAAATGATTTCACTCTTTGGCGACGCGATGGACTTGAAGCCGGAAGGGTTTGCGGTGGACAAAAAATTTCCTGAAATCATTTACGTTCCCGAAAGCGCGCGGTTCGATTTGCACACGCAAAAAATTTCGTGGATGGGTGCCGGCGGCGAATGCGGCATCAAATTGCAGGCGGATAAAACTTATGTCCGCCCGTCCGGCTACAAGGTGAAAATGGAGAAGCCGCCCGGTGCGAACCGCAGCTGGCGGCTGGTCGGGACGGTTGCGGAAGGTGTGCTGTGCCACAAACCCAGCACGGTTTCCGGCGGCGGCAAATCGGAAATTTCCAAGCCCATCACCGACGCGATCTTGACCGGGCCGGTGTTCGTCGCGGATTTGAAAACGGATTTGGAGCGCGTCGCGGAATTAATTGACCGCGATTATTCAAATCGTTTTTCCGACAAGACGAAAAAAGATTCACGCGTCGTGCTCGCGGCGGAGCGCTCGCTTGGCTCGGTCATCAAGTTGCTCACGCCCGACGCCCAGGATTACACGCCGGAATACAACGCGTGGCTTGCCAGCGTTCCGCAATACATCAAGGAGCTCGTCTTCGTCGTGAAACGCTATTGCAAACCGGAATGGTGCGCGAACTGGCGCGAACATTTCAGCGTGGACATCATCAACGGCACGCCTGGCAACGAATTGAAGTGCGACAACCGCAAAATCGTGACGACGTATTTGCGCGCCGGCTTCGATGCTGACGGCTCGTGGCGGACGTTCGGACTACGGAAGGATTTTCATCCGTCGGTGAAAATTCAAATGGAGGACGACATCACCGCCTCGACGGTTGTGCCGCCGGACGCGGACGGGAATTTCGCGCGGAAATTCGTGAAGAATTGCGAACAGCGCCTGTTCCAGCGCCCGGACGACGCGATTCACCGCGGCTACGACAAGCAGGCTGAATCCGATTTCGCGCAGCACGACAATTTCTTTTCCAATTACGAGCCGCTCACACCGCAAACCGCGCGCGAAATCATCGAGGACGCCATCGGCTTTTATCAATTCACCGCGCCGATGCAGAATTTGATCCGCGAAGCCGCCGAGACCGGCCGGCCGGACTTCTTTGTGTGCACCGCGCATCCGCGCCTCGTGGACGGCAAGCCGAGCAAAAATCCGCGCTACTTGCAAAAGCGTCCCGACCTCGTCCATCCGTCTGAAAGCCATCTGGCGGAAATGTCCGCGCGATTGCGCGGGCGCGTGCCGCTGAACGAGCCGCTGCGCACACCCGTCAACGTCGTGCTGCCCGGCCGCCGCAACAATCCGCCCGAAGCCGGCATCCGCTCGCTCGCCTGCTACAATCCGATCCATTATTTCGAGCTGCCGGAATTGTTCATGGAATTCATTTGCAGCATGACCGGCAAATCGCCCTCGACCACCGGCGCGGGTTCGGAAGGCGCGCTGACCAAGGGGCCGTTCAACGCGCTGCCGCCGATCATTGACCTGAACAACGCGCTGGTCTCGTTCATCCTCACCGGCCATCACGCTTTCGTGACCGCCGCCGGCTACATCGGCCCGAAATGCCGCGTGGACCACGACGTGAGCCTGATTATCCCGGAAGTTTTCTGCCGCATGTCGCCGGAAGAACGCACGCCGGAATTTCTGATTGCCAATCGTTTTCTGGAAAAATGCGCGGACTTCAACCACGCCGGGAAAAAAGTTTTGTCGTCGCGGTTGGGCTGGCGCATCAACGCGCGTTTCGTCCATGCCTTCTTCGGCCGCGTTTTCAATCATCCGCACGCGGTGTTCACCGGGGAAATGCTCAAGCCAGAATTGCAGGGCATGGACATTTTCGCCGACGGCATGGACAACATCGTTGCCACCCAGAAGCGCGTCGCCAAAATGTATTTCGACGATGGCGGCATCGCGCAGGCATGCCCGCCGCTGCGAGCGCTGTTGCACATCATGCTCAACGACGAATGGGAGGGAAAAAATCTGGGTGACGCGGAATTCCGGAAATTGTTCACGCGCGAAAACCTGCTGGCGAGCGACTGGTATGCCGCGCGGCTGGCGGCGAAGCAGGCGGTGGACAAAAAACTCTGGCGGCGGCACGTCGAATACTTGAACCAGTTTTTGCGCAAGCCGAGCCATGAGGATGTTGCCGACAATCTGAAAGTTTCCGGGCGCCTGGCCCGTGCGCGGAAGATGCTGGAGGAAGTTGAGTCGCCGGATTATTTGAAAAAACTTTTCGGCATGCTGGGCGCCGACCCCGCCGGAAGCGCCAAAGCCAGGCGATAAGTCGCGCCAACCTTCGCGTCTTCGCGCGAAACCCGGAATCCAAAACTGGCGCAAGCCGCCATCCTTTGTTATTTTGTCTTGAACTCAACAAAAGGACACACGATGGCGCAGGCAATCATGGACCCGGAAAAAGTGCGGCGGTTCGCCGACGAACTCCAGCGCTTCAACACCGATCTGGAGAACCGGCTGGTGCTGCTGCACGCGCGGTTTGGCGCGCTCGGCGACACCTGGCAGGACCAGGAACACGAAAAATTCGCCGAGGAATTCCGGCAGGCGATGAAGGCGCTGAAAAAATTCGTCGAGATTTCCAAGGAACACACGCCGTATCTCCTGCGCAAGGCCCAGCGCATCGAGGAATATTTGCGGCAGAGATAAAATGGAAACGTTGAACATTCAACATCAAACGCCCAACGTCCAATGGCGTTGCGCCGGCCCAATCATTGGTTGTTCGATGTTTTCCCGAAGCTAACATGGCCGACCAGCAAGCCCAAGTCACCTCCGTTGACGCGATTGAAGCCTTTCGCGCCGCGCTCGTCGTGTTCGTCACCCGCGCGCGCGCCGCGCTGGAGGAGGTTTCGAGTGAGGCGCAGCGGGTCAAGGTCTGGCTGGAAAGCGACCAGCGGCGGGTGTTGGACATCGAATTGCGCCAGCGCGGAAAAAAACTGGAACAGGCGCAGCAGGAATTGTTCAGCGCGCGGATTTCCGCCTTTCAAGAATCCACCTCGCTCCAGCAGATGACCCTCCAGCGCGCCCAGCGCGCCATGCGCGAAATGGAGGATAAAATGGCGCGCCTGAAAAAATGGGACCGCGAAATCGAAAGCCGCTCCGACCCGCTCGTCAAACAGGTTGAGCAACTACACAATTATCTGTCCGTGGAAATGCCCAAAGCCATCGCCCTGCTGGTGCAAACCGTCCGCACGCTCGACGCCTATTCCGACCGGTTCCCCGTCGCCGGCCAATCCGGCGGCGGCAGCGCGCCCGCAGCCCCGCCGGAGAAAACCCCATGAACCTCGCCGGAACCAAAAGCAAGCTGGCGGGCGCCGCCAAGGAGCTTTCACTCAAATGGGAGGAGACGAAAAATTTCTGGCGCGACGAGAAGAGCCAGGAATTCGAGCGCCGCTATTTGCAGGAACTTTTTCTCGGCGTGGACAAGACCGTCGCCATCATTGACAAGCTGGACGAACTTTTCAAAAAAATCAGGAGCGATTGCGAGTGATTGGGCCGGGATTGGATTTGGCCGGAACGCCGCTTCGCGGCTGCAATTTACCTTCTCCGTCTCGCCGGTCCAAAATGATAGCCGCCGTGGATGCGAACGCCGCGGACTTTGCCGGGAAATCCCTTGGGCTGGCCGGGCTTGTCTTCCTCGAACAACGCGGTGTAGCGGTAATTGAAATTTTCCAGTTTCACGCGCTCGATTTTTTTGCCGATGAACCGTTCGATGGCAAAAACATGGCTGGCATCCTCGGCGGTCATGATGGTGAAGGCGTCGCCGCTGTGTTCCGCGCGTCCGGTGCGTCCGATGCGGTGGATGTAATCCTCCGGATGCTGCGGCACGTCGTAGTTGATGACGTGGCTCACGTCGGCGATGTCCAGCCCGCGCGCCGCGATGTCCGTGGCGACGAGCACCTCGAACCGGCCGTCGCGGAAGCCGCGCAACGCCTGCTCGCGTTCGCGCTGGGTGCGGTTGGAATGCAGCACGGCCACGGCGTGATTGTGGCGCTTGAGCAGGCCGGCGACGCGGTCGGCGCCGTGTTTCGTCCGGCAGAAGATGAGCACGGAATTGAAATTCACGCGCTTGAGCAATTCAAGCACCAGATCGGTTTTCTGCGTGTCGGAAACGGGATAAATGACGTGCTTGACGGTGTCGGCGGGCGAGCGGCGCATGCCGATTTGAATCGTTTCCGGATTTTGCATCGCCCATTTGATGAGCGTCTCGATTTGCGGCGGAATGGTGGCGGAAAACAGCGCGGTGTGGCGCTGGCGCGGACAGCGTTCGACGATGCGGCGCACGTCGGGCAGAAATCCCATGTCGAGCATCCGGTCGGCTTCGTCAAGCACGAGGAACTGGATTTTGTCGAGCCGCAACGTGCCCTGCTCCAAATGGTCGAGCAACCGCCCGGGCGTGGCGACGACGATGTCCGTGCCGGCGCGGAGTTCATCCGTCTGCCGGCCGTAACCGACGCCGCCATAAACAACGGTGGTTTTCAAATTGGTGAAGCGCGCGTAATCGTGAATGGCGGTCTCGACTTGCGCGCTCAGTTCGCGCGTGGGTTCGAGGATGAGCGCGCGCGGGCCGGGCGCGTGCTGGCCGAGCTTCGAGAGGATGGGCAGGGCGAACGCGGCGGTCTTGCCGGTGCCGGTCTGCGCGCTGCCGATGACGTCGCGTCCGGCGAGCACGAGCGGGATGGCGCGGAGCTGGATGGGCGTCGGTTCGATGTAACCCATCGCCTTGACGCCGTCCAAGGTTGTCGGAGAAAGACCTAATTTGCTGAAAGCCATGAATTAGTCTAGCAGCACGCGGGATTATTGAAAGCAATGAATTGCAGACATCACGAAGGAGATTCGGTCGGCGCGGCGGCTTCGGTTGAAGCTGCGGCTGCCGGCGGAACTTCCGCCGGCGGCGCTTCGGCGGGGGCAATTTCAGTTTGAGCCGGCTCGGACACGGGCGCGGAAGTTTCAACCGGCGCGTCAACTTGGGCCGTCAACTTGTCTGCTTCGGCAAGCGGTTCAGCAACCGCTTCGTCTGGCATTTGAACTTCCGCTGCAACTTCGCCTTCCGCCAAAGATTTTTCTTCGGCGGGCTTTTTCTCCGGTTTCGGCGGCCGCGGCAAAGGTTTCTTGGCGGTTTCCATCCGGCCGTCGGCAAATTCCAAAACTGCTCCTTGATGAATCAGCCAATGCAAATCGGCAATCAACGCCGTTTGCTCCGGCGTCGGCTCGGCGGTCTGTCCCTCCGGTTTGACTTCAATCGTCGTCGGCGACGGCGCGAGCGTCTCGATCAATTTCCGCCGCGTGCATTTCGGCTTCGCATTGATGAATTCGACGATGCGCCTGACGTTTTCGGAAACCGGCGTGGTTTCCAGATCCAAAAATTGCGGGCGCGCCACGCTGACGTGAACGACCGTTTTGTTGACTTTGAAAAATTGCAGACCGTGGCCGGCGAACTGCCGGCTCAATTCGGTCGAGAGTTGCAACGGGAAACGCCGTTGCTGCTCCCACTCGGCGCGCACCACGCGATATAATCCGTCGCTGCGCAAATTCCGGCTTTTCACGCCGTCAACCACGAGTGTTTCGGCCTGCTTGATGATCGCGTCCTTGTGCGTTGCGCGGAAATGCTTTTCAAGCTCCTCCAGCGTGGCCAGCTTGAGCGGTTCAGGCACGTTGAGGCAGGCGTATTCGGTTTTGAAACTTTGCTCCTCGACCCATTTTTTGACGACGGCCTCGTCCTTCACGATTTTCACGCGCGATTTGAAAACGTCGAACGGCATTTTGGAAAAGCGTTCCGCGTGCAGCTTGCGCAATTGATTCTGGTAATCGTGATAGTTCGGCGGACCAAGAATGACGCCGCTCATGCCGCATTGCGCGACAAACGTGTAAGTGCCCTTCGGCGGCTCGATGGCCGTGCGTTCGGCCTGATAAAAGGTGGCGAAATGATTTTTGAGAACGTGCGCGACGGCTTCGTCTTCCGAAAGCCACGGCGTCTCATCGAGCGCGCAAATGAACAGCGGCTGTGCGACCGCGCCGTCGGATTTTTTCCTCACCGCAAGCTGGACGGCATAACGCTCCGGCTTTTCCAGGACGAGTTGCGCGATTTGAAATAGCGGATAAGCGCGACCGGTCATTTTGATTTGCCGCGCGATGTGTTCGACGCCTTTTTCATCCGGCAAAAACGCGGCGGAAATTTCCGGCAGCGGCGCAGGCGGCTCGGGACGCTCGCGGTGCTCACTACGATTGTCGCCGCGGCGGAAATCCTTTTTGCCGCCGCCAAACTTTTTGCCGGGGCGACCGGCGGGGCGGGCTTCGCCGCGGCTTTCGGGAAAATCACTCCGGCGTTTTCCACGGCGCGGTTTTTCACCTTCGTCACCGGTGAATTTTTCAAAGCGGTTGCCCGCCGGCTTTTCCTGCGCCCACGCGGGCTGAAAAAGCTTTTCCAGGTCCAGATCAAGTTCGGAAATGTTGCTCATGCCAATTGCCCCGGCACGCGGAGCCAAAGTGAATTTATATCATGGCTTGGCGTGAAATGGAAGGCAAGCGCGACTGTTCGTGGAATTTTATCGCAGCCGCGAGCTTTTGAAAATAGTAACGAGGCATGATAAGCCGGTTCAATCTCGCAGACGAGGGCTTGGTTTCAGGCATCGGGCCAGGTCGTTCGTGCATTGTTCAGGCCGCGCCTGAAAATCCGGCAACATTTCCTGAATTAAACAAGTGCCGGCGCGGGGCAAATCTGCTTCCGAAGCGAGATAATCTTTTGGAACCGGCGGCCCCAGATGGATTCGGAATTGCCAGAAGCCTTCGTCAATGATGGAACAGGGAATCAATTCCGCCTGATGCCGGCTCGCCAGGCGCGCGGCACCGGTAGCCATGCAAAAAGTCCAGCCTTCACAAAATGGAACATCCAATGTTTTTGTCCCCGGCCCGTCCAAAGCGACCAGCAGCGGATTTCCGGCGGACAAAAATTGAATTGTTTCGCGCAGTTGATCGTAATGCAGAACTACCGGAATTTCCCGATGGGGAGAAAAGCGGTCCTGCCGCCGCGTCAATCGCATCCGTGCTTCCATTTTGCTGCCTACAAATGTCGCCGCCGTAAAGCCAGCGGCCCGCAGCCAAAACCGCAACAAATAATATGGCCCAAAATGGCAAAATGCCAGAACCACCGGCCGCCCGTGTTGCCGGGCTTCTTGCAAATGGTTAATTCCCTCAATCCGGCAGTTGCCCATCCACTTTGCTTCAGCCAGCCGGTCGGGGAAAAATTGGACGATATGATTCAAATAGCGGCTTGTGCGCTGCCGGATTTCGCCCCGGATGGTTTTTGATGGACGCAAAAAGACCGGCAAATGGTCACAAGACTTTGGACGTTTGAACACGGTGTTCATCGCCGCGCGCAAAAAAAGGAACGGTTTCAGTGTCGAATAAAAGTGCCGGATGGACAACCGCCGCTCCGCCCAGCGTAAAAAAGAAAAGGAGCCCAGACCGGCCGCATTTTTGAATGCTGATTTGAAAACGCTGTGAAAGGGCCGTACTTCGTCAAGGTTGAACGACGCTTTGGCACCCGCCTTTTTCATTGTTTCACGCGGGCGCCCGGCGGAAAGCAATGCAGCGCCTTTCATTTAACTGGCGGCGCGCTTGGCGAGAATGGCGTCCACGATTTTTTTCGCCAGCGCGGGTTTTTCGGCCATTGCCTTTTGTGCGGCTTCCTTGCCCTGGCCGATTAATTCGCCTTCGAATTGCAGCCACGCGCCCTTTTTGTCCACGACGCCGTTTTCAATTCCCACGTCGAGAATACTGCCTTCTTTGTTGATGCCGTGGTTGTAAATGATGTCGAACTCGGCCTCGGCGAACGGCGGCGCGACCTTGTTCTTCACGACTTTGACGCGGACGTGATTGCCGGTGGCGTTGCCGGCGGCATCCTTGAGCGTGTCCTTGCGGCGGATGTCGAGCCGCACGCTCGCGTAAAATTTCAGCGCCTTGCCGCCGGGCGTCGTTTCGGGATTGCCGAACATCACGCCGACTTTTTCGCGGAGCTGGTTCGTAAAAATACAAGTGGTTTTGGATTTGTTCAAAATTGCCGTGAGTTTGCGGAGCGCCTGCGACATGAGCCGCGCCTGCATGCCCATCGTGGCCATGCCCATTTCGCCTTCGAGTTCGGCCTTGGGCACCAGCGCGGCGACGGAATCAATCACGATCACGTCGAGCGCGTTCGAGCGCGCGAGCGTTTCACAAATGGTCAGCGCTTCCTCGCCAGAATCCGGTTGTGAGACGAGCAAATCGTCCAGATTCACGCCGAGTTTTTTCGCGTAGCCCGGGTCGAGCGCGTGCTCGGCGTCAATGAACGCCGCCAGCCCGCCGGTTTTCTGCGCATGAGCAATGACGTGGAGCATGAGCGTGGTTTTGCCGGACGATTCCGGGCCGAAAATTTCCACGACGCGACCGCGGGGAATTCCGCCGACGCCGAGCGCCAGATCCAGCGCGAGCGCGCCGGTCGGGATGACGTCAATTTTTACCTGCGCGCGCGCATCGCCAAGCCGCATGATGCTGCCTTCACCGTAACTTTTGGTGATGGATGAGATGGCGGCTTCGAGTTCGCGTTGATGCGATGAAGCCGTTTTAGTTTCAGCAGCGGGTTTTTCGGCGGACTTTTCGGTTGATTTAGCGGCCATAAATTTATCGGGGTTGAATTTTAATTTTCAAGAACGCGACGTTAGTGAATCCGCTGAAAATAGTCAAACGCGGGTTGTTCACCGGAATAAGATTTACCCGCTGGAATTTCCGGTTTAATCTTTGTACTCCGGCAGGAAGGGTGGCTGAGTGGCTAAAGGCACCTGACTCGAAATCAGGAGTAGGGGCAACTCTACCGTGGGTTCGAATCCCACCCCTTCCGCCATCCTTAACGTGTTCGTTTACAATGGGATGGCAAAACCAGAGGAGGCAAGTGCCAGTGAAAGTGCCAGTGAAATCATTACCGGTTTATCACCGGGCAACTACGGGTTGAATACTGGTCAACCACTGGAAATGACGGGATTCGCCGCCCGTCTGGTGTAGCTGATACACCAAACGCCGCGCGCGGCTTCATAACCTCGGACAGGAAAAAGTCTGAGTTATGAAACGCCGTTTCATTTTATATCGCCGCAAACTGGGCGGGATGTTCTACGTTGAGGACACCGAGACCCGCAAACAGGAAAGCCTGGGCACCAAAGACCGCGCGGAGGCCACGGCCCTGCTCAACGCCCGCAACGAATCCGTCCGCCAACCGCAACTGAACCTTCAGATCGCCAAGGCGTATCTCGCTGGAACCGATTCGGGGGTTTCAAAACGGACCTGGCAGGATGCGTTCAACGCCATTACCGAAAACAAACATGGACCAACCAAGGAGCGCTGGCAGCGCGCCGTCAAACAGGAGGCATTTGACCTGATTCTTCCGCTGATCATCATCGAGACGCAGGCGGAGCAACTGTTCGCCTGCCTCAAGGCAGGCACGGTCAGCACGAATGTTCATCTGCGCGAGTTGCACAATTTCTGTATCTCCATGAACTGGCTGGCCTGGCCGATCATCCCCAAGCGGCTTTGGCCCAAAATCGAATACAAGCCCAAACGGGCAATCACGGCGGACGAACATCAAAGGATTGTCGAAGGGGAACCAAATCCCGAAAACCGGAGTTTTTATGAACTGTGCTGGCATCTGGGCGGCTCACAAACGGATGTCGCCACCCTGGAGGCGGAGAACATTGATTGGAATGACCGCGTCATTTCCTATGCCCGCCGAAAAACTGGCAGCCGGGCGTTTATTCATTTTGGTCCGGCAGTGGAAACGATCCTCCGTTCGTTGCCGACCCAAGGGTTTCTGTTCCCGAGGCTCGCTTTGCTGAAGGAAAAGTATCGGGGGCAGGAATTCAGACGCCGCTGCGCCAAGTTGGGGATCACCGGCGTCACTCTGCATTGTTACCGGTATGCCTGGGCGGAGCGGGCAAAAATGTGCGGCTACCCGGAACGGTTCGCGCAGGAGGCGCTCGGTCACAACAGCAAGGCGGTTCATCGCGCCTACGCCCGCAAGGCACAGGTAAAACTGCCTTCGCTGGAGAGCTATGAGCGGCAGGCAGCGGACGGTTGCATCATTCAGCTTCCGCAGCTCTCCCCGGAAAAGCACCGCAACGGGCAGAAGGTTGGTTGAATGAACCCGGTCATCTTGCAACTTCCCAAGCCCGGAAATAATGGAAAAATTGTGTTTGACCATGTTCACGATTTATGCCATGTTCACGACATCGTGAACATGGCTGTTTCCGTGAACAAGCAAGAATTGAAAGGCGCCGCCTTGGAACGGGCGCTGGCGCAGAAGCTGCGTGAGCTGCTTGGCGGCGTAGCCTGGCTGAAGGGTTGGGAAGTCGAAATCGATCCGGCGGAATACCGGACGGGTTCCGACATCAAAGCCACGCTGCCCCTGCCCAATGGCGGCAAGGCGGAGTTGTGGGTGATTTGCAAGTCCAATCCTCGGCCCCATCAAATCGCCTATGACCGAACCCAGGACCTGCCGTCGTCGCAAGGCCGACGCCAGAAACTGGTGTGGGTCTTGGCCGCCCCGTTCATTTCGCCGCGCATGGCGCAATTATGCCAGGAACTCAAGTGGGGTTGGTTTGATCTGGCGGGCAACTGCCATTTGAGCGTGCCTGATGCCTTTCAATTGGAACGCACGGGACAACCGCCCGTCCATCGGGTTCCAAAGGCCGGTGCCAATTTGAGCACGCCGGAAGCAGCGCGCATTATCCGCGCATTGCTCGCCCCGGAGAATGCGGGGCGGAAATGGACGCAGCGGGACTTGCAAGCTCACGCCCGGCCAAACGTCAGCCTTGGTTTGGTCAATAAAGTGGTGCGCCATCTCCATGACCAGGCATTCCTTGAGGAACTGCCGGACGGCGGATTCAAATTGCGCGCCCCGGTCGAATTGTTAACTGCGTGGCGGGACGCTTACCGCTTTGACCGTCACCAGCGCCGCAGCTACTTCACGCTGCTGCAAGGCCGACCTTTGCAGGAAGCGTTGTGGAAGCTCGAATCCCTGACGGGCGGACACGCGGCGTATGCGGCGTTCTCGGCGGCGGATTTTCAAGCGCCGCATGTCAGGCAACCCAAGACCTGGCTTTACGTTGCCTCCGATTGGGAAGACAAGTTTCGCGAAGTGGCGCAAGCCAAATTGGTGGATTCGGGGGAGAACCTGATTGTGCTCATACCGGAGGAGAATGGCGTTTTCTATCTTCAGGAAGGCGGCGTCATGGGACAGAAACGGTTGTCCTGCACCAACCCGGTGCAGACTTACGTGGACTTGTTCCACTGCGGCGGGCGGGGTGAAGAAGCCGCCGAAGCGCTGCTGGAACAAAATCTCAAACGCGCCTGGAAGCAGCGAGGTCTATTGTGAATCCCGAACCTCGCCAGCGGGACGATTACAGCCCGCGCCAAGTCGAAGCCGCCCGTCGCGTTCTGGTTGACCTTGGACAGGTGCTGGCGGCGTTTGAAGATTGTCTGGTGGTGGTGGGCGGCTGGGTGCCCGATCTCCTGCTGGAACAAGCCGAGGAACCGCATGTTGGCAGCATTGACGTGGACCTGGCGCTCGATGCGAAGAAACTCGCTGACGGACGGTATGCCGACCTGCTCAAACTGCTGCTGGCGACCGACCGCTACAAGCCGGGCGAAAAACCGTTTCAACTCGTGGTCCAGGTGGACTTGAAGGACGGCGAAAAGCCGGTGGAAGTGGAAGTCGAATTCCTGGCGGCGCGGGAAGTGAAACTGAAAAAGAACCGGCCCAAACTTTTGGAAGGATTCCGGGTGTTGCAGGCGGACGCCTGCGGCACTGCCTTTCACGCGCCGGTGAGTATGGAGGTTTCAGGAAAGACGGTGCGCGGGGCCAATAACAAGGTGCGCTTGCGGATTGCGTCGCTGCCCGATTTTTTGGTGATGAAGGCCCATGCCCTTGCTGGACGGGACAAGCCCAAAGACGCCTACGACCTTTGTTACTGCCTCGAACACTTCCCGGAAGGCATGAAGTCGCTGGCGGCAGTTTGGCAGAGCCGCCGCAAAGAGAAGGACGTGGCCAAGGCAATCGAAATCCTGCGCGCAAAGTTTGCCGGTATTGACGCTTTTGGTCCCCAACAGGTCGTGGAGTTTCATGGTGCGGTTGACGCGGAGACACAGGCCATGCACGCGCGCCGCGCGTATGAACTCATGCAGCAATTTTTGAGTTTCCTTTGACGTCGGAAACCTTGCCATTCCGGGAAGCCGCTTTGCGGGCATTGCTTTCCCGCCAATAAGCGCAAATGGCGTCGCTGGCGCGGGCCAGCCATTTCTCGTCGCGCCGGAATTGTTCCAGCGTCTCGGTGGCAAAGAATTTCGTGCTGTTGCGCGGTGGGTGGCCGAGTGGTTTCAAGAGGCCCGCAGCGACCAGCAGGGGAATCTCTTCCGGTTTGAATCCAAGAAACCACGCGGTTTGGGTCGCCGTAAGGCGGGCGGGAACGATTTTCCAGCCGAGAAATTCGGTTTGCTGTGATGTCTCATTCATAATGGGGTGTTTATCAGAAGGTGGGATTTCCTTGGTTTATCAGAACCCGTCAATGGACGTTCGCGGTTTTGGCTGCCACTGGCGGTGCAATGGCCTGCCCGGATGCCTTCGGCATGACTTGCCGCGCGATCAATTCCTTGAAGGTCAAGTCGGGGAGAATGTCCGTAACTTTTGTCCCAAGCGAATAGGCGATGAGCTGGATACAATGGGCAGGCACGTCGCCGCGGCCGGTTTCCCAATTTGCAATCACATTGCGCGTTACCGGCGCGTGAAGGGTTTGGAGCCAGAGCGCGAGTTCGTCCTGTGTAATTCGCTGGCGTTTGCGAATGTCGCGGACACGACGCCCGACCGGATACTGGATTTTGGATTTCATACAGTGACGACCGCCCGCCGAGCGTGTCCGGGCGAATGGGTTTGAACCTGCTTACGGGACTTATTTTCCTCGTTTTCGTCGGCAGACTCGGCTTCAACCTGGCTCGGTGCCTGGTTTTTGGTTAGGTCAAGTTTCTCCTCAATTTCCGACTGCCGCTTTGAAAGCTCATGGTAACGCTCCTCATGCTCGAAGGCTGCGCCGACCTTGCTTTCCAATTCTTTCGCCCGTTTTTGCGAGTCTTGGATGTCGGATTCCAGCCGCGCGCCGCGTTCCTCAAAGCCCTGCACGATGGATTCCAGCGAGCGGATGGTGCCGAGTGCCGTGTCCGTGACGCGCGCGCTGTAACTGTTTTTGCCATGCAACATCAACTCGACCTCGCTGTTGTAGGTGGCGTGCAGCGACAATTCAAAGCCGGCGAACTTGCCGACGCGCTGGCTCACCCCGAAGGCGTTCTTAATCTTCGCCGCCCGCCGCAACAGCAGTTCACCCGCGACGCCGCGATTGTCGAGCGCCTGCCCGTCCAGTTCGATGCGAAACTTGTCACCGGAGGTGTCCTGTCGCACCGTCAGGTCTTGTCGCAAATTCGCGAGCCGCTCAGTGTATCGTAGGGCTTCCTCCTGCGAATGGCGCATATTGGCGCGAATACGGTATTGCTCCTCCGCATGGGCGGAACGCAGCCGGGTGAGCTTCATCAGTTCGGCGTCCACCTGCGCCTTTTCAATCACCAGCGGATTGCCGGACGCAATGGCTTTGACTTCGGCGTAAGTCAACGCGGTCGAATCCAGGTCTTCGATGCGCCGAATCGTCATATCGCCGCTCATCACCTGGGTGATGAACTTGGCTTTGGTCTCCAACGTCTGCCACATATAGGCATCGAAGCTGCCCTCGGTGACGTAGCGATAGATTTGCACGGTGGAGTTCTTGTTGCCCTGCCGGAGAATCCGTCCTTCCCGTTGCTCCACGTCGGCGGGCCGCCACGGGGCATCGAGGTGATGCAAGGCAATCAACCGCTCCTGAACATTGGTGCCCGAACCCATTTTCTGTGTGCTGCCGAAAAGGATGCGCGTCTTGCCCGCCCGCACGGAACGAAACAGGGCGAGCTTTGAAACATCGGAATCGAAATCTTGAATAAACGCGATGTCCGGGTGAGGCACGCCGAGCTTCACTAGCTTTTCGGCCATATCATCATAGACGGAGAAGCCCTTTTCTTTGGGCGTGGACAGGTCGCAGAAGACCAGTTGCGTCAGGCGATCCTCCTTCGTCGCCTCCCAAATGCGGAAAATGTTTTCAACGGCCAGATTCACTTTGCTTTGCGCGTCGTCCTTGGCGGAAGGAATCATCAACCGCAAATCGAGCGCGGCCTTGCGGCCCTCGCTCGTGATTTTGAGCATGTTGTCTTCGCTTGGATCAACGCGGCCCGTTTTCAACTTGTGGGCGCGTTCGACGAGTGACTGGACAAACTTTTTCAATGGGGGTGTCGAGGGTGCGCTGCGGATGGCGGCTTTTTCTCCATCCAGTTTCGGGCGCGGCAAATTGAGCATCTGCGCCGTTTGCACGTCGGCCGTCTGCCGGAAGATCTGCATCAGTTCCGGCACGTTGATGAAACGGGCGAAGCGCGTGTTGAGGCGGTAGCCCGCGCCGTCGGGCGCAAGCTCCATCGCCGTCACCGGCTCGCCGAACGTTGCGGCCCAGCCGTCGAAATGATGCAGCTTGTGCTTCTGCAAATCATCGGGCTGCAAATACCGCTGCATGGTGAACATCTCGGCCATGCTGTTGGCGATGGGCGTGCCGGTGGCAAAAACAACTCCGCCTCCCCCGTTCATGGATTGGACGTGACGCACTTTTAAGAACATATCGAAGGCGCGTTCGCTGGCTGTTTGCGGCAATCCGGCGATGCGCGTCATCTTGGAAACGTAGAAAAGATTTTTGAAGTAATGCGCTTCGTCCACAAAAAGCCGGTCCACGCCAAGTTCTTCAAAGGTGAGTGTGTTGTCCTTTTTGTGCGCGGCGGCAAGCATTTCAAGTTTGGCTTCGAGCCGTTTCTTCGCCTTTTCAATCTCTTTGATCAAACGCCGGTTCTCTGTGCCGGCGTGCTGGCGCTTCACGTCTTCCAGTTCGTCCAGTTGCTCCTTGAAAAACCGGACTTGGGTCTCCTGGGAGAGCGGAATTCGCTCAAAACCGGAGTGGGTCACGATGATAGCGTCCCAATTTCCGGTGGCGATGCGGCTGAAAAGTTTCCGGCGGTTCTTCGCCTCAAAATCCTCCCGACCGGCAACCAGAATGTTTGCGCCCGGATACAACGTGAGCAACTCCGCCGAGAACTGGCCGAGCATGTGGTTGGGCACGGTGAACATGGGCTTGCGCGCCAAACCGAGCCGTTTCAATTCCATCGCCGAGGCAACCATTGTGTAGGTCTTGCCCGCGCCGACAACGTGGCCGAGCAGCGTGTTATCCGTTTGCAGGATGCGCCAGACGCCCGCCTTTTGATGCAATTGCAATTCGACTGCTGAACTTGCTCCCGGCAGCGTCAGGTGTTCGCCGTTGAACGTGCGCAGCCGCGTGTGATTGAACGTGTCGTTGTAAAGCCGCACGAGCCGCTCGCGGCGGTCGTCATCCGTCCAAACCCATTCCTTGAACTTTTCCTTGATGCGCTCCTGCTTTTCCCTGGCGGCTTCGGTCGCGGTGGGGTTGACGACGGGCTTTTTATCCTTTGTATCATAGACGGTGGGCGTCTTGAGATTGAGCGCGTCGTGAATCAATTCCAAGCCCGTGTAACGGCTCGTCCCCCAATCAGTCGTGTTGGCCGTTGATTGTTTTGCCTCCCAATCCGCCATAATGTGCCACGAACCAAGCGCGTGAATGTGGCTGACCTGAACGCCGGATGAAACATTGAGCAACTCGTGGACGAATTTTTCCACGTCCCCTTCTGGCAACCAGGTTGCACCCAAACGCACGTCAATTTCGGTGGCGGGCAAATCCTGCGGCTGCACGGATTTTAACGCTTCGACGTTCGCGCGAAAACGCGGGTCAGTGACACTGGCGGCATCGGCGGCGATGAGTTTCTCGCGGACGTTGCCGGAAAGATACTGGTCTTCGGTTTCCCATTGCTGGCTCTGCGGGTTGAGAAAAATCATTCCCTTCAAGTCGGGCAAAAATTCTTCGACGGATTGGTCGAGCAGACCGGCCATGTGCTCCAAGTCCACGCGGCCCTTTTCATTCAATGAAACCAGCAACGCCTCTTTCGGCGTTTCGACGGATTGAATGGGCTGTTTTTGATGGATGGTGCGCTCGCGGAAAATGGAGGCTTTGACCGCCAGATTGGTTTCCTCGTCGAAGTGCTCAAGGGAAAGCAACAGGGGCAAATCGGGATCACCGTCAAAGGCGTTCTGATTAACGCGGGCATTGATGGGGCCGAACCGGGCGACAAAACGGTCGTAGGCCAGATTCAACTTCTCCCTGGCTTCAACGACCTGCCCTTCACTGCTGCCATCGAGCTGGGAGCGCAGACAAACCCGCACCGCGTCGCGCACTTCAATCAACCGCCGGATGCGCGAGCGCGTTTCCGCCGGCATATCGTCCAGCGGACGGAGCGCGTCATCTTCACGGATGCAAACGCGACCGTCTTCGTGAACACAGAAAGCGTTGGGCTTGACGAAATCGGGCGCGGGAATGTTCAGGTCGGATACTTTTTTGACGACTTCTTGCCTTTCAGCTTCGTAAATGTTTTGGGGAAGCCGCTCGACGGCTTGCGCCAGCGCCGCGCTCAAATCGCGTCCATCCGATTCCAACGTCGGCTCGTTGTCCCGATACATCCGGCCCGACAACCGCATTTTACCGAGCATCATTTCAGGATGGGCGGCGAAGAATTCGTTGAGCGCAAAATTTTCCTTCTGGTCGTTGGTGAAATTCACCGCCGCTTTCCACGCGGGACCGGAGGGCGATTCCCCATCACGCAATTTGCGGAGCATCACGATGTCGGTCGTGACTTCCGTGCCGGCATTTTTCTTGAAAGCATCGTTGGGCAACCGGATTGCGCCGAGCAACTCGGTTCGGGCGCCGAGCAACTCTCGCAAACTGGCATCCAGTTTGTCCATCGTGCTGTGAGTGGTGACGAACATGACGAGGCCGCCCGGCCGCACTTTGTCCAGCGCGGCGGCGAAGAAATAATCGTGGATGGAAAATTTGTATTTGTTCCAGCGCGGGTCGTGAACGGTATAATCGCCGAACGGAACATTGGAGATGGCAAGGTCGAATGACCCGTCCGCAAGCTTGGATTTTTCAAACGGCTGTTCGCGAATTTCGGCGTCGGGATATAACGCCCTGGCGATGCGCGCTGTCAGCGGATCAATTTCGACGCCGGTGATGGCCGAGCGGCGGAGCATTTCCTCCGGCATGAGGCCGATGAAATGACCAATGCCGCAGGCCGGTTCCAGAACTTGTCCGCCCTGAAACCCAAATCGTTGCGCCGCCTGATACATGGCGCGAATGACAACGGGCGACGTGTAATGAGCGTTGAGGATCGTCTTGCGGGCGTTCTCGTATTCCTCCAAGAAAATTTCACCGCGAAGCGTTTCACGCTCCTTTGCCCACTCCCGATTGCTGTCGTCGAAGACCTGGGGCATTGCGCCCCAACCGACGTATTTGACCAGCACGGCCATTTCGTCCGGGGTGGCGGGCCGTGACTCTGCCTCTAGTTTGCGAAGCGTCTGGATGGCTCTGACGTTTTGACCAAATTTCTGCTTCGGGCCGCCCGCGCCCAGATGGTCGTTGTCGGTGATGCGATAGCCGTTAAGATTTTGGGGTGAGTCGCTGGTTACGATTCTTCCGCCGGCAGCAGGATGTATCTTTCCCGCACCATTTCCCAAGCCTGGTCGTTGGCCTGTTGCGCCGTTTTGCCCTGCTTCATCAAATCCAATCGCAATGTGGCCATTTCGTCCTTGGTCTTTTCCTGGGCTTCGAGAAGCATCTGGCGCAGCAGCCCCTTCCGTTCCAGTTCGCGCACCATTTTCGGCCGGTGTTCGCGCCAGTGTTTCTCGGCCATCCGGCCGTATTGAGTCAATGTGGTCATGTGTTGGCCTTCGTGCTGTAAAGAGGTCAAGCTGCTGGTCTAAATCTTGGTTGTTGCGTCGGACAGCCATGAAAATGTGATTGGTTTTGGAACATTGGGCAAGCGGCGTCTATTTTTGCGGCGGATGAGATGGACGACGTTGACGGGTAAAAATGCGCAGCTTGATGGCGTCCTTTTTGCCGACAAAATGCCGTTTGGGAGGAAACAATGCCTGCTCCTTGATGCCGAATACTTCCGCAAAAAATTCAATTTGCTTGCTGTCCACGGTGCAGCGAAGGGTCTCGATGTTGGCAAGTTTCTCGCGCGTCATGTTGATGTCGCCCAGCAGATGCAATTCGGTGACGAGGCCGCTTTGCGACCAGCCCCGCTGGTAGCGCAACTTCGCCACGATTCGCCCGATAACATTTGCATCGTTGGGCATGGGTTCCTCCAATCGTCATCATGGCCGGCAATTCAACTTCCGGCCCGACCAGCGGGCGGAGACGACTTGAGATTTGTGGTTTTCATGTGGTATATTATTGCGACAATCGCAACCGTGAAGTCGGGCGCGGGCGCGCTGCACTAAAATTAGACGCAATCTTGGAAATTGGGTCGTCTTCATAAAGCAACGAGTGCCATTCTAAGCGAAATCGGATTGACGATTTTAGAAGACGAAATTCATTTCCGCCGAAAATAAATTTTGTTTCCAAATTGTCACAGTGTCGCAGTTCCTCTTGGAAATCGCGCCCTGAATTGGTATGGTCGCGGCGGTCAACGGGCAAAAACCTATGCAATTTCACCGTTTCGCGTATTCGATGCCGCTTCGTTCTGGTGAAGAGCCGAACATCTCTAAAATTCGGGATGGCGCGGCTTTTACTGAAGTCACAGTGCCGCTGGCAAGGCATGGCTACGAATACGGGCGATTCATCTTTAACCCGCCGTTCAACCCAAGGAGAAGCGGGGAGTTGGGCAAAGAACACTTTCACTTCATCCGACCGGACGACCTGGTCGTTTTGACCACGCGGCCGCCATTGGATGATTTGAGGCACGGCGACAAAAAACTTGTGCGACAAAGCCGCACACACCTGGAAAAGCAGATATTCGCGGAGTGCAGAAAATATTTTGCGGTGTGCGCCCGCTCTCACGTGCGGCTTACCGAAGCGGTGGCCGCGAAATTTAAGCAGGCCGACCTTGTATTCCATTCTTACAAGAGCGCCCGATTGAAGTATTTCCAGCGGTTGGACGCGCTCGGCCCTAAGAATGTTTCCAAGAAATCGGAGCTTGCCATCGGATTTTTCCTGCGCACCAAGGCGATCCCCGAATACGGCTGCGGATTGCTGGCCTCGTTCGGGATGGGAGGCCGGGAAACATTGATTTGGAATCGAATTGTCCGAACCCGGTTCCCCGACTGTGTCAACCGATGTGTCTTTATCGTGGCAGAAATGAACCTCGCACGGACTCCCGCAACGCCGGCCACGCTGGATTTCGTGGACCACGTCAAGGTGAAGATTCTTCTGGAACATCCTGTTCTTTAGCGTTGGCCCGGCTCGGACTCGGTTTAGAGTCACGAGCCGGGGTTGCGCGATCGGACTTCAAGCGGCAACGGTTTCCCCTCGGGCCTGGCGCTGGCCTTGCGAGCGGGAAACGACGCGCTGGGTCTGCCGGGCGAGTTGGGTCATGACTTCCTCACGCTGGTCTTCGGGCACGTTCTTGACCAGGGTTTCGTAAGCCTGTTTGAGTTCGGGACTGGCGCTGATGCGCTTCATAATGCCCTCGCGCATCCGCTGCTGTCGGTCAATCTGGCGCACTTCATTCAGGACGACCGTGCGTTCGAGCCGGTCGCGGGGCATGGCCTGAACGTAGGCCCAATACTTGGGATTTTCCTTGATGTAGGCGTCAATTTTGGCTTCCACCTCCGGATTGATGCGGTAGGTGGTGGTTTCGGGGGGCGCACTCGCGCCGGGAGCGCCATTTGGCGGTGTTGTTTTCTTTGTGCTCATAATGAGGTTTCGGTTTGTTGTTTGTGAATTGTCAGCGTGATTGCCGACAAAGTGTTTCACGGCCCCAGCGCGTCAGGCGTTGAGTTGGTCACGGGTGAAATGACCGGCGGCGGTGCCTGCTTTTGGGCGGCTTCGAGCGCGTCTAGCCGTTGGTTCATCTCCATGACAGCGGCGCGCAACATCGCCGTTTCCTGCAAGTTGGTTTTGGTCTGGTGCAACGCGGCTTGAAATTGTGCCAGTGCTCCCGACAGCACCCGCGCCTGTGCCATGATTTCGGCGGTGGCGATTCTTTGCGAATTGACCTGGGCCAGAATGTCGTTATTGACCGGCACAGGTGAAAACGCGGCGTCACGGGCCGGCGGCGGCGCGGGGACAACGCCATCAGCGGGGCCGGGATGAAAGTTCCAACGGGTGTTTTCCTCGACGCGATAGACGACATGCTGCTCGTGCATCACCAAGTCGTCATTGGGATCAACGTAACGTCCGACGTAATAAGCCCGAACGGCTTCGGGATAGCGGATGGCAGAATCGTCCGTTGCCGTCGCCGGTGGCAGCGGTTGCAACGTGAGTTTGGGCGCGGTGGAGCACGCCGGGAGAAAAATCAACGGAATCAGATAGTATGGCTTCATTGCTTTGGTGTGGTTGCGGGCGGTTCATTCTGTTGTTGGGCCAAGCCCACGCCGCCAAACGAGGCGTCGGCGCGGTCAATGGTTTGGAGGACGTAAAGGTAGAACTGTGTGCCGGAGGGCACGCGGACGTAGAATCCATTCTTTTGAATCGAGTCGTAAATCTGTTGCGCGTAGGTTTGCAGCACGGCTTGCGCTCCGGCAAAGGGCGCGTTGTTGAGCGTGGGACTGTTGATGGGGCCAAAGATGGTCTGCTGTTTTTCGGTCAGCGCGCTGGCCGCGCCGGACAGAAACGTGGCGGCAAAAAGTTTGATGTCGGCCAGGTTGTCGGATTTGATGATTTCTCCGCGCAACCCGGCGCTGCCGTCGGTGATCCCCCAGCCCGATTGATTTGTGCTGTTGTCAAACTCGCGGTCCAGAATGACGGCTTTAAGTTGCATCTCCTCGCCGTCCTGCCAGACCAGCGTCCAATTGTTGCCCCCGGCGATGCGGTCGCGCTGGCGGTCGGTCTGGGCCATGCCGTGAATTTCGGTTCCGGCGGGAATCACCAGCTTGCCGCCAAAGTAAACATTCTCCGTGACCAGTCCGATGATGGGAGTTTCCAGCGACGACGAATCCACCGTGACTACCGTTTCGCACTGAATCAAGCGGCCAAAGGGCGCATACACCGCACTCAATTTTTTTGCCTGCGGCCGGCCCGCCGTGCTGTCGGCGAAAAGGCTGATGGGAGCCAACGGCTGTGTCTGATGCGGCGCAGCTGCGGGTAATGGTTGCGGCGATGGATTGGATGCAGCCCGGTTGGCCGCGCCTGATTGCGACGGCGGCTCGGGTTTGGGCTGCGGTGGACGGAACACTTGCATCGGCAAGTCAACGGTCTGAACGATTTGCGGCCGGTTGATGGAGTTGGTTGCAAGCGGCACGACCGTCATGGCATCTTCGGCAGGCGTGTGATGTTTGCGGATGACGCTGAAGATCGTCAACCCGGCGCCAAACAACGCGGCGAAGGTGACAAGCTTGCCGCTTTTGGTCTTGAAGAAGTTGAGAAAATCGCGCGGTTTCATGGTTGGCTTCGGGGTGGACGAACGGGATTCACGATTGGTGCATTGGTGACTGTGACCACGGGCGGCGGCGGCGAGAGCCGCGTCACCAGGACGGTGAACTGATTTTTCAACGAAAGATTGTTGCGCCCGCCGTCCGGTGTGCCGGTGATGGCAAAATACACGATGCTCCGTCCATTTGGCGGAACCGTGCCGTCCGCGTCACTGATGGATTGGGGATAGAGCCGGTTGCCGGCGCGAACGGCCAAGCTGTCCGGCTCATAAATCAGAGGCGCATCACTTTCGTTGGTGATAGCTACGCGAAAGACCAGCGTGTCCTCGGCGTTGAACCGGAACGCCTGTTGAATGACGATTTGATAGTCGTTGAAATCGCTTACCAACCCTTCGCCGTCGTAGGTGGTGAAACCAACGTCGGCGACGCTTTCAGGCTGCTGCGCCTTGAGCAAGGGAAAGGCTTTGGCCTTGTCGAGCAGTCCCAACAATTTCAACGGACTGACCTCGGGAGCGCGGCCAACGCCCGCCTCGTCGGGCGAGGGCGGCGTTTGCATGATGAGCGAAAGCAGCGGCGGATTGCTCTCCATCAACTCAAAGACGTAGGTGCGGTCGTTCCAGCGGATGTTGAGATTGGCAGACGCCCTGGGCAAAAGGGCGCGCACGGAAAGAAACGCCGAACCCTTGGTGTGGGCCAGTTGAAACTGGCCCGGCGTTTTCCCGTCGAGCGTGACGCCCGCGCCGTCAATGGCCTCGATGGGACCGGGAAAGCTGATGGTGGTGACGCGGTTGGTGGCGACTGGCACCGACACCGCAACGCGGTCGTCCAGCCAGACTTGTTGAATGGACGGCGAGGATTGCGCCAACGCAACGGCGGCGGACAACAGTAAGAGACTAGCGATTGATTTCATATTTGAAGTCGCCCACGGCGGTGGGGAAACGTCCGTTCAAGGCCATGTTGGGATTGCGGAGCATCAGCAGCCGAAGCGTGAACGGAAACGCCTCGGTGAACGCCTTGTTTTGAAATATGCCGGTGCGAATCACCTGGCCGGTGACAGCGGCCAGCACCTCGTTGTCGCGCGTGGCCAGAATGTCAATCTGTCCAATCTCGGCTTTCTGGTGGAGGTCTTTGGCGCGAAATTCAACGGATTCGCTGATGCGCTCGGCCTGCGCCTTCTCCAACGCCTTTTTAAGAAACATCAGCTTGAGCAAATCGGGATTATCAAAGTCCTTGGGGTTGCGTTCGAGAAAGGCCATTGTCGCCAGCTCTGCCTGTTGGACGTGCAACTCTTTGGCCTCGGAAAACTTGAGCAACGGACTGACGTAGTAAGTGCCCGACGGATCAATGATGACAACGCGCTCGCGCTCTTTGAACTGCGAGATGATGTGGTAACGGTCTATGGCCGAAAGCAGCAGCACGGCGACGGTGAAGAAAAACCAGAACCACGGCAGGCGGTCGTGCAACACCAGGAGGCGTGTGAAATCAAATCCCTTCCGGGCGGGCACGGCTGCCGCCGGATTGGTTTGCGTGGTTTTCAAATCGGTGGATTCCATAGGTCAGTAATAATTGGGTTTGGATTTGGCGATGAGTTCGCGGACGGCCTTGTTGCCGGTGATGTCATCGCCGGGCCGGCCACGGGCGGAACGCGGCGGCAGACCGGAACCGGCGATGATGATGGCCCCGGCGCTGCCCATGTTGGCGGCGGTGGACATCGTGCTTAACAGAGCCGCGATGCCCGCCGCGCCGGCGGTGACGACGGGAATGCCGGTTGTGGAAGCGGTCGCGGCTGCGCCCGCCGTGGTGGCTGCGGTCTGAATCGCGCTGCTGACGCCGCCGGAAAGCAACTGGCTGCCGGCCTGAGCGCCGCTGGTGATGACGTGCTGAATGATGATGGGCGCGGCGACGGTGCTGAAAATAATCCAGAAACCCACGGCGGCGACGCCGATGGTCTTTTGCAGGTCGGGCAGCGTGGAAGTTGGGTCAAGGTATTCAAAAGTGGGGTCGGTCATGAAATCGAGAATGCCTTGAGTGACGAGCGCAGCCACGGCCCAGCCCAGCGGCCAGAGCAAAACACCGACGAGGTTCAACAGGTAACGGTTGCCGATGTGTTTCAACGCCGGGATCGCCATGAACCCGATGAGCAAGGGCGAAAGGGCGTAGCCGAGATTGATGATGACGGTTTGAAAGATGTAACCCCAGAACATCATCAGAGAGGCCAGTTGGCCGACGAGCCAGAGCAAGGCGGAGATGATGATGTCGGTGGTGAAATTGTGAAGTTGCGACATGATGTTCCACCAGGAGGATTGCGTGGACGGGTCGCGTTTGATGACGAGGAGTTGGTTGAACTGCTGATAGACCTGGGCCGGGTCAACGCCCAAGCCCGACAGAATGGAATTCTGCAACAAGGTTTGTAGCGCGTTGCCCCAGGCCGGCAGAAAAACGAGCAGCGAGGTGAGCAGCAACAGCCGCATGAGTAGATTCAGCAAGGCCCGATGCGTGAACCGGTGCGACACCGTGACGATGACGCCCACGATGAAAAGGGCAAAGGCCACGCTCAAGAGCAAGGTATGGAGACCGGCGCAGTCGGTCAGAAACGTGGGAAAGATGCTGTTGAACGTGGCCATGATGATGAACGTTGATGATTATTGGGTGGGGAACGTGGTCGGCTGGTCGAGCAACTGGAATTTCGCCGTGTAGTTGCTGACGGCCTCCTCGAACTCGGCGTTCTGCTGCTCGGTCAACGCCTGAATTTGTTTCTGCTGGTCGTTCCGGTTCTGGATGTCCTGAACCAGCGCCGAGTCCGCCGCCTGGTTCAGTTCATCATCGGTGCTGGCCAGATCGCCGTTGAGACTGGTAAGCACGGCGTGCAACTTCTGGACTTGGGCATCCGAGGTCGCATTTTGAAGCTGCTCGGTCGTTTGAGCGATTTGGTCCTTGATGGTTGCGCGCCGCTGCGCCGCGTTGTCAGCAACCTCGACGTAGTTGCTGGCGGAATTGATGACGGCGGAATACTTCTCATATTGGTCGGCGGGCCGTTGAATGGTCTGGCCGCCCGGCGTCTGGAAGCTGGTCCCCACAGAGGCGTAGATGCCGTCGTCATTGAACGTCAACGCGATGTTGCCATTGGCATTGGCGACCAGATTTTCGAGGTTCAGTCCCGGTTCGAGGCTTTGCAGGTCGGTGTCCAGGGCGGGCACCATTGAGAGCGCAACCTGCGCCGGGTTGCCGAACAGGTTCTCGTAATTCTTGAACTCGCTCAACTGGTCGCCCAACGTGGTGATTTGTTGGACCTCGTTGTCAATCATCTCGGCGTATTCGGCGAGATTTTCCGCTTCATCCAGGATTTGCTGAATGTTGCTGGTCGGGTCATAGACGATCCATTGTGCGCGGGCGGAGAACGCCAGCGGCACGGCGATTGCGAGGATTGCGATTAACTTTTTCATGTTTGTTTTCCTTTCTTTGGTTGATTTGTTTTTTTCGCGGCAAATAGCGTCGCTATTCTTCGATGCGGAGATATTCGGTGGTGGGCTGGAAAATCACGCCGTCAATGACCTGCTCGGGCAGATGCACTTCATAGAGCCGGACCCGGCCATCGTCACCGGCTTTGGCCTGTTGCATGGAAACGTAGAGCCAGTATTGCTGTTTGACGGCGTCGCTCCGCCCTTTGTCGTAGCCGGTCTGGTAGGATTGGGCATCCAGTTTGCTGTTGGCGTAATGCAGTCCTTCGCCAAGCAGGAGGCCGCCCGCTGCGCCGCCCGCGATGGCATAGGGATTATTTTTGGTCAGCTCGCCGCCGAGGGCCGCGCCGCCCGCGCCCAAGCCAACGTCAGTGGCGGTGCGCGTCATGGCGGCGCAGCCCGTGAACAGACAAACGACACAGGCAAGCGGAATGAATTGAAGGACTGATTTCTTCATAAGTGTTTTCATTTTGGTTTAAGCTGGTTGCTGTGAATGGGCGATGATGCCCTCGACAATGTTGGCGCTCTGGCGCAGTTCACGGGCGCGTTTGTCGAAATGCTCGCCGCTGGACGAACTGCAATAGAGCATCTCCGGCGAAGCGACGTTGTGAACCGTGCCGCAGAGGTTGCGCCCCGAATCGGTGTGGAAATAGGTGAAGGGGGAATACTTCTGGCCTGATTGATGGTCGGGCAGCGGATAATTCATAATGGCGTGCTTGGTGACTTCGGGCAGCGCAATGTCCTGGGCCATGTCCTCCAGGTCCGCCCGGTCGTTCTGGCGCATGATGAAAAACTGGCGGCTGTTCCCGAACACGGCGGAGCGGATGCGCGACTGTTTGAACCGCGCATACTGCTGGACGATGGAAATGTTCCAGCAATTGAACTTGCGCAGTTGGGCGTAAGATTCCTGGACGATTTCCTGTCCGCCGGGGATGTCGAGAAAGCGGGCGACTTCCTCATACACGTTCCGTTTCCGCAGCGCGCGGGGCAGCGTCATGATATGCTTGCGCGCGTGGTTGGTGATGAGGAAGCCCGCCGCCGCTTTCAACTCCCTGGCTGATTCGGGGATGTATCCCAACTCGAAATGGGCGATTTTGCCGGTCAGCGAAAGGTTGCTCGTGCCGTCGAACAAACAGCCGTAGTTGCCGTCCCGGCACCACGGCAGAATCAGCGTTGCGATCTCGACGATTTGCTCGCGTTCCGAGCCGACCGGGTCGAGCATCATCAATTCCTGCAACATCCGGTGCGTTGGAAATTCATCCGGCGTGAAGTAGGCAAAGGCGAGGTTGCGGACTTCCCTGCTGGTCTTGGGTTCTTTCAGGAACCGGAGCACCTCGGCCTCGTTGAACACCGCGAGATACTCGTTTGCCTCGTCAAGGTGGCTGGCCTTCCAGTCTCGGAAGTCCGCAAAGGTTTCGAGCATGGTCGCGCCCGGCGGCATCCGCTCGACCCGGAATTTTTGCAACGCCATCGCGTGGCGCGCGATGGCGAGCAACTGGTCGTGGCGTTTCTTCTGCCAGTCCTGAAAGGCGTCCTCGTAAAGCAGGTTCAGGTATTTGGCAATCTGCGCCTGCCGCAGCATTTGTTTATCCTCCTCCGATGCCGTTCCAATCATGCGCGCGACCAGCGCGGTCGCGGCGGAAAGATGGTCGGGTGTCAACGGCAGCCCTTTCGTGTCGAGATAATTGATGGTCAAATCACCGTCAGGATGAATGATGATGGGCCGCGCGCCTTCTTCCACGGTCTGCGTGTAAATCCCGTAGGACAAACCTTCCTCGATGATGACGGTGTAAGCGAAATAGCCTTCGGTCTGCGAAAGCAGATCGCAAACGGTCACGGATTTGCCCGCGCCCGACATACCCAACAACACGGCGTGCTGCGGTGATTGATTATCTTTGGAGCCGGAGAAAGTTTCCACGCCCACCAGATTGTTCGCCGGGCCGTCGTAGATGGCCTCGGCCGTTTTGAGATGGCCGGTAAAGGTGCTGGTGACGGGCAGCATGTCCGCGAGGTAGCGATGTTCGGAATAGAGCTTGCGATGCTCGTAACGTCCCCACGTCCAGCCCGGCCAGCTCTGGTAGAACAGGTTCTTGGACGTGCTGGGCAGGTTGCTCTCGAAATACTGCGCCGAGTTCATTGAGTTGATGGCGTTCTTGATGGCGCTGGCTTTCGCATTGAGTCCGTCCTTTGATTTGTCCCAAACCCGAATGACGAAAAGCGCGTTAAACGGAATGGTCTGTCCCTGCATTAGGGCATGGATTTTTTTCTGCTTCTTCTCCATGACCGACAGCAGCGAAATTTTCTTTTCACTGGCATAGTCACCGGCGATACGGTCATGCTCCTTTTCTTCCTTGTTGATTTCCTTCGTAATGGGCAGCGGATCAACGTTGACCGTAATGGTGTAGTCCAGTAACCGGAGATTGGTCAGGCGTTGAATAATTCCTGGATAGGTCGTGCGCGGCCAGCGTGTCAGGGCGATGACTGAATGGTAATGGCCATCCATGCAAAAACCGCAATCGCTCACGCCGTTGCCTTCGGAATGCCAGCAATTTTCCTGAATCGAAAGTTCGGGCGCGAAATCCTGGAAAACATCATAATCAAACCGGTCGGCCAGCGACGGATTGAGAAACGTTTTGTAATGCTTGAAATGGTCCGCGTCGCTCATGGGCAGCACGCGCGTTCCGGCGCTGGCGAAAATGCCTTTGAGCAAATGGTGAACATGCTCAAATTCCATCTGTAATTGGTCGAGCAATGTCCGGTAATATTCGCGCAAGGCAGCATCGCCGGTGAATGTTTTGGGCGTGTTTTCCAATGCCCGTGAGACGTAGAAAATGACTCCCTGCCGGCGCAGTTTGCGTTCGGTCATCGCCTGCCAGTAACGGACGAACCGTTCATTGCGCGAACGCTTTGTCCAGGTATTTTCAAATCGTTCGGTCTCCTGCTGATAGCGGAGCAATTCGGTTTTGTAGTCGGAATCGGAAAAGTATTGAACCTGCAACCGTTCATTTTCATGAAGCGAAGCCAGCAGGAGACAGAGTTGTTCCTGAAATTCGTTCAGGTCGGCAATCGGGCTGTTGGTCAGGTCGGGCGCTTCAAAGACAAAGCCTTTGGCGACGTAACCACCCCGCCGCAAATGATTGAACAGAATCAAATCATTCACGAAAAATCCATTGGGAGTGCGCTCAAACATAAATCAGATGCGTTGGGATTTGCCGCGCTTGGCATCGTCCATTACCTGCTGGACGCGGACGAGGTCGTTTACCAATTGCTGAACGGTGCGGGCATGGCCCATTTCGTTGATGGCAGCGTAAGCTTCCTGGATGTGGGCCAATGCCCGCTCCATGTGTGCGCGGGCGGTGCTGCCAAAACCATGCGTGTGCAGGCCGCTTCGCAAGGCGGACTCGGCTGCGTTGAGCTGACTTAGCAACGCCTGACGCTTGCTTTCGACGGCTTGGATTTCGTCGGAATTCATGGTTCTGTTTGTTGGGACGGGACCAGCGGTTCCTTCGGTGTATGTTCGGCTAAAACATCGTCATCGTAAGGGAGGACGAAGATTTCCGAGATGCAGGCAATCTCCATGTTTTCCTCTGCCACCTCTCTTTTTAACGTCCAGACGCGAGCGATGCTTTGTCTGGCGAGGTCATCCAACATCAAATCCAAACGCCAGCCGAGGAGCGTCACCTTGGCGGCACGAAAATAGAAGATTAACTCCTGG
>DATJRH010000020.1:0-16203 GCA_035504945.1 Candidatus Aquilonibacter sp. | reverse complement strand
GCCGAGATAGGCGAACGCATTGATAACGCCCATGCTGGTCGCCGTCGCTTTGCGTCCCCCGAAATCCGCCGCCGCGGTACCGGACATCAGCGAAGTGACGCCGATGGATGCCATTACGATGAGCACCGCCGTAAAGCCGATAATCACGGGCTGGGAGAATAAAAATAATGCCATTGCCGCTGCCATCAACAACACAAACCCGCACAAAAATGCGGTGGGCGGACCGCGACGCGAATGAAACAGTTTGTCGGAAATCAACCCCGCTGAAAGTCCGCCGGCGATTCCGAAAACGCAAAGGAACCAGCCCCAGTGATCTCCAAAAAATTCTGCTCCGGTTTGAGGCACGGCTTTGCAAAAGGGTTTATACCAGGTCCAGATGCTGTAACGGAACACGCCGCCCGCGAACTCGACACACGCGATGAGGATCATCAGCTTGCTCGCAAAAATTTTCTTCAGCAGATCGAGCACGGAAAATTCCACATGCATCTGGCCGGACGAGGCGTCGCAGGTGTCGAGATGCGGAAAGCCGGCCTGCTCCGGCACATCCTTGATGAGCCACCAATCCACCAGCAGCCAGAAAATTAAAATGATGGCCGGAACGAAAAAGACCGCCCACGTCGCATCCACGGTCGAGCCGGCGGACTGGAAAATTCTTTTCAGGAAACCGTCCGGCTCGCCGGCCTTGGTCATGGAAACAATCGCGCCGCTCCAATCGAAGGCGAAATATGCGCCGGCGGAAATGAACGTCCCGAAAATCGCGCCGAAGACGCCGCGCTCCCGGACATGAAACCAATAGGCCTTGACCTTGATGATGGACATCGCGCCGTAGCTTTGGAAATACATGTTGATGGCGTAAATCAATGAAAAGGCGATGACGACGTTGACCTTCCAATGTTTGGCGATGATGAGCCAGGTGAGGATGCCCAGCGCAATGTTGGCCAGCGACGCGCCGAGCGCGGCAATCATGATGCCATTTTTGCCGCCGATTTTTTTGTCAATGAGCGGGCCGTTGACCAGAAATGAGAGCGCGTAAGTCCATGTGCCGGCGGCGAAAATGACTCCGAAATCCTGGTTGGACATGAGCGGACCGAGCGCACCCTGGGCGACATTTAAATTGTAGCGCCCCATGCAGAGGAAGGCGTAGGTCATGCCGAGCGGCAGCCAGTTGATGAAGCGGCGCGTGACAAACCAGCCGCCGTGCCGCAACGGGTTGCTCACAAAATAAGCAACAATCACCGCCGTGAGGCACAACGCGATGGTGATTGGGTAAATATCCATTTTGGACGCGTGCCAGCAAACCAGAGCGGCGCGCGGCGGTCAAAGAATTTTGTGTGACAAAAAGGCCACGGAAGTTTTCTGTGGCCTCGTAAAAATAAATATTACTTTTGAAGCTATTCGGTTTTGGATTTCTTTTCAGCGTTATGGGCTTTTGCCGGCTTCTCGCCTTTGGCGGCTCGTGGCTTTTTCTCTTCGGGAGCGGCTTCCGCTTTCTCGCCTTCAGCGTGTTTGCCGTGGCCGCGTTTCTCCGTGCGGAGCCTCTTGCCTTCATCCGGTTTAGCCTCGGCGGCAGCTTCCACTGGCGCGGCAACCGGCGTCAAACTTTCCACACGCACTTTGAGCGTGCTTTTGACCTCGGGATGCAAATGTAATTTGATTTCGTGCTCGCCGAGCGTCTTGAGCGCGTGTTCGAGGTGGATTTTCTTTTTGTCGAGCGTGATGTCGAACTGATGCTTCAACTCGTCGGCAATCATGCCCGCCGTGACTGAGCCGAACATTTTGCCGTCTTCGCCGGCCTTGACCTTGACAACGCAGATCAACTTTTGCACGCCCTTGGCGAGTTCGCTCATGCTGTTAAACTCATGCGCCTCGCGTTCGGCACGGCGTTTTTTGAGCGCTTCGATTTGTTTTTTGTTGGCGGCGGTCAGCGGAATCGCGAACCGCTGCGGGAAAAGATAATTACGCGCGTAGCCGGCGGCGACGCGGACTTGATCGGATTCACCGCCGAGGCCGACGATGTTGTGGGTGAGGATGACTTCAGTTTTTGGCATACGAAAAATTTGAAATTGCTGCGGTTGAAAATCAAAATGGAACATCGTCGTGTTCGGGCGGCGCGTCGCCTTCGACCGGTTCGGGCGCGGGGGCGGAACCTGCGGCTGGACGTGAACGCGGGGCCGCAGGTGCGTCTCCGCCTTCGCCGCGACCGCCGGAATCCAGAAATTGAAACGTCTCCAACACGACGCCGAGCTTGCTTTTTTTCTGGCCGGATTGTTTGTCTTCCCAGGTATCGTAGCGCAGCCGGCCTTCAATCAAAATCGGGCGGCCCTTTTTAAGATATTGGCCGATGACTTCGGCGGTTTTGCCGAAGGCGTCCACGTCCACAAACGTGACTTCCTCCTTCATCTCGCCGGATTCGCTTTTCCATTTGCGGTTGCAGGCAATGCCGAGGCGCGCGATGGCCGTGCCTTTGGGCGTGTAACGCAGTTCCGGATCGCGGGTCAGGTTTCCCGCGAGAATGACTTTGTTGAAGCTGGCCATGATGATTGAGGGTTGAGGGTTTTATTTTGCCGGTTTCGGTTCGGGCGATTCGGTGAACAGCACGCGGAAAACCTCGTCGTTCAGTCCGAACTTTTGCCGCAACTGCGCGACAATCGCCGGCGTGCCGTTGAAAATGATGTTCGCATAAAAGCCGGCGTTGTGGCGTTTGTCAGCCACGCGCGCAAAATGTTTGCGGTCCATTTTTTGCACCGTCTCGACCTTGCCGCCCGCCGCGGAAATTTCGGCGGAGATTTTGTCGAGCGCGTCCTTCACACCTTCTTCTTTTGCCGTCGTGTTCAGGATGAACAAGCCTTCGTATCGTTTCACTTTTTGTTTTCTTCGTTTTCGGAGTCAATGACTCCATTCAATTGCATTGCGTTTTTAATTCCCGCATCCAGCCAGGTTTCAACCTGATTGGCCGCCCGTTCCAAAACTCTCTCCAGCAGTCCGTCCTCGGCGGAATCAAATCGGCCGAGAACGTAATCCGTAATTTCCCGCGAGCCGTCCGCGCGCCCGATTCCCATTTTCAGCCGCGCAAACTCGCGCGAGGCCAGATGCTGTTCGATGGACTCCAGTCCATGATGCCCGCCGCTGCTGCCGCCCGCGCGCAACCGGACCGTGCCCAGCGGCAAATCCGCGTCGTCCACGGCAACCAGCACATTTCCCAGCGGCAACTGGTAAAAACTTTTCAGCGCACCGACGCTTTCGCCGCTCAAATTCATGAACGTTTGCGGTTCGCACAGCAAAATCCGTTTGACCCCGCGTTCGGCCTTCGCGATTCGCGCGCGAAATTTTCTTTCGTTTGCCCAACCGCACTTCCATTTCGCCGCCAGTTTTTCGGCGAGCAGAAAACCGGCATTGTGGCGGGTCTGCGCGTATTCCGCGCCCGGATTTCCCAAGCCCACGATGAGAAAAACATTTTCCATGCGCGGGGAAAGTCCCGCAAGGCGGGACCGCAAAAATCATTTCTTTTTCTCGGCGGCCTTGGCTTCCGGCTTGGCCTCGGCTTTTTTCTCCGCGCCTTTTTCGGCTTTCGCGTCGCCCTTGGCCGGAGCTTTTTCGCCTGACTTGCCGGCAGGCGCCGCACCCTCTTCGCCTTCTTCTTTCTTTTCCTTCGTCATTTCGACGTCGCCGGCGGCTTTGGTGGCTTCGGGTGTGACCACTTCTTCCTCGGCGCGCGGCGGGGCGACGGAGACGACCGGGATGTTTTTGTCGCCCAAAATTTCCACACCTTCCGGCGGTTTGATGTCACTGATGTGAATCGTTTTGTTGAGCTCGAGCTGGCTGACATCCACGGTGATTTGCTCCGGTAAATCCTTGGGCAGGCAGCGGACCTTCAATTTGAACAAGACGTGCTCGAGCACGCCGCCGCTGTTTTTGACGCCAGCTGCTTCGCCGGTGGTTTCGACGGGAACCAAGACGATCACTTTTTCATTTTCGGCAACTTCATGGAAATCCACATGCAGGACTTTTCCATCAACCGGATGGTGCTGGATTTCTTGCACGAGCGCGAGCCGTTTGGAACGCGCATCGTTTTCAACGGACAAATCCACGAGCAGGTTTTCCGAAACGGAATGATGGATGAGGTCGCCGATTTCCTTCGCGCTGATTTCGAGGTTTTGCGGCTTGGCCTGTCGGCCGTAAATGATGGCGGGCACGCGGCCGTTCGCGCGCAATTGTTTGACCTGGCCGCGGCGCGTTTGCGCGCGCGGAAATGCTTTCAACGGAACTGATTTCATTTTCTTAAATTAAATTGTTACGGCCGGCGCTAACTGGTGCGCCCGCCTTTGAACTCAAAGAGCGAATTGACCGACGAATTGCTGTTGATTCGCTTGATCGCTTCGCCCAAAAGTCCCGCCACTGACAGCGTGGTAATTTTCACACCGTCAATTGGCGGGCGTTGGACTGTATCAGTTGTTATCAATTCGTCAATCATTGATTTTCGCAATCTTTGGATGCCCGTTTCGCCCAAAATCGCGTGCGAGACACAGGCCAGAATCTGTTTCGCGCCCTTTTTCTTCAACAAACACGCGGCTTCCGTCAACGTGCCCGCCGTTTCCGTCAAATCATCCACGAGCAAAATGTTCTTCCCCTTGATGTCGCCGATGACCGCCATGCTTTCCACGTCCGTCGCGCTTTTGCGCCGTTTGGCGACGATGGCCAGCCCCGCTTCGAGCACCTGCGAATACGCGTGCGCCATTTTCAAGCCGCCGGTGTCCGGGCTGACGACGACGAGGTTGGTCAATTTTTTCTTCTTCAAATATTCATACATCACCGGCGCGGCATAGAGATGATCCACCGGGATGTCAAAAAACCCCTGAATCTGCTGCGCGTGCAAATCCATCGTCAGGATCCGGTTTGCGCCGGCGGCCACCAGCAGGTTCGCGACCAGCTTGGCCGTGATGGGAACGCGCGGCTGGTCTTTCCGGTCCTGCCGCGCGTAGCCGTAAAAGGGCAGGACGGCGGTGATTCTTTTTGCGCTCGCGCGGCGCAGTGCGTCCATCATGATGAACAACTCCATCAAATTGTGATTGGTCGGCGGCGGCGTGGGCTGGACGACAAAAACCTCCTCGCCGCGGACGTTCTCCTCGATTTTCACGAACGTCTCGCCGTCGGGAAACGGCTTGATGGTGCATTTGCCAAGTTCGAAGTTGATGGACTTGCAAATGGCCCGCGCCAAAGGCTCGTTCGCTGTGCCGCTGAAAATTTTCACGTTTTGTTAAATTCAGGTAAAAAGAAAAACCGCCGCTGTCGGCGGAGGAAAATACCGCGTAACTTTAACAACGAACAAACTTGGCGCAAGCCGATTTTACTCACAACATTCCGCCATGCGTTATCGCGTTTTGGGAAAGACAAATTTGCGCGTCTCCGTCATCGGCGTCGGCACTTGGCAGTTTGGCGGCGAATGGGGGCACGATTTTTCACAGGCCGAAGCCGACGCCATCCTCGATGCGGCGGCGGAGCAGGGGATCAATTTGATTGATACCGCCGAATGTTACGGGCCGGAGCACCTTTCCGAAAGGCTCGTCGGCGATTATTTGTCGCGCCGCGACCGCTCGCGCTGGATTGTCACCACGAAATTCGGCCACCGCTTCAAAAGTTTCATGGCGCGCGATGATGATTTCTCCGCCGCCGGCGCACAAAAGCAATTAGAAGAGTCGCTCAAGGCGCTACGCGTTGAGGTAATTGACCTTTACCAGTTTCATTCCGGTTCAGATAAATTTTTTCAGAACGAGGAGCTTTGGAATTTTCTCACTGGGCAGAAAAGCGCCGGCAAAGTCCGGCACCTTGGCGTTTCGATTTTGCAGAAGGGCAGCGAACTTCAGGCGCGCGAAGCCGCCAAATTTGGCGTGGAAGCCTTGCAGGTTTTTTACAACCGGCTGGATCGCCGCGCCGAGGAAATTTATTTTCCACACGCGGAGAAAAACAATCTCGGCATTCTCGCCCGCGTGCCGCTGGCCAGCGGTTTGCTCTCCGGCAAATACAAGCCCGGTGCGAGTTTTCCGGCCAACGACGTCCGCTCGCAATTCGACGCCGAAAAAATGAAACGCGATTTGGCCGAGGTTGAAAGATTGCAATGCGAGGAAGTTCCGCCTGGCGTGCCGATGGCGAAATGGGCGATGGCTTGGTGCCTGAAAAATCCGATCGTGACCACGCTCATCCCCGGTTGCAAAACCCCCGAACAGGTCAAGGCCAACGCTGCCGCCGCCGAACTGGTTGCGGAATGATTTTCCATGCGCCCGCTCATTCAAGAAATTCAAACTACGCATACGCCGGAATCGCTCGTCGGGCAATTGCGGAGCGTGGAGTGCGGGGCGCGGAACATCGTCTTGCTGCGGAGCAATGCCTTTGATTCATCAACCGGACGTTATTCATTTGCAGCGGCAAATCCTTTCTTAACATTTCGCTCCTTCGGCTCGCGGTGTGAAATTATTTCCGGCCGCTCTCAACATTCAACATTCAACTCTCAGCTTCGCTTCGGCAATCCGTGGCACATTCTCGATGCGCTCATGGCGCAATTTGAACTGCTCGACGAAATTGACCTGCCGTTTCCGCTCGGCGGCTGTTTTGGATTCTGGGGCTACGATTTGAAAAATTTCACCGAGCCGAAACTGCCGCGCCGCGCCGTCAACGATTTGGAATTGCCCGACTGCCACGTCGGTTTTTACGACAGCCTTGTCGTTTTCGACCATCAGCTCGGGAAAGTTTTCATCGTTTCCACCGGCTTGGCCGACGACGGCTCGCGCAGCGAAATGAAAGCGCGAGAACAAGTGGAGTTCTGGGTGGAAAAATTTTCGCGCAAAGACGCAGAGACGCAAAACCCGGAATTTCTTCGCGACTTTGCAGCTTTGCGTGAGGTTTCTTCAAATCTTTCACGCGCCGATTTCATTGCCGCCGTTCAACGCGCGCAGACATATATCCGCGCCGGCGACATTTACCAGGTCAACCTGTCGCAGCGGCTGGCGGCGCAGAGCAAAATGTCCGGCTGGGAATTTTTTCAGAGGTTGAGCGCCATTTCGCCCGCACCCTTTTCCGCGTTTTTGGATTGCGGCGATTTTCAAATTGTCTCGTCGTCGCCGGAACAATTTTTGCGCATGAGCGGCAACCACATCGTTACGCGCCCGATCAAGGGCACGCGCCCGCGCGATACCGACCCGACGCGCGACGCGCAGCTCGCCTACGAACTCCAAACCAGCGCCAAGGAACTCGCCGAACTGGTGATGATCACCGATTTGCTGCGGAACGATTTGGGCAAGGTCTGCGAATTCGGCTCCGTGCAGACGCCGGAACTGGCGAAGCTGGAAAAATTCGCGCAAGTGCAGCACTTGGTTTCGACGGTTGAAGGCCGGCTGCGGAAAGACGTCACGCATTTTGCCGCGTTCGCGTCGTGTTTTCCCGGCGGCAGCATCACCGGCGCGCCGAAATTCCGTGCGATGGAAATCATTGACGAGCTGGAGCCGGTTTCACGCGGACCTTACTGCGGCGCGATTGGCTATCTCGGCTTCAACCGCGAGAGCCAGTTGAGCATCACGATTCGCGCGGCGATTTGCGCGCGGGAAAAAATCTATTTCAACGTCGGCGCGGGCATTGTAGCCGATTCAAATCCCGAAGCCGAATACGAGGAAACGCTGGCGAAAGCCGCCGGTTTTCTGGCGGCGTTGAACGTCGCGGAGCGACAAGTGGAAATTAGCCAGCCACAACGTGGCTGGTTGCCAGTTGAATAAATTCATTTTCTAGAAATGATGCTGGT
The DNA here is from genome assembly GCA_035504945.1 of Candidatus Aquilonibacter sp. Taxonomy (GTDB): domain Bacteria; phylum Verrucomicrobiota; class Verrucomicrobiia; order Limisphaerales; family UBA11358; genus UBA11358. The sequence goes on along the minus strand of DATJRH010000020.1, from coordinate 8,417 downwards.
TGAATTAACCGTTGATTACCATCGGACATCATCAACGTAAACCGGCCCTTCATATTTCGCCGGCGCGCCGCCCGCCAGCACCCTGACGCCGACAACCCAAACCCGGGAAGAATCGAACTGTTGATCCACCGAGCCGGTGTCCGGTTTGCCGAGGCCGACCGTGAGCGAAAGTTGCGTCCATTGCCCTTCGACGATGTTGCTCAACGAGCCATATTCGCTGTGCCATTGGTCGTCCTTCACAAAAAGTTGCCAACTGCTGGGATTGCCTTCCTCACTGCCAGCGGCGACAGGCGCATAGATCCAAGCGGTGATGGTGCGCCCCGTCAAGTTCTCCGGTTGAGAGGCTGGGTTCAAATAAGCCCACGCCTCGCCGGCACTATTATGGACATCTCCGCCTATGAGATTGAGCGACATTTTCAAGGAGTATTGCCCATCCTTTGCTTGTTCGCTGGAAATTGAAACTGCCGAGCAGGCTTCGGAACCGGGATAAGTTTGAGCCTTCCAACTCAACACACCGTCTTCAAAGTTGAAGCCTTCATGTATTGGCGGGCTTGCCACATACGTTTTGCAAATGTTGAGCACGACACAACCCGTGGTTGCAGCCAAGAGAATGAGTGTGCCTGTAGTGATAGTGAATTTTACTTTTGACCATGCCATAAGTTTCAATGCTCCATTTACAAGGGTTAAGGTTGAAGCCGCAGCAATAGACCCTTTTACAATCGCTGCGGCAGTCACGGTTTTTGCCAGCAGTGCCGGCGCGGCTTGAACGGAGTTGGCCGAAATCGCCCCGGCAATAATTGCGGCCGTCGAAACCACGCCACGCTTGGAAAAGTATTTCCGCAATTTTTCCAGAGCGCGAGCCACGCGCTTGCGGGCGGTGTCTTCGCCCGTGCCCAATTTGTTTCCGACTTCCGCCAGTGATTTGTTTTCAAAAAATCGCAGCAGCACGGCCTGCCGATCTTTTTCGCCGAGACGCGCCAGCGCTTCGTCCAGCAGCGGGGACATTTGATTCCAGATTTCATCGTTTGCGGCGGCTTGAAATTGATTTTGCATTTGAAACTCCTTTTCAATGATGGCCATCCGCGCGGTCTGTCTGGCGCGGTCGCGGATTTGCGCGAGCGCGGCGAAACGCGTCGTTTTGAAAAGCCAGCCGGTCAAAACGGTCTTGTCTGAAATGCGTGCGGCCTTTTGCGCGAGGATAATAAAAACCGCCTGCGTGATTTCCCCGGCCAGATGCGGGTCGCGAACTTGCCGCAGCGCCGCCGAATAAACGAAGCCGACGCGCCGCGAAACGAGTTCGGCAAAGGCGGCTTCGGAATTGTGCGCGGCGTATTCGCGGAGCAGAGCGGGGTCGTCCAAGTCGGTCATGCATCTATAAATGCCGGTTTTTGCAGAAACCGGACAATCTTTTTTGCTGGAATTCAGGCTTTGGCCTGTTTTGGCGGATAAACTGGAGCTTGAATTCCAATCTTTTGGAAACTGGCGTTCCTAATGCCGTCTTGCTCGTCAAACCGTCAAAAACGCAGAATTCAGGGTTTTGAAGAATTGCAACGGCCTTCGTAACATTACGGAAGCCGGTACGGAATTTGCCGGATTTTAACGACTAATAAAACTTCGCCGGACACGCTAAAGCTTGAACTCCAACTTTTTAACTGGCGGATTTTTTGCGGTTCGGGTAATTGAAGGCCATTAGGAATGGGGTCATGCTCGTTTTTCTCAATGGACAATTTTTGCCCGAGGCGCAGGCCGTCGTGCCCGTTAACGACCGGGGTTTTTTGCTCGGCGACGGTTTGTTTGAAACGATGCGCGTCGTGGGCGGAAAACCATTCCGGTTCGCGCAACATCTGGAGCGCATGGCGCGCGGCGCGGAATTTTTGAAAATCAAGCTGCCGTTCAAGCCGAAGGAACTGGAAAAGTTCGCGCGGCAGCTCATCGAGGAAAACCAGCAGTCCGAGGCGATTTTGCGCGTGACGCTGACGCGCGGGCCGGGCGAGCGCGGTTACGCCTTCACCGGCAAATGCAAGCCGACGCTGGTGATGACGCTGCACGCCGCTCCCCAAAGTCCGTTGGAATGGAGTTTAATCACGTCGTCGCTTCATATTCCGTCTGCCGATCTGCTGTCGTCGTTCAAGACCACGAGCAAAATTTTGCACGTCATGGCGCGCGCCGAGGCGACGGAAAAGGGCGCGGACGAGGCGCTGCTCGTCAACACGAACGGCGAAGTGGCCGAGACGACGAGCGGTAATTTGTTCTGGGTCTATAACGACAAAATCTGCACCGTGCCGACGGGCCGCGGCGTGTTGCCGGGCATCACGCGCGCGGTCGTTTTGGAAATCTGCCAGTCGCTCGGACTGCCGACGAACAAATGTGTCATCAAGCCGGAGGCGTTGAGATATTCCGAGGGAATTTTCATCACGCAAAGCGCGCTGGGCATCGTGCCCGTCTCGGTTTTTGACGGCGAGGCCGTCGCGCCGTCGCCGCTCGTGGATCAAATCGCGCAGGCTTACATTGAAGTGCTGATGAAAGGCTGAATTCGGAGGGACGAGCTTTGCAAGTCCCCAAAAAAACAGGGACTCGTGGAACCCGTCCCTCCGAAAAGGAGCAAAGACTTGCAACCTGAAGCCTGAAACCTGAAACTGGCCTCGTGGCTCGCCGTCCCAAACCGAAGTATCAATTGCCGCGCGAGCGAAGAAAACGCGGCCGTCATTTTGGCTGGCTGGTGGTTTTGATTCTGATGGCTGGCGCGGGTTGGTTTTTTTGGCCGCACAAGCCTGCTGGGAAAATCGTTCCGCCTAGACCGGCGATTTCCCGGGTGCAATCGCAACCGCTCGTTGTTTCGCGGCAAGCGCCGTCGGATTTTCCACGCCCGGTTCACGATGTTCTGGAGGCGCAAATCGCGCTGGCGCGGCGCGGGATTTCGCCCGGTTCGATTGACGCGGCAATCGGCTCGCAGACGCGCGAGGCAATTTTGGTTTTTCAACAAATCGAAAATCTGCCGCCGACGGAAAAGCTCGACGCGGACACGTGTGACCAATTGACGCTCGACGCGCCCATTTTGACGAACTATATCGTGACGACAAATGATTTGGCGCGCTTGCAGCCGCTCGGCAAAACGTGGCTGGCCAAATCACAGCAGAGCGCGCTGGATTACGAAACGGAACTGGAACTGGTCGCGGAAACGGCGCATTCGAATCCGCTGTTGATTAAAAAATTAAATCCGGGCGTGAACTGGACGAACATCGTCGCTGGAACCATTCTGCAAATTCCCGACGTGAATTATCCCGAACCGGCGGACAAGGCGGCATTTGTTGTCGTTCATTTGTCCGAAAGATTTCTGGAGGCGTTCGACGAAAACACAAATCTGCTGGCGCATTTTCCTTGTAGCATCGCGGCGCGTTTCGACAAGCGGCCGGTCGGCGAATTGCACGTCATCACCATCGCGGCGAATCCGAATTACACGGTGGATCCGGAGTTGTTTCCCGAATCGGAAGAATTGCAGGCCATCGGTCACAAATTGATCTTGCCGCCCGGCCCGAACAATCCGGTCGGCGTGGCGTGGATTGGTCTGGACAAGACGGGCTACGGCATTCACGGCACGCCGGTTCCCGAACTGGTCGGGCGGACGGAATCGCACGGCTGTTTCCGGCTGGCGAACTGGGACGCGGAGTATTTGATGAAACTGGCGTGGGTGGGAATGCCGGTGTTCGTCGAACCGTGACGAATTGTGCTTGCGCCGGGCCGGATTTTTGAATACAAACTAATCATTCCGACCTGACGACCGCACGTGCCGGGCCGCATAAGCTTCTGATCGAATAATGAATTTGTTTGGAATGCCGCACCGCAAGTGCCGATGAAAAATCCCGAAGATTCCCAACAGGAAAACGGCGCGCTGCAAAAATTGGATGAAGGGCATTTGCTGCGCACGCTGACTAATTTGTTGCCTGACGTCATTTCCGTCAAGGATCGCGATGGCCGGAACGTGTGGGTCAACCGCGCCAAGCTGGAGGAATTGGGCCTGCGCGATTTCAAGGACGCCATCGGCAAAACGGCGTTTGATTTTTTTGACCGCGCGACGGCGGAAAACTTCAAACGGGATGATGATCAATTGATTCAAACCGGCCAGCCGGTCGTGAACCGTCTGGAGAAAATCCTGCAGCCACACGGAACGACGCGCTGGCACCTGACCACGAAGGTTCCCTGGCGCGACCCGGACGGAAACATCATCGGTCTGATTTCCATCAGCCGCGACATCACGCAGCGGGTTGAGGTGGAAATCAGACTGGAAGAGGAGCGTAACTTGCTCCGCACGCTGGTTGACCACCTGCCCGATTGCATCTATGCCAAGGACGCGCAGGCCCGAAAAATCATGGCCAACCCGGCGGATTTGAAAAATCTCGGCTGCAAAACCGAGGCCGACGCGGTGGGTAAAACGGACTTCGATCTTTTCCCGCGGGAAATCGCCGGGGCATTTTTTGCCGACGACCAGTCCGTTTTGGCGGGACATTCCGTCATCAATCGCGAGGAAAAGGCGGTTCTACAGAACGGCGAAACGCGCTGGCTGCTCACCTCAAAAATTCCCTGGCGCGATGCCAAAGGCAAAATTATCGGCCTCGTCGGCATTGGGCGCGACATCACCGACCGGAAGAATCTCGAGGCGCAAATCGCCCAGGCGCAACGCATGGAAAGCATCGGACGGCTGGCGACCGGCATTGCACACGACCTCAACAATATTCTCGCGCCGATTTTGATTTCCATCGAGATGCTGCGCGACAAGCTTCAGGACGAGGACTATTTGAAAATGCTCGCCAAGGCCGAGGCCAGCGCGCATCGCGGCGCGGACATCATCAAGCAAATGCTATGGCTGGGCCGCGGATTGGCCAGCCAGCGCGCGCCGGTGGACTTGGAGCATATCATCAGTAACGTCGCGCAATTTGCCTCGGAAACTTTCAAAAAATCCATCAAGGTCCAGACGCAAATCGCGCCGGAACTTTGGACGATCACTGGCGACACGGCGCAATTGCATCAAGTGTTGCTGAACCTTTGCACCAATGCGCGCGATGCGATGCCGGATGGCGGCACGCTGACTCTCGGCGCGCATAACAGCAGCGTGGACGGAAATCGTTTTGTGGTTTTGGAAGTTGCGGACACCGGGATTGGCATCGCGCCTGAACTGCTCGAACGGATTTTCGAACCGTTTTTCACCACCAAGGAAGTCGGTCAAGGTTTGGGTTTGTCCTCCGCCGTGTCCATCGTCAAAAGCCATCACGGCTTTATCAAAGCGGAAAGCCAGCGCGGTCACGGCACCACATTCCGTGTGCATCTGCCTGCGCAAGCCTGAAGTGATTCCAAAAAAGTCCTGAAATTATCATTGCCGGAGCGAGCTGTTTGGTTTAGCAATGAGCAAACGTAGCAAAGGAAATTTATGAAAACTGGAATTATTCTTGCGGAACCGTCGGGCACGGCAATGGGCATGCTGATCGTGTTGGGCATTATCGTATTAATCGCCATCATCGGCATCGCTCTTGTGGCCGGCGGCTACAACAAACTCGTCACGCTGCGCAATCGTTACAAAAACGCCTACGCACAAATTGACGTCCAACTGAAGCGCCGCTACGACCTCATTCCCAATCTGGTCGAGACGGCCAAAGGTTACATCAAGCACGAGCGCGAAACGCTCGAAGCCGTCACGCAGGCGCGCAACATTGCCTACGCCGCGTCCAAAGCCGCCGCCGCCAATCCCGGCGACGCGGCTGCGATGAAAAATCTGACCGCCGCTGAAACCGGACTCGGCGGCACTTTGAGCCGCCTGATGATGGTTTCCGAAGCGTATCCCGATTTGAAGGCGAACCAAAACATGATGCAACTCACCGAGGAATTGACCTCGACGGAAAATAAGATTTCCTTCGCCCGGCAGGCTTACAACGATTCGGTCATGGCTTACAACACCGACCGCGAAGTGTTTCCGAGCAACCTGATTGCCGGCATGTTCAATTTTGGTCCGGCGGAATTGTTTGTCATAGACAAGCCGGAGCAGAAGGACGCGCCCAAGGTTTCGTTCTCGTGATTCGTTAGACAGTTGAATCGTTAAATCGGAAAACGGTTCGACGATTCACGATTTGACGATTCAACGAACATGGATTTCTTCGAGCGACAGGACAAAGCCAGAAAAAAAACGAAGTGGCTCGTCATTTATTTTGCGCTGGCTGTCGCCGCGATGATTGCCGCGATTTACGTTGCCGCGCTGCTGATTTTTTCCGGCGTGCAGGCACATCAGCAGTTTAACAACCAAGAGCAGCCGCAATTTTCCATTTGGAATTCACAGATTTTCATCGGCGTCAGCATCGCCACGCTCGCCATCGTCGGCATCGGCAGCATTTACAAAACGATGTCACTGTCCGCCGGCGGCAGCGCGGTCTCGGAAATGATGGGCGGACGCCTGTTGAATCCGAACTCGAACGATCCCGACGAACGCAAATTGCTCAACGTCGTCGAGGAAATGGCCATCGCGTCCGGGGTGCCGATGCCGCAGGTCTATGTCATGGACGAGGAGAGCGGCATCAACGCCTTTGCCGCCGGTCACAAACCCGGCGACGCCACCGTCACCGTAACGCGCGGCTGCATGAAAATTTTATCGCGCGACGAGTTGCAGGGCGTCATCGGCCACGAATTCAGCCACATTTTGAACGGCGATATGCGGCTGAATCTCCGGCTCATGGGAATCATTTTTGGAATTCTCTGCCTCGCCGTCATCGGAAGAGTTCTTTTATACACGGGTCGCGGCGGCGGGCGCGGGCGCGGCCAAAATCCGCTGCCGATTCTCGGACTTGTTTTGCTGCTCGTCGGCTACATCGGCGTTTTTTTTGGACGGCTGATTCAGGCCGCAGTCAGCCGACAACGCGAATTTCTTGCAGACGCTTCGTCTGTTCAATTCACGCGAAATCCCGGCGGCATCACCGGTGCGCTGAAAAAAATCGGCGGCCTCGGCGAAAACGGATCGCGCTTGAGCCACGCACATTCGGAAGAATTGTCGCACATGTTTTTCGGCAATGGCATCAGCGAGCCGTTCATCGGATTGCTCGAAACGCACCCGCCGCTGACCCAACGCATCCGCGCCTTTGAGCCGAATTTCGACGGGAATTTTCCCCCAGTTCGCTACGACGGAGACGGCCAGCAGCCGGGAGAAATTTCAAAACCGAAACGTCCGCCCATGCCCAATCTTTTCGGCACCGTGCTCGGCGGCACCATTCTCGCCTCGGGCGGCATGGATGAACCGCCGGTCATCAAACCGCATACTGTTCTGCCGAAACTCGGCAATCCCACGCCGCTGCACTTGAAATACGCCGAAGCGTTGCGCGCGTCGCTGCCGGAAAATGTCAAGACCTCCGCGCGCGAACCGCTCGGAGCCGCCGCGTTGATTTACGCGATGCTCTTGAGCAGCGACGAAAACCAGCGCACGACGCAAATCACCGAAATTGGCAAACGCTTTTCGCCGGACGTTTCCGAAAAAACCGCCGCGCTGTTCCCCGACGTCTCCCAAGCCGCCGCGCACGCGCATCTGCCGATGGTCAACCTCGCGCTCGGCGCGCTCAAACAATTGACCGCGGAACAGTATGATAGATTTTCACAAACGCTCGGCTGGCTCATCAACTTGGACGGCAAAGTCGAGCTGTTTGAATTCGTCCTCCAAAAAATCATCACGCATCACCTTGCGCCGCAATTCGGCAAGTTGCCGCGCACTGTGATTCAATTCTATTCCGTCAAACCGCTTGCGCCGGATTGCGCGGTTTTGCTCTCGGCGCTGGCCAATGTCGGCAGCAATGACGCCGCCGAAATTCAAAAGGCCTTCGAAACTGGTGCACCTTATTTGCGGGCGCCTGCCGGCGCGGATTTGCAATTGCTGCCGAAGGAAAATTGCGGCGTGAATCAAGTGGATGCCGCGCTCAACCGCCTCACCCAGGCGTCGCCGCTCATCAAAAAGAATTTGATTGAAGCCTGCGCCCACGTCGTTGGCGCGGACGGCGTGATTTTGGAAGCTGAAGCGGAATTGCTCCGCGCCATCGCCGACACGCTCGATTGCCCGATGCCGCCGTTCATGCCAGAAGCCGCGTGAATCATTCCCGCACGGCCGCGCCAAGATTCCGCTTGAATGCCTCGACAATTTTCGCATGCGCCGCGTTGACCTCGGCGTCGGTTAGGGTTTTTTCCGGCGAACGGTAAATGAAGGCGTAAGCCAGGCTCTTTTGCCCGTCGGGAATATTTTTACCGCGGAACACATCGAACAATTCCGCGCTTTCCAAATTCGCAGGTTTGGCCTGCTTCACCGCCTGCAAAATGGATTCGTGTGTCGTCGCTTCCGGCACGAGCATCGCCACGTCGCGGCGGATGGATGGAAATTGCGGCAGCGGCTTGAAATTTTT
>DATJRH010000019.1:0-3326 GCA_035504945.1 Candidatus Aquilonibacter sp. | reverse complement strand
GACGCTGGGCGCGGTGCTGCTGGCCATTCCATTCGTGCTGTTCAAAATTTTCTGCTTCCTGCTCGTGCTGGTCGTCATTGAGTCGTCGTTGTCCAAGCTGCGACTGTTCCGCATCTCCGAATTTTTGGGCGCGGCGTTCATCACCTGCGTCGCGGCCATGATTGCACAAGTCTTTTTGTCCTGAACGAGAAATGAGCGACGCCACCAATCAATTGTTGAACAATCTAAACTCGCTGGTCACGGGGCTGTTTTTGCTGACGGCCTTCGGAATCGTGGCCATGCGGCAGGCGCGGGGCGTGCTGAATTTGTTCATCGCGCAATCGGTGCTGCTGGCGGCGTCCGCCGTGCTTTTGGGAATGCGTTACAACGCGGAACATCTTTACGGTGTGGCGCTGGTGAACATTATCAGCAAGCCGATCATCGTGCCGTGGCTGTTGCGCAAAACCTCGCCGTCGGAAATTTATACGCGCCGCGAAGTGACGCAGGCGCTGAACATTCCGACCGCCCTGCTCATCGCCCTGGCGCTCGCGATCCTGGCTTACTTTTTTGGATTGCCGCTGCTCAACGCCGTCGCGCCGGAGTTTCGCGGCCCGAACGTGCCAATTGGCATCGCGGGCCTGCTGCTTGGAGCGTTCACCATCACCGTCCGGCGCGAAGCCCTGCCGTTGCTCATCGGCCTGCTGGTCATGGAAAACGGCGCGTTTCTGGCCGGCATTGACATAGCCCGCAATCTTAAAATGCTGATCGAACTGGCCATTGCCACGGACGGCTTGATTATCGTTTTCATCATGGGTGTGCTGACGCGAGCCGTTCAGAAACAGATCGGGAGTACCGCCGTCGGCGAGCTGGCCAGCTTGAAAGAAGTCACCGTTGAACCGGCGGAAAAGGAGGCGGCCAAGTGACTGTGCTCATCGTTTTGCTGCTGCCGCTGATTGCGACCGTGCTGGTCTGCCTCCCTTCCAAAAAGGCATGGGCGGCGGGCGTGACCGTTGTTTTTTCAGTGGCGACTTTGATTTTAGCCGCACGAGTTGCCTGGCTGGTTTCAGAGGGCAACTCTGTCACGGTGGATTTGAGTGCCGGCTGGCTCAAATGGATTGCCGTGGACGGCTTGAGCGCGCTGATTCTGGTGTTGATTGCATTTGTGGCGACGACGGCGGCGATCTTCTCGGTGGGTTACATGGCGCGCGGAAATCTGAAACCGGGAAAACTCCGCCTTTACTATATCAATTACAATCTGTTCGTTTTTTCCATGCTCGCCATTCCGGTGCTGGCCGAACCGACGCTGGTATGGATTGTTGTCGAGTTGACGACGCTTTGTTCGGCGCTGCTGGTCTCATTTGAAAACACGCGTGAGGCGTTGGAAGCCGCATGGAAATATGTCGTGCTCTCACTGATGGGCGCGGGCATGGCGCTGTTTGGGTTTCTGGTTTTGTTCGCCGCGATGCAAGCATCGGGCAGCCCCGGCGCTTATACTTGGAGCGGATTGATTAACGCCGCGCCGATGATGCCATCGGTCCTATTGCAAACGGCGTTTCTGTTGATTTTGATCGGCCTCGGCACCAAAGTCGGCCTTGTTCCGATGCACACCTGGCTGCCGGATGCCCACAGTCAGGCGCCTTCGCCGGTGTGCGCGCTGCTTTCGGGCATCGAAACCACGTCCATCCTCTACGTCATTTTGCGGCTGTTTCCCGTGATGCAAGCGGCGCCCCATTCTCACGCCGAGACCTGGGCCGTCGTGCTTGGTTTGATTTCAGTCGGCACAGCCGCGTTTTTGCTGCTCCAAGTGAAGGATTACAAACGCATGTTTGCCTTCTCCACCGTGGAGCACATGGGAATCATTTTGACGGCGGTCGGCCTGGGGGCGTCGGTCGCCGGTTACGGCGCGATGCAACAAATCGTCAGCCATTGTGTGACGAAATCATTTTGCTTCTTTGCCGCCGGTGCGGTGTTGATTGCGGCGGAAACGCGCCAGATTGCCGCGGTGCGTGGCCTGATTCGACAATCGCCTTTCGCCGGTGCTGCCCTCGTTTTCGGAGGTCTGGCGATTGCCGGCGCGCCGCCGATGGCGGTTTTCCTGAGCGAATTTTCCATTCTCAAGGCGGGTTTGACGCAAAAGGAGTATTTGGCCACCGGGCTGCTCGCCGTTTTCATCGTCATCGCGTTTTTTGGAATCATGCTGCACATCAACCGGATGGTTTTCGGCGCGCGGGAAAATGAAAATGCCGCCGCGCCGACAAACCATCTTGCGGAAAATGAAAACCATGAAATTTTTCCTCTACCGTTTAGCTGCCGAACTGCGCTAATCATCGCCGCCATTCCCGTTTTTGTGCTCGGATTTTACATTCCGCAACCATTGCAAAATTTGCTATCGCAAGCCGCCGCCGTGCTGACAAATCATCCATCGCCATGAATCACGCCGAATTGAAAATAGAAATTGATCAACGCTGGCCGAATCAGGCGCAGTGCCGGTCCGGTCCGGGCGCCGTGTGCGAAGTGGTGTGCGCCCGCGACGCGCTGCCGCAATTGTGCGGACATCTTTTCCTCGACTGGAAATTCAGTTTTGCCGGGTTGATTGTCGAGGAAGGCGCGAGCGAATGGCAGTTGCGGTACACCTTTTATGGCGAGGGCGACGCGGCTTGGGTTCATGTAATGGTTGCTGCGCCGCTGACCGAAAAAACTTTTCCGAGCATCGTGAAATTTGTCCATGCCGCTGACTGGCACGAGCGGGAAGCCGAGGATTTATACGGGCTGGTCTTTGAAGGCCATCCGCGTCTCGGAGATTTCATCCTGCACGACGATGCCTGGCAGGAAAATGTCGAGCCGATGCGCCGCAATTTCGATCCGCAGGCAGCGATGCGTCACCGCAAACCGGATGAAGACTGGCGGCCGCATCGCATCGTTCAAGAACCGGGCGCGTTCGTGATGCCGGTCGGCCCAAAATACTCCGGCGTGACCGAGTCGGTTCACTTCCTGCTCGAAACGGTCGGGGAAGATGTCATCCGCTCGACGCCGCGCCTGTTTTACAAGTGGCGCGCGATTGAAAAACTTGCCGAGGGCAAAAGGGCGGATGAAGTTTTGCTGCTGGCTGAACGGTTCGCAGCGACGACAGCCTTCGCGCACGGATTGGCCTATTGCCAAGCGGTTGAAAGTATTTGCGGCGCAAATCTTCCACCGCGCGCAAAAGTCCTGCGGGTGTTTCTGGCGGAACTTGAACGTCTGCGGCAGCACGCCGGGGCAATTCAGGAGATTTGTGAATCCACGGCGCTGGTCGTTGCCAACAGTCAGGCCGGGATTCTGGAGGAGGACTTGCTGCGAATTTCCGGCGA
>DATJRH010000018.1:0-33782 GCA_035504945.1 Candidatus Aquilonibacter sp. | reverse complement strand
CTTGAAATATTACAGGTGACGGAAAATCAGCCGTTCTGGCCAACTGTTCTTATTCTTTAATTTTTGATAGACGACCGCGCACAAGCACACTCGCCCTCCAATAGTAAATACGGATGAAACCGGGCAATCTTTCAAAAAATCTTCATTAATTTCATAATCTAGCTGCTGGGGTGTTTTACTCGATGCAATCCTTGTTCATGCCCGAACTCCCGAAGGCCGGTCTTTGCGCGAAAAGTTTTGCAATTATGCGTTCTGGTCGAAGCTGCCGACGGATAATTGCTTTAACCGCATCCTGAAGCTCTAACAGGCGCGAGAACTAGGTCTTTGGCTTGTTTGGTTTTTTGACATAATGGATTTGACCTTCTTAAAAAACACTTTGCTCGACCATTTTGTCGGCCTTCAAGCACAGATGAAACTGTGGGCTATTTTGTTTGTCCCTTCGAGACTTGGAGGAAATGAAATTTTATTTTCCGAAATGTAAACTCTTGTTACCTCGATTCCTGCAATTTCCGTTCGTTTACCAAGTTTCTTATGCTCTCACCGTCACCAGGCCCACCAGCAAACCGTCCGTCGTGTGCTCTTTTGCTTCCAGCGCCGGCTCCAGCTTCAACGCGCGGATGACCTTGCTCGTCTCCGGGCCGATGGACGCGATTTTCATCTGTGGAAATCTTTTCAGCAGCTTCGGCAAGTCAAACCGCGCGTGGAAAAATTGCACGGTCGAGCCGCTCGTGAACGTCACCCAGTCCGCGCCGCGTTCCAGAAAATCCGCCGCAGCGCCGAAAAAATCCTCCGTCTCGGCGACGGTTTTGTAGAGGCCGATGTCGTCCACGATCGCGCCCATTTCCTCGAGCGCGTCGGGCAACTCCCGGTTGGCATTTTGCGCGCGCAGCAGGCAGATTTTCAAATTTTCAACGCTGCCGTGTTTCGCAAACGCCCCGGCGATTTCGCGCCCGACAAATTCCTCCGGCATCAAGTCCACCTGCAAATGGAACTCGCGCAGCTTGGCGGCGGTGGCCGGGCCGACGGCGGCGATTTTCGCGCCGCCCAAATCACGCAGGTCATGAAATTGCCGGAAGAACAAATTGAAAAACACAGACACACCGCTCGGACTGGTGAACACGAGCCAGTCGTAGGAATTCAGCGCCAGCAGCGCGTCAACGAAATCTTGCTTGTTGTCGGGATCAACGCCCTTGACGGCGGGAATTCCCAAAACCTCCGCACCGAGTTCGGCGAGCTTGCGCGAGAATTTCTGCATTTGCAGCCGCGAGCGGGTGACGACGATTCGCCGGCCGAATAGCGGCAGGTTTTCAAACCAGTTTAATTTTTCGCGCAGCTTCACCACGTCGCCGAGAATGGTCAGCGCGGGCGGCGAGATTTTTTTCTCCGCGGCGAGTTTGGCAATGGTCGCGAGCGTGCCGGCGACGGATTTTTGTTTTCCCAGCGTGCCTTGTTCGATGACGGCGGCGGGCGTTTCCGGCGGCAGGCCGTGCGCGATGAGCGATTTGGTCCACGCGTCCAATTTGTCCGTGCCCATGAGCGCGACCTTGGTGCCGGGGATTTTGGCAATTTGGTCGTAGCGCAGATTGATTTTTTCATCCGCCGAATTTTCGTGCCCGGTGAACACGGTGAAGCTGGAGCAGAAATCTCGGTGCGTGAGCGGAATGCCCGCGTAAGCCGGCGCGGCGACAATCGAGGAAATGCCGGGAACAATTTCAAAATGAACTTTCGCCGCCGCGAGCGTCTCGGCTTCCTCGCCGCCGCGACCAAAGATGAAGGGATCGCCGCCCTTGAGTCGCACGACGCATTTGCCTTCGCGCGCCTTGGAAATCATCAGCTCGTTGATTTTCTCCTGCGGAAAATCCTTTCGTTTACCCCGCGAAATGAGTTCCGCGCCGTCGCGCGCGAGCTTGAGCAAAGCCGGATTGACGAGCAAATCATAAACGACGACGTCCGCGCGCCGGAGCAATTCCGCGCCGCGCAACGTGAGCAAGCCCGCGTCGCCCGGCCCGGCGCCGACAAGATAAACCGCGCCTCTGGATTTCACGCGGACAATTTACCGAAGCAAAGCGGCGAGGCAATGAAAGAGGTTCAATTTGCCGTGAACGCCGCCACGATGAGCCGGTGGTCGGAACCGACGCCCCAGTTGGGAATTGTTGGAATGTCCGTTTCATTCGTCGTCCAATTGCGCGCCATCGCGGGACTCAACAGAATGTAATCAATGCGCGAATAAATGTCGTCCGCGCCGTAGAAATACGTCCATACGACGTTACGTGGCTCGAAATACGGCGGCTGCGCGGGCGCGTCGTCGCCGTTGCGCTCGGCGGGGCGCGTGTCGGTGAGCTTGAATTTGCCGCGCCCGATGATTTCCTTCAGCGCGTCGGAGTCTTTCGTGTCGTTGAAGTCGCCGAGAACGATGAGCTTCGCATCTGGATTTTCTTTGAAATGTTCATCAATGATTTTGCGCAGAACAGTTGCTTCGCCAAGCCGTTCCTCAGCCTGATCGGCGTCGGGCACGGCAAGTTGCGATTTCAAATGCGCGGCGATGAGTGTGAAGGTGAAATTTGTTGCGGCCTGAATTTCCACTTCCGCAAATCCGCGCTCGACGCGAAAACGCTTTCCGTCCAGAAGAAATTCGTCGTTTGTGTGCGGATGCCGCGCGACGATGGGAAATTTGCTCAACACGGCGACGTGGATGTTCGTGTCCGTCCCTTCGACAAAACCCCAGAATGGGAAATTCTGTCCTTCAGCCTTGAGCGACGCGCGTAATTCCATGAGAGCGGTGGTGGTTCCCATTTCTTCGAGCGCGAGCACGTCGGGCTTCGCGGTCTCGATGCTTTCGCGGATTTTGGCTTTAGCCCCGGCGGATTTAACGAAATGGCGCGATTCGGTCGGCTGGTCCAGATAATTTTCGACGTTGTAAGTGGCGACACGGAGAGTTTCAGCGAATGAACTGGAACCCATTGCGCTGAAAATTGCCAGCGCGGCAAATATTCTGAATTTCACAACAAAGAAATTGTCAGACGGCGTTCACTTTTCAAGAGAACATTTTTTGCCAAATGCCGCAAAGCTGCTACGCTTCTGCCATGTCTCGAACCGGCAAACGCCAGGCGGCGGAACTTTTGCACGACAAACAAAACGAGCGCGACTTCCGCCAACTGCGCATTGACAAGGTCGGCGTGCGCGGACTGAAATTTCCTATTCAAGTGCGCGACAAGGCGCGCGCGTTCCAGAACACCATCGCCACCATCAGCATGTTTGTGGATTTGCCGCACCATTTCAAAGGCACGCACATGAGCCGTTTCATCGAAGTGCTCAACGCGCACGGCAACGTCATCCATGTCGAAAACATCAGCGACATTTTGCGCGCGATGCAGAAGAAACTGAACGCGGTGACGGCGCATCTGGAAATCGAGTTTCCATATTTCATGTCCAAGAAATCGCCGGTGTCGCGGCAGAAAAGCCTGATGGATTACATGGCGCGCTTCAACGCCTCGGCGACGAACGGCGAAAAAGATTTTGTCCTGACCGTGAAGGCACGCGTAACGACGCTGTGCCCGTGCTCAAAGGCGATTGCCAAATACGGCGCGCACAACCAGCGCGGCGAGGTGACGGTGCAAATCCGCATGAAAAAATCGGTGTGGATTGAGGATTTGATTGCGATGATTGAAAGATCGGCGAGTTCGGAGCTTTACGCGCTGCTCAAGCGGCAGGACGAAAAACTTGTGACCGAGCGCGCGTATGAAAATCCGGTGTTCGTCGAGGATTTGGTGCGCAACGTGGCGGTGAGGCTTAACGCCGACGCGCGTGTGACTTGGTATCGGGTCGAGGCGGAAAATTTCGAAAGCATCCACAACCACAATGCCTATGCGTGCATTGAGAAAGGGTGATTATTTGCCGGTAAAAAGTGTCTGCTCGTCTACGAAACTGATGCGGCTGCCAAATGGATCGCGGGCGTAAAACATGCGCTCGCCCCAAGGCATCTTCTTGATGTCGCCTTCAATTGTTCCGCCGGCGTTTTGGACTCGCTCTCTTGCAGCTTCAAGATCGGAAACTGCAAAGTAAATATATTGCAACGGATGGAAATTCCATTCGCCTTGTTTGCCATCGCCGTCCGCAATCGGATCGTAACAAGCCAAAATAGTGCCGCCGCAATTGAAATAGTGGCGTCCGGGCGAAACGCGCCGGCCGGAGGTGCCAAGAACAGTGCTGTAAAATGCCGCCGCACGCTCGATGTTGTTGACGGGCAGAATGATTCGGTAAAGGTGCGCTGTATTCACGGTTTCAACCTTGCGCCTTTTTCCGCCGCCTTGTCCAGCGGATTTAAGCGCACCGAAAATTTTTGAAAATTTTTATGGCGCATTTCGTTTTGTCTGCTACATTCCCGCGCCCTGAATGGAACCGGTATTTTGCCGGCAATTGTTTGATTGAAATTATTTTGATTTTGTGACAGCAAAAAAAGAAACAAAGAAATCCACGCCGCACGGCAAAGCGCCGGCGTCTGCCACGTCGTCGGCCATCCTTGGCCGGCCCATGACCAAAGCCAGCGCCGCTCCCGCCGATGCCAAAAAAGTCAAGCCGGAGTGGCAGAAATATTACCTGCATTTGCTCGAATTGCGCGAGCAGTTGCTCCACCAGATGAACGGTTTGGCCAAGGAATCGGCCCAGGAATTGCCCGGTTACAGCCTGCACATGGCTGATTCGGGCACGGACAATTTCGACCGCGATTTCGCCTTGAGCCTGTTGTCGTCGGATCAGGACGCCGTTTATGAAATCGAGGAGGCGCTCAAGCGCATCGAGAAAAAAACCTACGGCGTCTGCGAACTGACCGGAAAAAACATTCCGCGCGCGCGGCTGGAGGCGATTCCCTGGACGCGTTTCACCGTCGAGGCGCAGGCGCAGTTGGAACGCGAGGGCGCGCTGCGCCAGCGGCGGCTCGGCACGCTCGGCACGATTGACAGCGCCGGCGTGACGGAAATCGAGGGCGAGGAAGTCGAGGAAGGCGCCGAGGAACCCAAGGCCGCCAAAACCGAGAAGGAATAATTTATGCCACGCGAAGTCATCACCATCGAATGCACCGAGGCGCGCAAGGAGGGCAAATCGCCTTCGCGCTACACCACCACGCGCAACAAGAAGTTGCAGACGGAAAAGCTCGAAGTGAAAAAATACAATCCCGCGCTGCGCCGTCACACGCTGCACAAGGAAATCAAATAATTATGCCCCGCAAAACGAACACCGAGAAGGACAAGCGCGGCAACCGCCGCCCGATGGAAAACCGCACGCCGCGCCCGAAACCCAAGATTGATTTCACCGTGGACGCGCTCGATTTTAAGAACACCAATCTGCTCCGGCAATACGTGACCGACCAAGGCCGCATCCTGCCGCGCAAATACACCGGCATGCCCGCGCACTACCAGCGCCGGCTGACGAGTGCCATCAAACGCGCGCGTCAGATGCTGCTGATGAAGTAGTTTTGCGTTGAAGCTAAACCTGTATTAACGCTTCACCGTTTTCCGTTGATTTTAGAAATTGCCGGTGCGATTTTTATCATGCAATGAAACCGCGCGCCCATTCTCATTCCCACAAGCGGCAGGAAATGTCCGCGCTCAAAAACCGGCTGCGCGGGCAGGCGCGCAAATTCACCGGCCCGCGCGCGGCCATCTTGGAAATTTTGCGTGCCCATCCGCATCCGCTCACGAACCGGGAAATTTTCTCTGAGATGCCCCAACACCGGTGTGATCTGGCCACCATTTACCGCTCAATGCACCTGCTCGAAAAAATGGGCATGGTGAAGCGGTTTGATTTCGGCGACGGTGTGGCGCGGTTTGAACTTGTCGGCGAAAACGATGATGGTCACCATCATCATCTGGTCTGCACGAAATGCAATGAAGTCGTCGAAATCGAGGAATGCTTTCCGGAAAGAATTGAGAAGCGGATCGCCGCGAAAAATCGTTTCAAATCAGTGACGCACAAGCTCGAATTTTTTGGAATCTGTCCGGCATGTCAGCGGTGACTTCTCCTTTAAAACCAGCCGTCCTTCGCGGACAACTGGCGTTTTTTTTGCAGCCTGAAAAAAACCGGCCTTAGGCCATTTCTTCGGCCAGCCACTCGCTCATGTGGAGATACTCTTTGATTTTCCTGCGTTCATAGCGATTTTTCATCGCTTTTTTAGGTTGATGTTCCGTTTTGCGGAACGGATGTTTCGGGTTGCGAACTGCTTCCCCGATTGCTTCCAATGTTTTCATCATACCTCGATTCCTTTCACTTCAAAAGATAGCGTAAATAATGCCAAATGCTACTCGCGTGTCGCATAATTTTAACATCAACGCCACAAATGAGACTGACGCTTCCGTCCATTCGTTCAAAAAATTTTTACGAGAGGCAAAAGGAACCGGAACGCCATTCGCCCTCACCCTTTGCAACAATCAATTTCAATCCCAACGCTTCAAATGCCCTTTGCACTTCGGCAAATTCAAATTTCAAAATTCCCGCCAAGGTTAATACACCGCCGGGCTTCAATTGCGCCGCGATTTTTCTGCGTTCTACGATCAACAAATTGGAAATCAGATTTGCGCAGACCAAATCAAACCGCTGTTTTGGTTCTTTCGGCAATTTTGCAACGTCGCCGCGAGCGATTTTTATTTTCCTCAAAACGCCGTTGGCGCGGGCGTTTGTCCGGGCGACGCGGACGGCTTCGTTGTCAAAATCAATCGCGCAAACCGGCGCGTAGCCGAGCTTGACTGCCGCAATCGCCAAGATTCCCGAACCGGCGCCGATGTCCAAAAATGATTGATGCATTCCAATTTTTCGACAGCGCGTAATTTCGCGCAGGCAGAATAGCGTTGTCGGATGCTGTCCCGTGCCAAAGCTCAAGCCGGGGTCAAGCATAACGACCGCCTGGCCTTTGCGCGGGCGTTTTTTGCTCCAACTCGGTTTAACGAGCAGCGAACGGCCGATTTCAATCGGTTTGAAATGCCGTTTCCACGATTCCGCCCAATCCTCGCGGCGGATTTTTGAAATGGAAAACCTTCCCAAACCGATTTGAAGCCCGCAGCTTTTTATTCGCTGCAAACCCTCGCAAATGTCTTCATGGACTTCGTGTGACAAAAACTTCCCATCCGAGAAATAAACTGAAATGATGCTGATTTGTGTTTCAACGTCAAAATAAGCTGAAACCCCTCCGCCAAAAATCGCTTCTAGAAATTCTGCGATGGCGTCCTCGGCTTCGGGCGTCGTGGCAACGGAAATTTTCCAGAGCGATTTCATTTCCCCCTCTTTTTCATCGTCATCCTCATTTTCATTTTTGACGATGAGGATGAGGATGATTCATAAATCCCGCCACGGCGTGAAGTTGAGCAACTCCACCTCGGCGAGGCGCGGATGCAGCGCGATTTGCGTGACGCTTGCGTATTCAATTTCAAAGGCGTTGGTTTTGGGCAACGGCAATTCGAGCAAAACCGAAAGCACCATGCGAATCACACCGCCGTGGCAAAAAACGCCGACCGTCTGGCCGGAATGCTGGCGGATGATTTCGCGTACGCACGGCTCGACACGCGCGCGGAACTGCGGGCCGCTCTCGCCGTTCGGCGCGAGACCGCGCTCGATGTGGTCGAGCCATTCGGTTGTGTCGAGGCCGAATTTTTCGCAGACCTTTTCCCAGTTCAAGCCCGTCCAATCGCCGAAATTGACCTCGCGCAACGCAGGCACAATCGTTTGCGGCGGCGAGCCATTGGCCAGAAACGGCGCGAGCGTTTGCTGGACCCGCTTCATAGGGCTGGCGTAAATCGCGTCAATTTTTTTGCGATGCAAACACTTCGCCAGCGTCGCCGCCTGCTCGCGGCCACGTGGCGAAAGGTTCATGTCAATGGTGCCGCCGAAAATCTTGTGATAGCTGTCTTCGACTTCAGCGTGGCGGACGAGCAGCAGACGCGTGGGTTTGGCCGACATGGTTAAATTTGCGCGAGCGCGCTTTTTTGCGCTTCGAGCAATTGCAAAATCCCAGCCTTGCCCAGCGCGAGCAAACTGGCGAGTTGCGCTTCGGTGAACGTCGCCTCTTCGCCGCTGCCTTGCAATTCGATGAATTCGCCGGCGGAATTCATCACCAGATTCATGTCTACGGTCGCCGCCGCGTCCTCGGTGTAGCACAGATCGAGCAGCGCTCGGCCGTCCACAATGCCGACGCTGACGGCGGCAACGGATTTCAAAATTGGATTTTCGACTAGCTTTCCTTCGGCCAGCAATTTTTTCGCCGCGAGCGATAGCGCGACAAAGGCGCCGGTGATGGCGGCGGTGCGCGTGCCACCGTCGGCCTGCAACACGTCGCAATCTATGCAAATCGTCCGCTCGCCAGCCTTTTCCAGATCGATTGCCGCGCGCATGGCACGGCCGATGAGCCGCTGGATTTCCGACGAACGCCCGTCCAATCTTCCTTTCGTGATGTCGCGCGGTTTGCGTTGCAGCGTTGAGTAAGGCAGCATGGCGTATTCGGCGGTGAGCCAGCCGCCAGTTACTTTTTGCTCCTTCATCCAGCGCGGCACAGTTTCCTCGACGGTGACGCCGCAAATGACCCGCGTGTTGCCCCATTCGACGAGCGTGGAGCCGGCGGCGTGCGGCGCGATGTGATTTTGGAAGCGCAGCGGGCGAAGTTGATTTGCGGCGCGCCCGTCGGCGCGGATGAATTCAGCCATAGCGCCCCCATGTTAAACGCCAACCGCACAATCGGGCAACGACGAAAACAAGCGTTGGAAATTTGCGAAAAGGGGGTTCGAAAACGGAAAAACAGGCGTCATTTGCGGCAAACCTGTTTGCAGGCCGCCTTGTAAATGTGCGGGTGCAGCACGCCGACGAATGGCAGGTTGCGGTAACGTTCGGCAAAATCCAATCCATAGCCGACGACAAAAGAATCGGGGATTTCAAAACCGACGTAGTCGGCTTTCACTTTTTCAACACGGCGCTCGAGCTTGTCGAGGAAGACGCAAATTTTAATTCGCCGCGGCTTGAGCGCGCGGATTTTTGGCAGGACGCGGCTTATGGTCTTGCCCGTGTCCAAAATGTCGTCAATCAGCAGCACGTCGCGCCCGCGAACGTCGAGGCGCAATTCCTTGGTGAAAACGAGTTCACCGGATTCCGTGCCGAGGCCGTAGCTGGAAACGCCGATGAAATCGAGGCGCAGCGGCAGATTCAAATGCCGCATCAAATCCGCGAGAAACATCACCGTGCCGCTGAGCAGTGAGACGACGACGGTTTCGCGTCCACGAAAGTCCTGCTCGATTTCGCGCGCAAGAACTTTGACCCGCCGCGCGATTTGTTCCTCCGTGATCAAGACACGCTCGACTTCCCGGCGCCAGTTCGCGGCGGCGCTGTTTTTTGAGTTTTGAGTTTTGAGTCTGGTCACAAGCTTTTAAGCGGCGTCATTTGCATTGGCGGCGGGGACATTGGCGATTTTGAAAACCGGCACGTCAAACGTTGCGTGAAAATCTGCGCCGGGCATTTTTGCTTCGAGCCGCCAGCAAATCGCCTGGTTTCCGCGTTCGGAACATTGCGGCTGGCCGGGCGGCAAATCAAACTGAACCGGAATTTTCCCGGCTTCAAGTTCGGGGAAATTGACCATGAAATTTTTCCCATCCTGCCAGAGGATTTTTTCATTTGTCCGGCGGTTTTGTCCCGCGCCGGAAGTAATTCTACGAACACAAAATAGTTCAAGACGTAATTCGTTTTCTAATTTCAGCGGCGCGCTGGTTTGAATCTCGCCTTCGAGTGTGCCGCCAAGCGGCGCGGGGGTTTGCGCCATTTCAAAAAAGCAGTCGCCGAAACGCCGGTGCGCGAGAATTTTCCGAACGGCTACCGCCAATAAACCGATTCCCACCAACGGAAAAACGAGCACGATCAATTCGCTGTAATTTTTGTCGCGCACCGCGCCCGGGAGAACAAGCACGGTGACGAGCCCGCCGAGGATGCAAAGCGCCACGCCCATGATCCAATACGATTTGGCGTCCGGGATGCCCGTGGATTTAATGCGGCCGGCGGCCCAATCCGCGCGTTTGAGCCAGGATTTTTCGGAATCATCGGAAAGTGACGATTTGAGTTGTGCGGCGGTCGAACTTTTTTTGGCGGTGATGCCGAAAATGAGCACGACAAATCCACCGGCCACGACGATGACGCTCCCCAATTTGATCGCCATTTCCTTGCTCAATCCGCCGAGCAAACCGTCATGCAGCAATAGAATCAAAGCGATTAACCCCATCATCGCAAATGGCAGCGAAAAAAGCGCCGCCTTCGTCCGCGCGGATTTGGGATCCGTCGCAGGCCGGCCCTGAGTGTCTTTGAAAATCCAACTCATGCGAAAATCAAATGTGCTTGTTGTCGTTCTCGTCCTTGACCGCGTAACCACTTTCCTGCCGTTTGAAATTCACCTCGTTCTTTTTGACGTAGGCGGCGAACACGTCATCGGCGCTCATGCCAAGCACTTGCGCGAGCGAAATCAAAAAATGAAACAGGTCAACGACTTCGACACGCGCGTTTTGCTCGTCGAATTTCTGATACTTCGCCCACCATTTCCATGGCACGGAATCGGTGAGTTCGGCGATTTCCTGCGACATGGCGCGGCAGTAATTCAAAATCCATTTCGTTTTTTCCTCCTCGCTCATGCCGTCGGTTTTGACACCGATGCGTTCGTTCAAACTTTTTTGCATTCGAAACAATTCGCGGAGCTGATCGGGCTTTTCCATGGGCCGAGAATAACGGAATTGGAAGTTGGAATCCAGAATTTAGAATTTTTGGTTTTCATGCCAACGTCCAATTTCCGGTTTCCATCTCCTAACTTTACACTTTGCACGCGAAAGCCTATAAACCCCCCATGCCAACGCTTTTAGTCAACGGCGGACCGATGATTTGGTTGATTTTAATCGCCGCCGCCGTCGCCATCGCCGTGTTCATCGAGCGCGCGCTGCACTGCCACCGCGCGCAGATCAATTCCATTGAATTTCTCAACGGCGTGCGCAACGTGCTCAAGCGCGACAATGTCGTCGAGGCGATTTCCATTTGCGACGCCACGCCAGGACCGGTCGCGCGCGTCGTCAAGGCCGCGATTTTGAACCGCGACAAGGGCCGCGAGCGTGTGCGCGAGGCCGTTGAAGAAGCCGGCCTGACCGAAGTGCCGCTGCTCGAAGACAAATTGAACCTGCTGGCGACCATTGCGCAAATTGCACCGCTGCTCGGTTTGCTTGGGACAATTCTCGGCTTCATGGATGTCTTCAAAGCCGTCGGCAAAGAAGGCCTGTATTCAAACATTGAACTGTTGACACCCGGCATCTGGCACGCACTCATTTGCGCGGCGGCGGGCATCGCCGTGGCCATTCCGGCTCATGCCGGATATAATTACCTCGTGAGCCGCATCAACAAAATCGTGCTCGACATGGAACGCGCCGCCGGCGAAATCGTCAATATCGTCACTGAAAACGGCCAAGGCCAATGAAATTTCCGCGCAACGTCAAAATCCTGCGCAGCCCATTCGAAGTGGCGCCGTTCGCGGCGGTTTTTTTTCTGCTCGTGATTTTCATGCTGCTCGGCGCGCTGTTGCCGGTGCCGGGAATTCCATTCCGATTGCAGCCGCCGACTGCCAGCGATTTGCCCGGCATTGACCAGCCGTCCGTCGCCGTGGCCGTTGACTCCTACGGGCGGTATTATTTTGGGAACCAAATCGTCGGCGAGGCACAACTTAAATCCAGTTTAAGCAACGCTGTGAAAAATTCACGCGCGCCGCTCACGCTTGTCATTCACGCGGACAAGTCGGTGACTTACGATCAACTCGTCCATTTGACGCTGCTCGCGCGCGACGCCGGAATCCAAAACGCGCTGCTCGCCACGCTGCCGCGCGTGGTTGGAAATAAATCTTCTCCGCAATGAACGACGCGCCCGCAGATTTGGCAACACCCGGATTTGCCGAGCCAAAGCGCGACGAAGGCTGGCCGCTCCGGCGGTGGCTGCTGGTCATCGCGCTTATTTTTACCGCGCACGTCGCTCTGATTTTTTTGTTCGGCTCAAAAAAGCCAATCGCTCCCCGTGCCGTCGCCAACGTCCCCGCGCTGAAATTTGCGGACGATTCCGGCAATCTGCCCGCGCTCAACAATCCGGCACTCTTCGCGCTGCCCAACCCGGAAGGCTTTGCCGCCGCTGTCTGGCAGAAAACGCCCGCTGTGGAACAACCGTCGTTCCGTTGGTCGGAACCGCCTCGCTCCTTGCCGTTGCCAGCCGACTCGTTGGGCACAACGCTCAGCCAGTTCGTGCAATTGAATTTTGTTGCTGGCATCCCGCCCGACTTCAAGCCGCCGGCGAGATTGAGCGTGCCTGCGTTGCCGGTTGAACCCGCGTTCGCGCAAAATTCCACGCTGCAAATCGAAGGCGGACTCGCGCGGCGAAAGTTGCTCAGCGAAATCAATCTGCCATCGCTGCCAAACAACGACGTGATTGCGCCAACGGTCGTGCGGGTGCTCGTGGACGCGGCGGGCAGCGTCGTTTCTGCCGTTGTGTTGCCACCAGAAAGCAGCCTGGAAGCCGCCGGCCGCTATGACCCGGCCGATCAACACGCGCTCGAACTTGCCCGTCAACTGCGATTTGCGCCGGCATCGCAATTGACTTTCGGTATAATTATTTTCAACTGGCATACCGTGCCGCTGGCCGCAACCAACGCGGCAGCTTCGCCACCTTGAATGTCCGCGACCCTGCTCATCACTATCTATGTGGCCGTGCTGCTGGGCACGTTGATTGGACTGTGGATTTTTTCGGAAATGCGCCGCCGCCGTTTCGGGCCGGCGCACAATGAAGACCGAATTTTTCGCTGCGTGAAATGCGGATTCGTTTATACCGACGACCCGGACGTGGATCGTTCGCGCTGCACACAATGCGGCAAACTGAACGAGCCGATTGTGTTTTAATTTCCGGTTTTGAGTTCCACCACGTCATGCGGCGCGGCTTCGCGCATTCCGGCCGGGCTGACACGAATGTAACGCGCTTTTGCGCGAAGCTGTTCCAGATTTTTCGCGCCGAGATAACCCATGCCACTCTGGATGCCGCCGATAAGCTGCGCCAGCACGCGGTCCACCGAGCCGCAAGCTTCCTTGAGCGCTTCGACACCTTCGGGCGCGACCTTCTGCGCTGGATTTTTATCGTGGCCGTAACGCGCCGCCGAGCCGGCCTTCATCGCCGCAAAACTGCCCATGCCGCGATATTGCTTGTAAAGTTTGCCGCTGATTTCCACGACCTCGCCAGGTGCTTCATTGCAACCGGCAAATATCCCGCCGCAAATCACCGCCTGCGAAAGTGTCAGCGCCTTCACAATGTCGCCGGATTTTGTGATGCCGCCGTCGGCGAGAAGGGTGACCTTTTTCTTCGCCGCCGCGCGCGAGCAAACGTAAAGCGCCGTCATTTGAGGAATGCCCACGCCGGCGACAATTCGCGTGGTGCAGATCGAGCCCGGCCCCTGCCCGACCTTGATGGCATCCGCGCCACAATCCGCGAGAAATTCCACGCCCGCCGCGCTCGTCACATTGCCGGCGATAAGGGGCAATTTCGGAAATGCGTCGCGCAAAACACGCACGGTGTCGCCGACACCTTTGGTGTGGCCGTGCGCGGTGGAAACGGCGATGGTGTCCACGCCGCGTTCCACGAGTCCGCCGACGTGTTCGAGAATTCTTTTCTTGTCCAGTTCGCCAAACGCATTCCGCGTGGCCGAAACCGCCGCGCCGCAAACCAGCCGGAAATGCGAATCGCGCGCGGGCTTGAATTGCGCGGCACGTTCCTGCGTGATGCGCTCCACGTCGCTCAACGTGATGAGGCCGCGCAAATAATCCTTGTCGTCCACGACGAGCAGTTTGTGGATGCCAAGATGCTCGGTGAAAAATTTGTCGGCGCGGGCAATTGGGTCCTTGCCGAGTTCCTTCTGGGCGATGGTGTGGACTTGTGAGCGCGGCGTGAGCGCCTCGGAAATTTTCATTTTCGCGTAGCGCGGCTTGACGACGTGGCCGGACAAAAGCCCGACAAATTTTCCCTTTTCGTCCACGACCGGAAAGGTGCTGAAGCCGAATTTTTTTTGTTCGATGAGCGCCAGCACATCGCCGATGAATTGCTCCGGCGAAACTTTGATCGGCTCCTGAATCAAGCCGTGAACGTGGTTCTTCACGCGGCTGACTTCGGACAGCTGTTCGCGCTCCGGCAGATTGTAATGAATCAGGCCGAGGCCGCCGTTCAGCGCCATGGCGATTGCCATGCGTGATTCGGTCACGGTGTCCATGTCTGACGAAATGGCGGGGATGTTCAGGCGCAGGTTTTCCGCGAGCGTCGTGTCGAGCTGCGTGTCGCGCGGGAGAATTTCAGAATAAAGCGTCGCGAGCGTGATGTCGTCGAACGTCAGGCCGATTTTGCTGTTGGCTGGAAAAAACTTTTCCGCCGGTTGGTAAAACGGATTGTCGGGTGAAGAATTGCGCGTCGCTGCCATGTCGGAAAATGCCTGCGAACCGGCAGCTTTGGCAAGCAAAATTTCATGGGGGCGGCGATGGGCTGGAAACAGCCGGCTCGTCGTCAACAAGAAGCTGCTTGATTGCGCCAACCAGCACGGCGGGCGTGCAGCGCGATTTCAAAAAGACGCGTTCCGCGCCGATGGAGATGGCTTCCTGCGCCACGTCGGCGATGCTCACCTCCGAAAGAATGATGACCGGCGTGGATCTCAAGGCCGGCGTGGCGCGGATGTATTTGAGCAAATCCGTACCGCTGAACTTGGGCATCACCAGGTCCAGCACCACGAGGTCGGGTTTCGAGGCCGCCAGCATTTTCGCCGCCTCGAGGCCGTCCTCCGCCGCAGTCACGCGAAATCCCGCGCGCTCCAAAACTCTCCGGTAGGCCAGAATTATCAACGGATTGTCTTCGACGAAGAGGATGGTTTGCATGGAAGCATTTAATCCGGATAGCCGTCCGGATGTTTTTTGTGCCACGCCCAGGCGGTATTCACGATGTCTTCGAGTTTGGGGAATTCCGGCTGCCAGCCGAGTTCGCGGACGGCTTTTTCAGCGGAGGCGACAAGCCGGGGCGGGTCGCCGGGGCGGCGCGGTTTTTCAAGCGCCGGAATTTTTTGGCCGGTGACTTTTTCGCACATGGAAATGACCTGTTTCACGGAATAGCCATCACCGTTGCCGAGGTTGTAAAATCCGGTTTTGCCCGGCGCAAGGCCGAGGATGTGCGCCTGCGCCAAATCCTTGATGTGGATGTAATCGCGGATGCAGGTGCCGTCGGGCGTGGAATAATCCGTGCCGTAGATTTCGCACTGCGGCCTTTTGCCGAGCGCGACGAAGAGGACGTTCGGAATCAAATGCGTCTCGATGCGGTGATGTTCGCCGAATTTTTCGCTCGCGCCGGCGGCGTTGAAATAGCGGAAGGCGATGAATTCCAGCCCGTAAATCCGCTGATACCAGACGAGCGCCTTTTCAAACATCAGCTTCGCCTCGCCGTAAGGATTGATGGGGCGCTGCGGCAAATCTTCGGTCATCGGAATTTTGTCCGGCGGGCCGTAGGTCGCGCAGGTGGAGCTGAAGACGAATTTTTTCACGCCGCATTCCACGGCGGCGTCGGCGAGTTTGAGGGCGTTGACGAAATTGTTGTGGAAATATTTTTTGGGGTTGGTCATGGATTCGCCGACGAGCGCGTTGGCGGCGAAGTGCAGGATGGCGTCGGGCTTCGCGGACTTGACGGCGTTAAGAATGTCGCCTTCGGTCTCCGGTTCTCCGAAAATGAATTTTGCGCGCGAGTCCACGGCTGAACGATGGCCTTCGGTGAGGTTGTCATAAACCGTGACCGTGTGGCCCGCGTTGAGGAGTTCTTCGGCGCAAACCGAACCGATATAACCCGCGCCGCCAGTAACGAGGACGTTCATACTAAGACTATGGAAGGAAAATGCGCCGGTTGAAAGCGGAAATAACGGGACGACACCCGCCGTCCCTGTGAATTACAACTGCTTCATCGCGTTGTCCAGCGCGGCGATGAGCGGAGTCATGCTGGCTTCCGTTTCGTCGCCCATGTTGGAAATGCGGAAGGTCGTGCCCTTGATTTTTCCGTAGCCGCCGTCAATCAAGAAACCCTGATCCTTCGTCAGCTTTTGCAGTTTCGGCACGTCCACGGTTCGTCCGCCGGGCTTCGCGCCGTTGTTGACACAGGTGAGCGTGAGCGATTCGAAACCTTTTTCAGGAAACAAATTGAAGCCGTGTTTGGCCGCCCAGTCGCGGACCATTTGATTCGTCTGCTTGTGGCGCGTGTAGCGGTTCTCGAGACCTTCGGCAAAAAATTCGTCCAGCTTGGAACTCATCGCGTAAACGTGCCCGATGCTCGGCGTGCTGGGCGTCATGCTTTGCTCGGCATTTTTCTGGAACTCGACGAAATCGAAATAATAGCCGCGGTCTTTGATCGTCGCTGCCTTGGCCAGCGCCGCCTTCGAGCAAGTGAAAATGGCCGTGCCGGGCGGCAAGGCAAAAGCCTTCTGTGTTCCGGCAAGCAAAACGTCAATGCCCAGTTCGTCAAATTTTAACGGCACGGCACTCATCGAACTGACCGAGTCCACGATGAACATCACGTCCGGATATTTTTGCTTGAGCGCGGCGATTTCCGCGATCGGCGACATGGTGCCGGTGGAGGTTTCATTGTGAATGACCGTGAGCGCATCGAATTCGCCGGTCGCCAGTTTTTTGTCAATCGCCTCGGCGCGAATCGGTGAGCCCCATTCGACCTGGAGCGCCTCGGCCTGCTTCCCGCATTTTTTGGAAACGTCGAACCATTTGTCCGAAAACGCACCGCACATGCAGTTCAGGACTTTTTTGGAGACGAGATTGCGGATCGCGCCTTCCATCACGCCCCACGCGCTGGATGTGGAAATGTAGACCAGTTGCTTCGTGGAAAGCAGTTGCTGGAGTTGCGGCTGGATTTTCGCGTAAAGGTCTTTGAAGCCCTGGCCGCGATGGCCGATCATTGGCGAACAAAAGGCTTTGAAGGTTTTTTCGCTGACCTCGACGGGACCGGGAATATGTAGTTTGACGTGTGGCATAAAATGTTTGTGAAATGTTTCACAAGCAGCCGGTGAGCGCAAGCTTTATTGCGGGACAATTTAGCTGCCTGCATGTTGCAAATTTACGGGCATTCTGATATGGATGCCGGTGGTATTAACTTTGGAAGCAAAGTTTTAACCTTGTCTTCGGAGTCAAGGGAATGCACAAAGCAGATGTCGTCTCAACAATTTCAGCGGTTTGGCGCGGTGGGGCACTGGGGGGACATCAATCATCCGGCTGAAGCCGCGGTGTTAAAGGAAGATCGGAAAAACATTCCCGGCGTTGGAAAATTAAAATGGAGCTCAAACTCATCAGCCTGCTCGGCCTCGTCGTGATGGTGGCGACGGCCTGGGCGATTTCCGAAAAGCGGAAATTGTTCCCGTGGCGCGCGGTGCTCTGGGGCGTCGGGCTGCAATTTGCCTTCGCGCTGCTGATTTTAAAGACCAAGGCCGGCCACGAAGTTTTTGATCTTACCGGCCGCGCGATTCAAAAGCTCATCCAATTTTCCAACGAAGGCTGCAAATTCGTTTTCGGCCCGCTGGCGGACAGCGATTTGCTGTCCAAACAATTCGGCCCGGAAAACAATTTGATTTTCGCCATCCTCGTCGTCGGCACCATCATCATCGTCGCATCGTTGTCGTCGTTGTTTTATCACTGGGGCATTTTGCAAAAAGTCGTCCACGCCGTCGCCTGGATCATGCGCAAGGCGATGCGCACCAGCGGCAGCGAAACCCTTTCTGCCGCCGCGAACATCTTCATGGGACAAACCGAAGCACCGCTGCTCATCAAGCCTTACATCCCGCGCATGACGCGCAGCGAACTGCTCTGCATGATGACCGGCGGCATGGCAACCATCGCCGGCGGCGTGGCCGCAGTTTATGCCAAGCTCGGCATTGACGCCGGCCACTCGGACATGCCCGGCCATTTGCTCACGGCGTCCGTCTTGAGCGCGCCCGCCGCGCTGCTCATTTCAAAAGTGATGTTGCCGGAAACCGAGAAAAGCGAAACCGCCGGCAGCGCCCCCGCCACCGTGCCGCGCACGACCGCCAATTCAATTGACGCCATCTGCCGCGGCGCCAGCGACGGCATGATGCTTTCCATCAACGTCATCGCCATGCTCATCGCGTTCATCGCCATCGTAGCCATGGCGAACTATTTGATCAGCTACGCGCTCGGTGGCATTGGCGTTCACACGGACAAGCCGCTGCAAATTGTTTTTGGCTGGGCCAACGCGCCGTTCGCGTGGCTCATGGGCGTGCCCGTGCATGACTGCCTCGCCGTCGGCCGGATTCTCGGCGACCGCATCGTGCTCAACGAATTCATCGGCTACCTCGATCTCACGAACCCGGCGACGCATCTGGATGACCGCAGTTTCATCATCGCCACCTACGCGCTGTGTGGTTTTGCGAATTTTTCGAGCATCGCCATTCAAGTCGGCGGCATCGGCTCGCTTGCGCCCGAACGCCGCGGCGACATGGCCAAGCTTGGCATCCGCGCGATGATCGGCGGCGTGCTCGCCAGTTACATGACGGCGACAATTGCAGGAATTCTACTTTAATCAACTCTTCCTTAAACGCTCTGCCGGCTGCTCAAAAAACAGCCAGTGCGTTTCGTCAACTGTGAATGATTGACGCTGCCGGAAATCGTGCCAAACTGCCGGAAATCGCATGACGAAGAAAACCGGCAACTGGCTGATTGCATTCGGTATTTTGGCGCTTCCGTTTCTCATTTTTCTCGGTTTCTTAATCTCCGACGTGCTGGCGCCGCCGCCGTTGCCGCCGCTGCCAAATCCAAATGGCTACGATGATTTTATGAAAGCGGCGAAAATGGTCCCCAGCGACGTTTGGGATTGCGACAAAATGAACGAACAACAATTGCGTGAACTCGTCTCGGCAGACGCCGCCGCCTTGTCGTTGGTGCGCGCCGGCTTGACCAATCGGTGCCAGGTACCGCTCCAATTTACACAGGCTTACACGACCAATCATTTCAAGGACCTCGCTGCGCTCAAACGGCTGGCACAGGCTTTCGTTGCCGAAGGCCGGCTGGACGAAATGGCAAACCGCCCGGAGGCAGCGGCCAAAGATTATTTGGAAGACTTTCACCTCGGAAACGAATCGGATCGCGGCGGGGTGGTGATTGATGAGCTCGTCGGCATCGCCATAAATGACGTGGGAATGGAATCGCTGCAAAAACTCGCGGACCAGCTCAACGCCGGCGCCAGCCGCGAAGATGCCGCCGCTTTGGAAGCCCTGGATGCCCAGCAACAAACCTGGGATGAGGTGCTGGCGCGGGAACAAGACTGGTCCGAGAGGACTTTTCCGGGAATCAAGAACGACTTGTCCAGAATTATGATGCGCAAAGGCCTCGAAAAGGTTTATCAAGCATGCGAACGGAAATTCAAGGCGCAGCAATTGAAGACGCGGCAATTGGTTCTCGATCTCGCCGCGCGCGCCTACGAACTGGACAAAGGCAAACCGCCAGCCAGCGTTTCCGATTTGGTGCCGGATTATCTTAAAGCCATTCCGCAAGACCCGTTCACCGGCGGAAATTTGAGTTTGCACCAGACGGCGCGCCGGTGATACGGGAAATCATTTCAACCAACGGAGAAGACTGATAATTGTCAGCATGTGGATGACGCGGGACGTGGTGACGGTTCAGCCGCACACGCCCGTCGGCGAGGCGGCGGAATTGATGGCTGTCAGGCGCATTCGGCGGTTGCCGGTGGTGGACGGACACCAAATCGTCGGCATCATTTCGGCGCGCGACATCCTCCATGCCTTTCCGCCGGACGTGAATCCGTTCGCGGTGCTGGCGCCGCCGCTGGGCACGGCACCCGTCACGGTGGAACACATCATGACCCGCCACCCGCAAACCATCGAACCCGATGCTCCCATCGAAACGGCCGCCGAATTGATGGCGGAAAGAAAAATCGGCGCGTTGCCGGTGGTGCGCGCGGGAAAGCTGGTCGGGCTGATTACCGAATCGGATATTTTCCGGGCATTCGCCAGTTTTTTCGCGTCGCCCCAATGCAGCGCGCGAATCACTTTCGACATTTCCAGCGGTGAAGACGTGTTCGGCTGGATCAGCCGGGAAACTCGCCGCCGGAATTTGCGCGTTGCCAGCCTGATTTCGTCGCAGCAGGAAAATGTGCCGGTGTGCGTGGTTCGAATCACCGGCGACGCGGTGGATGAATTTCTCGAAGACCTCTGGAATTCCGGGCATCGGGTGCTCAATGTGCTCCGTTATCCGTAAGGAAAATCAACCGTTCTCGCCACGATAAACACAACGTGCCGTACAGGTCTCGGCCACGACAATTTCCGTGAGCAGTGGCAGCTTCGGCTTCAACTTTTTCCAGATCCAAACTGTGACGTTTTCGCTCGTCGGATTTTCGAGGCCGGGAATTTTGTTGAGATAATTGTGATCCAGCTTATCCCAAATTGGTTTGAACGCCGCCGAAATGTCGGCGTAATCCATCAGCCAGCCGAGCTTCTCGTCACACTCGCCCGCCACGACGATTTCCACTTTGAAACTGTGACCGTGCAACCGCCGGCATTTGTGCGGCTTCGGCAAATGCGGCAGCAAATGCGCGGCTTCAAACTGAAATGTTTTTCGTAATTCCATTTTCATAATTCCAAATCCGTCCACGTCACCAAATCTCCGAGCGCTGGACGCCCGTCGTGCCGCCACGTCAGAGGGGGATTTTGCATCTGGCCGAGTGGACAAACCCGCGTTGCGCCCCAGCGCGCCAGTTGCGTCGCAAGGTCGTGAATTTTCTCCTCTGGCGCAGCAAGGCCGACCGTCGAAACTTTTCCGCGAACGCTGTCGGCATTTTCCAACGCCGTTTTCAAATCAGTGACGGGCTTGACGTAAATAAAACGGTTCAGGCACGAAAGTTGGAAGCGCGCGTCCGCCTCAAAAACCACCGTCCACGCGGTCGAATCCTTGCTGCACCAATGCTGCGTGTGCTCCGGCGAATGTGCGGCGCGCACTTCATAAAACGCGCGGCGCGAAGCAATCGCCGCCGCGTGTTCCGCCGGCAATTCACCGCGCGGCTCGGTTAGCTCGCGCCGCTCCAATTCTTCCGCGAGCAATTGCGCAAAATGTTCCGGCGAAATTCCGCCGCCGGACTCGACATAAATGACGTGCGGCGAAAGACAGCCGAGCTGGTTCCACGCAATCACATCGTCCGCCGCCGCCGCGATAATTTTTTTGCCACGCGCGCCGTGCAGAACTTCAGCCGTCGCAAATCCAAAACTGACGCGGTGGCCGTAACCGAGAAAACGGGTTTTCAACGGGAGCCGTTTGCGGATTACGTCGAGCGTTTCATCGCTGCCCGTTGCCGTGACACAGTCGGCCTCGGCGAAGAGCGCGTTTTCCAATTCCAGATTTCCGCCGCGCCATTCGGCGATTTCCAGACACGCGCCGAGTTTTGGATCGGCGTCATAAATCGAATGGGCGAACAATCGCGGCAAAACGGAACTGCCGCTGGCGCATTTCACAAATTGCGCCGAACGCAGCAACAATCCAAAAACAATGCTCGTCAGCGTCGGATTCGGAACGTTGCCCGCGCAAATATGAACCTGAAATTCCGGCGCGCGGGCAATGGCCGCGCGCGAGGATTTTTCTTCAATGCTGGTTGCGCACATTTCATCGAGGCGTTTTGCGTCGCCAAATTCCTGAACCAGCAGCGAGTGGAAACGTTCGCGCGCGAGTTGTTTGAAAAAATTGTCCAGACCGCGCTCCAACGTTTGACGGGAAAAACCAATCGCCCCGGCATTTTCCAAGGCAT
The DNA here is from genome assembly GCA_035504945.1 of Candidatus Aquilonibacter sp. Taxonomy (GTDB): domain Bacteria; phylum Verrucomicrobiota; class Verrucomicrobiia; order Limisphaerales; family UBA11358; genus UBA11358. The sequence goes on along the minus strand of DATJRH010000018.1, from coordinate 11,915 downwards.
ATTTGCGGAAGGAAAATTCCGGCTCAAGCCAGTTTGCGGCGAGGTCGCTTAAAAGATTCACCAAGCTTTGCGTGGAGCGATTCGCCAGATATTGTTCGCGGTTGCGTTTCAACGTCTGGCACGCCTCGGAAATCATCCCCGGCGAGAGCGCCGCTTCCGGCGGCAAATCGGCGAGAAAGTAATTGGGCAGGTTCATTTGCGATTTATGCGGCCATCAAGGAACAGCCGCGCGGCTCGGCCGATTTCGTGCGACCAATCAATTCAAAGCCATCGTCGCGGCGGATACCCAAGTCTTCCGTCTGAACCGCCGCAACGGAAAAAACATTGGCCAGATCGAAAATGCGAATCAATCCGGTTGCTCCGTCGGCAACTTCACATCCCGTTTCCGGCGAAATGATTTGCACGCGCGCCCACGGCGGAAACTGATATTTGCCGCCGGAAATTGCATAAGCCTGCGAACTCAATTCGCTCATGCCGTATTCACAAACGATGTTTTCGCGCGAAACGCCGAGAAATTTTGTGATGAGTGCATGCAATTCCGCTTTAGGCATCGAGCGCGAACGGTTCTTATAGCCGCCAGTTTCCATGACGCGTGAATTTTCCGGCAACTGGAATCGCAATTTTTTCTCCGCCAAGAAATCGAGCAGATGGACGAACGAAAAGGCAGTGCCCAAAAGCAGTGACGCGTGACGAGTGACAAGTGACGAGTTGAGCGCGGCAAGCACGGCGTCAAAATCCAAAACCCACGAGCCGTCGCTGGCGAGTCTGCCGACAAACACTGATTCCGCCGCGTCGAGTTCCTTGCGAATCGTTTCGAACATGTGGACCAATGAAGAATTTGGCGCTTGTGCCGGCGGCGGAGTGAGGCAAACCAATTCTGCATTCCGAATTCTGAACTCTGAATTCACAAAGATGTTTTGCTCAAACCAATTCCAAAGCGACACTTCGTAAAGCTCAAACGATTTCGCGCAATGAAAATGCCGGCTCGGTTTTTGTTCCGTCGTGCCGCTGGAATAAAAAATGGCGGCGCGTTCAGGCGGCGCGAGCGAGGTAAGTTCCAATTCCTTGAACGCGCTTGTCGGCACGAAGGGAATCTGCGTCCAATGCTCGACGGCTTGCGGCGTGAGCTTTCGCGCCTCGCAAATTTTCCGGTAGGCGGAATTATATTTGAATTGGAGCGCAAAAAGCTCGAGGGCGAGTTCGGAAAATTGCCGTTCCGGAAGGTCGCGTGGAAGATGCGAAGGAACCTTTTTGCCTTCGCCGGCTTCGCGACCTTCGCGCGATACAGTGCAAATTGTTTCGCGCAAGCGCGCGGCGAAATTGGAAAGTTCTTTGTTCATGCGGTGTTTGTTTTCCGGCTGGTTTTCCGCCACAGCCGTCGAAAATTATATCGGCAAACGGTCTTGCCGCAATTGAAATCCTCCTCATACTCCTCCGGGGAGAGGGCGAAACGTTCACCCCCGCTTGAGATTCCGCAGGCCAAGGAACAAACCCAATAAACTAAAACCCAACATTAATACCATCGAACCGCCGTCAGGTATGGTTTCGATGATGGTGTGGGTGTAGCAATTGACATTAATGACGAGGGCGTCACCTCCGAGCACGTCATGGTCAACGAGGTATTGTCATTGTCCGGGCGGCGGGTGTCCGGAGAATTAAGCACTTTTATTCTTCGGAAAATGCGCGGCCAGCTGTTCGCCAGCCTTTTGCACCCCGTGGATGATGCCGGGCGTGAATTCGGATTTGCGAAAATAACCGGACATGGCGTCCGCCAGTTCCCGCCAAAATTCATCCCCGCATTTTTTATGGACGCCCTCATCGCCAATCACCGCAAATTTGTGCGCTCGCGGCGCTATAAAAATCAGGACGCCATTTCGCTCCGGGGACTTGTTCATGCCCAGGCGCAGAAATTCCGCCTGCGCGGTGGCGACCGGATCGTCAACATGCCTGGGACTGATGCTCACCAGGATTTTTCCAGTGGTCTTGTGTTCGGCATCATGAATCGCCGCGACAACGCTGTCGTGGTGCAAATGCTTGGCAAATTTTTTGGGGTGCATAATTTACCAGCTCCCTCCTGCGCCGCCGCCGCCAAAGCTGCCGCCACCTCCCGAAAATCCGCCGCCGCCAAAGCCGCCACCACCGCCGAATCCGCTGCCGGAATATCCGCCGCCACCCCAACCGCCAAACGAGCCAAAACTTCCAATTGTCCAGACCGAAAAACCTGAGAAGAGCCTCCCGCCCCGCAAAAAAACAACAAAGACAAGGATTAAAAACAATATCGCAAACGGCCGGATAATAGTATCTGCTGAGTCTGCTGAGTATGTTTGTTGTTCAGCCACCGTCGTCCCGTTCCCTGTGTATTCGCCCTTGGCCGCCGCCAAGATTGCCTGCACGCCCGCCGTCAGGCCGCCGTCAAAATCGCCCGCCTTGAAACGCGGGGTAATCTGCTCATCAATGATTCGCTTGCACAATGCATCCGGCAGGACGCCTTCCAATCCGTAGCCTACCTCCAGAAACATTTTGTGGTCCTGCACAAAAACGAAGAGCACCGCCCCGTTGTTTTTGCCTTTTTGTCCCACCTGCCACGACCGCGCCACGCGCACGGTGTAATCGTCAATGGACGAGTCCGATTGCATCTTCGGGTAAATCGCGACGAGAATTTGATCCGAGCTTTGGCGCTCAAAATTTTCAAGCGTCTGGTTCAACTGCGCCGCCGTGCCAGCAGAAACGACGTGGGCGTAGTCGTTGAAGTAGGCCGTGGGCGCGGGTGGAATGACTTCATCCGCGAACAAGCGGAAGCCGAAAAGTAAAACCACAATGGCGCAGAAGCGTCTCATGGTTCATTGGTTGGTGGCCGCGTTGCTGAAATCAAACTGGACCTTGGGCGGCGTCTCCGCTCCCGGTGTGGCGCTGAAATAGGGCTTGTATTGGAAGCCAAAAGCCGAGGCGTAAAAAACCGCCGGAAATGATTTGATGGCCGTGTCGTAAGCCTGCACCGCCGTGTTGAAATCGCGGCGCTCGACGGCAATGCGGTTCTCCGTGCCTTCCAGTTGCGCCTGCAATTCCTGGAAGTTTTCCGTCGCCTTCAAATCCGGATACCGCTCCACCACCACCAGCAGGCGGGACAAGGCCGATGAAAGCTGGCCCTGCGCCTGGTCAAAGGCCGCGAGTTTGGCCGGATCGGTCGGCGCGCTGTTGGGGTCAATCTTCACCTGGCCCACCGAAGCCCGTGCCGCAGTGACTTCCGTCAGCGTGGATTTCTCGAAATTGGCCGCCCCAGACACGGTGGCGACCAGATTGGGAATGAGATCGGCCCGGCGTTGATAGACGTTTTGCACCTGCGCCCATTGGCTGTCCACCCCCTGCGACAAGGTGACCAGGCGGTTGTAACTCCCGCCCACTGCTAAAACCAGAATGCCCAATACCACCAAGACCCCGATGATGATAGCGAGTTTCTTCATAACGATTATGAGCTTAACTTTTCTGCGCCGGGTAACAATTATAAAAAACAACAATGTTTGGAATCGGATTCCGGCGTTGCAGCTTTTACTTTAACGACTGACGCCGCGCGCCCGCTATTGCCCGCACCCGGCCTGCCTGTTACGCTCCCGCCGATGCCGGCAAATTTCAAGGACGCCTAACGCTGCTGAAACATGAACGCCATTCCACCGCTGATTGAACCGCCCGTCAACCGCCGCCGTTGGTGGATTCATTTGATTCTCCTCGGTGCTTATGTGCTCGTCGCGGGGGTGGTGGGGCTAAGACGCGTGAAATCACAAACTCCGGCACTCACCCACACCGTCGGCGGGCTGCTGTTCGTGTGCGCCATGGAATTGCTGGTCTTCGGGTGTGTTTTCGGGCTGGCGTGTTACGCCTCGCGCGCCACCCGCGACGATTTGCGGTTGCGCTGGCGCGGAAAATTCAAGCCGGTGCTGCTGGGTGTCGGCTATTCCCTCGCCTTCCGCCTGGTCATCGCAATAATTTTCATAATGGCAACGACGGCGCTGATGCTCACACACCTGGTGACGCCGGATTCACTTCAAGCTTATGTTAAGACCAACCGTCCGGACGTGGAAACCCTGTTGGACGTGACCGCGATGAGCCACAACCTGGCCTATTATTGGCTGACCCTCACGCTTGTCAGCTTTCTCGTGGCTGGATTGCGGGAGGAACTTTGGCGCTCCGCCTTTCTCGCCGGCCTGAAGGCGCTCTGGCCGCAATACTTCGATTCCCGGCTCGGTCAGGTCGGCGCCGTCTTCGTCGTCGCGATATTTTTCGCTTTCGCCCATTTGCCGCTGGGCTTGATTGGCGTTGTCAACGCCGGGTTCCTCGGCGTTGGTTTGGGATTAATCATGGTCTTCCATCGTTCCATCTGGCCGGCCGTCATTGCGCATGGATTCTTCGACATGGCCAGCATGGCGATGATCCCGTGGGCGATGCAACACTATCAATAAACTGCCCGCCATGCGCTGAAGACGCTGCGGAAACTTGTTTCAACCACCAAGGCTCCAAAGCACAAAACAAAGTTCCCAATCCAAACTTGGTATCTCCGTGTCTTGACGGCTGAAATTCACAGCGGGACTTGACGGACAGCCGGTCAATTTGCCGGGACCGTGCCAGCCAACATCCTCTCCCGGGTAAGAGGACACAGGTGAGGGCGGACGTTAAACAAAAATTAAATGGATTGGACGACCGTCCTCACCCCGGCCCGAAGCCCCGCAAGCCGGGGCGGAAAATACCCGCCGATTGTATGCGTGTTGTCCGGGCCAATCTGTCAATCTGTCCGTTATGAAAACCCTTGTCGAAGACGCGGAGAAGCTGGAATATCTCACCAGCGACAGTCAATGGACGAAAAATGCCGGCCGCGGCAAAGATTTTGGAGCCACTGGGGCAGCTTTTCAAATTGCCAAACAAACACCAGTGGGCCAGTTCAGTATCGTAGGCTATTTCCCCGAAACGAAACAGTTCATCAACATGAACCACGGCCGGGGCCGGCGCGCTCCCGAAATGACCGCGATTTAAGGCGGTTTTTTTCCTGTCAATGGCGGCAGGCGATTGACGCGAATTATATCAAATGGAAATGTGCTGAAGGCACTGCGGAAACTGTTTTAACCACCAAGACTCCAAGGCACAAAGCTATTTTGCAGCAGCCGACAGGAGAAGGCTCCTTCCGGCAAATGCGCTCCGCGCCGTGCGCCGGCCGCCCGGCGGATCCAAATTCACTTTGTCCAGTTGCCAATGTCGTCGTCGGTTCCCGGCTTGCCGTCCGGCCCGGCGGAAAACAAATCATAGCTGTTCGTGTTATGCGTGCCAGGACACTCGTAAACGTATTCGTGGCCCCACGGATCCACCGGCAACCTAGGCGGATCAAGATACGGCCCGCTCCAGTGGGTGGCGCCCGCCGGCTGCTTGAAGAAGTCTTGAAGGCTCCTGGGATAAAATCCGTTGTCCATCTCGAACTGGTCGAGCGCGGTTTTGATGGTCATTTCATCCTGCAACGCCTGCGTTGTAAAATCCGGCGCGTTGGTCGAAACGGTCACCGGCGGGGGCACGGCCGATGCGATTGAATTCGTATCGGCTTTTGTGGCGGACCAGCCGGCGAACAGGATGGCGGCCAAAAGGCCGAAAACAACGGGTGAAATCTTTTTCATGGGATTTCGCAAAGGTTTGGCGCGCAGGAAAAGCTTGGCAAGATAAATTTTAAAATCTTCAAATACCGCAGAATCAGCGGTGCCAGCGCCCGCTGGCTGCCTTGATATTGGAAGGGCTGGGGAACGGTCATGGATCAAGATCAACGCTCGCGTCGGGAAAAACCCTCGCATCGCGCATCCGTCCATTCGATTTTTGAATTGGCGCTCATTCAACTTGCTGTCAGGTCAAATGTTTGGTCTCAATCCCGCCCCATTTGGCATTGAGATATTCAGCCACCAGCCGGCGATGGCAATGATGAGGCAAGTGTTCACTACAGAGCAGGCAGCCTTGTTGAAGCAGTTCCGGCTTGAGCGTCTTTTCAATTTGGCGTTGCGCCATTAAACCGAGAAACTTCTCCTCATAAACGCGCCAGTCCCCTTTGTGCCTCTTGTATGCGTCCAGAATGTCCTGGGTTGGCGCCAATTCGGGCAGATGCACATAATCAATTCCGCCGATCTCCTTCAAAAAATAGGCGAGGTCTTCCTTTTTTGAGAATCCGGCCAGTTGGGAATTGTTGTTCAGCCGGACGTCAACGATCCGCCTCACGCCCGCCTGATTCAGCGCGGTGAAAAATTCCCGGGCGGAGGTCTGCGTAAAACCGATGGTAAAAAGTTTAAGCTCCATACTTTGGCGGTTTTTCCCGGAGCGCCAGGGCGTCCTCCTGCTCCTGATATGCGATTCGTTCCCCTTGAAGGCGGTATGCCTCCGCGACAATTTCGTTGGACGAACGGAACAACTCGCGTTCGGCAAGATCGAACATTTCCACCAGCCGTCGTTCCGCCTGTTCCTGGCTTTCCAGCGAACCATCACTGTGAATATGCTGAACCTTGATTCCTTTCCCGGACAATCGCGGCGATACCAAAATGCAGCGGTGGCAATCCAGCGGGTCCTTTTCGGCGCACATGATAGCAATCCGCATTTTCGCCGCCCCCTGAACGATCCGGTCAAAGCCACGGGCGAACGCCGGCGTTTGCGCGATCAACGCGTAATCCGCCCGGCCATTCACATAGCACTCCGGTTCGGATCTGCGCGCGCCCAGCTCTCCGCCAAGAAACACATAGGAGATGCCCTGTTCGCGCAACGCCCGCTGGAGCGGTTCCCGGTTGAACTGCGGATTATATTGGCTGAAAGGCGAAGAGCGCACATCCGCCACCGCTTCGATGCGATGCAGCCGGAGCAACTCAAGGAATTTTTCCAATGAATGCGTCGAGTGGCCGATGGTAAAAAGTTCTGGCGTCACGGCTCAAAAATTGTCGCACAAATCTTGTAACAACGCCCGCGAAATTCCAAGCCGAGGCTCAAACAAAGGAAAATGTGTCCGGCATCTGCCAGACGCAAATGTTGCGTCACCTCTTGGATCCGGTCCCAAATTTTGTGGCGCCTCATAAAGTCCGGGTCCGTGACCGAAAATTCGTGGTAATGGCCTGCGTGATAAAATGAGAGGTCGCGGACATATTTGGGTTTTGTCTGGCCCGGGTTGCGATCATCGGGGACCGCTTTCTTCTGAAAGCAGAAATCCAAATTTCCGGGTGCCTGGATCAGACAAATGCTGGATGGTTTTGGTTTCATTTGGCCGACGTAATTGGCATGAACCGAATCAAGCTGCCCATCGAACCAAAGTGTTGCAGGTGTATCTGCAATTTTCGGAAGGCAACTTTTATCCTCGCGGCGGATGAATTCCCATGGACATAACGGTTCAAAATACCAATCTTCGGGATGATTGGGATTGCCGCATGAATCGCGTAAATCCAGCTTGATTATATCCAGCGGGTGAATTTGTCCGTGGCCCGGACAAATGGTACTCGCATAGCAGAGATTACGGGCGAAACGGGCCAATCTTTCAAAAAATTTTCATCATCAATCGCAAGTGGCTGTTTTTCAGCATGATTTGAATGAAAATATATTGAAAAGCGCCTTCCGCTGCTCAAGTGACGCAATCCGCTGGCCCTGTGAACGCATCCGCCGGGCATATTACCGGAATTATATGTCGGGTATCTCAATCCGCTGGCCATGTTACGGGAATTTTTCGTCGTGTATCGCAATCCGCCGACCGTGTGGACGAGTTCGTAGCGCGGGTGTCCCCGCCTGCGGGGTCAAGGTGGCGTTTCGCAGCCAAGGATGGCTGCATTGCCACCGGCTGCCGGCAGCAGCAATGCGCTTTATTTGTCGCCGGGATAGGTATGCGGCGGCTTGCCGTAGAAGTGCAAATCAGCAAAGTCCAGAAGCCGTTCCCAATCTTCCGGCAAAATGTCGTGCTTGCCGGTGTGCGTCTGGTAGCCGATGTCGTGGAAGACCGGCACGTCGAGCGGCGGCGGCGGGTAGCTTTCGAGCACGCTGGATTTCAGCACCGCGCCGCTGCCGCCGTTGGCCGGCGCCGGCGGCAGGTTGGTCACGACGCTTTCCTCGCCGAACAGGCGATACACGGGCGCGGCGGCGATGGCGGCCTCCCATTCGCCGCGCGGATCGCTCCAGCGGTCGAGGCTGCCGGTGTTCAAATAGAGCGGGCGCGGCGCGATGAGCGAGACGAGCATGTGCGCATCCACCGGCATGTGGTCAATGCGGTTGCTGTAAGTCAGAAAGTTGCCGCAAAATTGATACGGAAAGCTTTTGCTCATGCTGGTGACGGTTTCACCGTAGTCGCGGCGGGATAGCGAAGCGCCCATTTCGCCGGAGCAACTGGCGATGACCATCGCAAAGCGCTGGTCCTGCGCGCCCGCCCACAGCGCGGTTTTGCCGAGTCGCGAATGGCCGAGCATGATGACGCGCTGCGGATCCACGTCGGGGTCGGTTTGCAGATAATCCAAAATGCGGCTCGCGCCCCACGCCCACGCGGAAATCGCGCCCCAATCATGGGCGGTGTGATCGGGCGCATCCGGCCGCAGGTATAGCGAGCGGACGCCGTAACGCCAGCCGCTGCCGTCGGCAAAGTCCGGTTCGATGTCGTTGTAATCCACAAGGGCGATGCCGTAGCCGCGTGCAAGGATTTCACCGACCGGCCAACTGTGCGAGGAGCCGCGCACGACGTTCGTCGGCATCATGAGTGTGTCGGTTTTCTTGTCCCAGACGGGATAAACGATGACGTTGGTGTCTTTAATGGTCGCGTAATTGCCGGAGAAGGAAAGGCAGAGAAAAGTCGGCACGGGTTTCTTCGCGCCGGCGGGCGTGTAAAGCAGGACGTGGAAGACGACCGAATTCGTGGCAGGCGGATTGAAGAATTCCAAGTCCACCTGCTTGCGGACGGCCTTGCCGCCGAGCGCGTGGGCGTCCGATTCGCGCACTTCGTAGCGCACGATCCAGTTGGCCGGGCTGCGGCCGTAAATGTCGTTCTGGTAAAGGCGCAGGATTTCCGGGCGGCGGTAGTTGAGCCATTCGCTGGTCGTGCGCACGGGATTTCCGTTTTGCATGATGAGCGGGTCGGGCAAGGTAAAGGCGCCGACCTCGGACTCGGCGTAATTCGGTTTCGTGCAGAGCAGGACGACGGCGCTGGCGGCGGGAACTTTCAGTTGGAACGAGCCTTGCCGCAAATCGTCGAGCACGGGCTTGGCGAGCTGGATCCAAGTGCCGCTCCAGGTGCCGTCAGGTTTGATGGGCGCACCACCGAGGGTCACGCCGGACGTGGCGGCGACGTTGCCGCCCGGCGCGGCGAGCGAAATCATTTCGGCGTATTTGTAATCGGTCGCGCCGAGGTTGATGGTGATTTCCGCGGCGCGCGCGCCCGGGCCGTGTTCCTTGTTGATGAAGGTGAGGTAAAGATTTCCGCCGCCGCCGGCGACGGCATAGGCGCTCAAGTTGAGTTGGGCGGGATTAGAAATCGTGACCGGCAAATTGGTGCCGTGGCTGCCCTGTTCAAATGCCGCGATGCCGTAGCCGAGCGGCCGGACGTAATAGCCGTTCGTCGTTGTAAAAAACGCGGTGTATTTCGACGCCTGCATGGCGTAATTCGCGGACACCTTGTCGCCCGTGTGGAAATTCAGCCCCGCCGAGCCATGCGCCGCCCACCAGTGCATGAAGTCCAAACCCCAGAGCGCGGAGGCGAACGTGTCGCTCACCTTCGCCGCGCCGCCGTTGAAATAATTGTTCACTTCCTCGAGGCGATACGGCAGGCCGTTGGAGACGCACTCCGGCACGAAGCTGTCGTAAAGTCTTTGATATACCTGCGGGAAAGGATTGGTCACGTCCGAATTTTCCCCCGCGAGCATCCGGTCAATGCCGATTTCCGGCGACGGCACTTTGGAACCGGAACCGCCCGGATACAAATGCTCGGTGACGAGCACGACGTGGTTGGAATGGCCGAAGTTCCGCATGAACTCGTCGGCCCACTCGCCGTTGTTGTGGACGCTCGGCCCGCAGAATTTCACGTTGGGCACGGCGGCGACGATGGCGTCGGCAAATTTCTTCCAGTCGGCGGCATAATCGGAATAAGTGAATTTCACCACCGTCCCGGTCACGGAATTGGTCGTCTTCGGATAAGCGCTCGGCTCCTGCCCGATGGAAAAACAATCCATTTCATCCGCGTAATGGTCCATGATGTATTTCACGGTCTGTGCGTCCGCCTGCGGATCGCCGTGGCGCAGACGCAGGCAGTAAATGACTTTTACGTCCGCGGCCCTGGCGAAGGCGAAGAAACTGTCGAGGTCGGCGTCGCTGGGCAATTCATGCGCGTCGCGGTCGGAGGAGTTGCCGCCGATGCGAAGGCTTTTGATGCCGAGCGTTTGAAACAGGGCGATGAGCGGCTGGTTGTCCGGACGGAAATAATAGACGCCGTCCGCGTTGGGCAGCAATTGGGAAATTTCAAAGCTCAATCCACTGAAACCCGCCGGAATGGCCGGGCCGGGGTGGTTCGGGTCAAGCGTGACCGTAACCGGCGCCGTCGCGCCTTTGGCAGAGGCCGCGGCGGAATGTTTCTTCGGGGTGACGCAGCCGCAGAGGGCGCAGGCGGCGATGAGCGCGAGGAACAGCGGGGGTCTTGTGAGATGCGTTTTCATGGTCGGGGTTATTTGAACGCTTGTCCGCCGTCGAAGCAAGCCAACTTTTGGCGGCTAAATGTCGCGCGAAGGACGCGAAGAAAAACGAACGAGGAAATTATCAGACACACGCGTTGTAGCGCAGACATCCTCGCCTGCGGGTTCACCGGGCTTTGGGCTGACGGCGATTTCAAGCCGCCTTCAATTATTCGGGCTTCCAACTTCACGGGCCTGCTGCAAAATGCGGGCGTCCTCGGCCAGCGCGCGGGTGCGGTTGGCCATGCGCCAGCGCATCTCCTGCTCAAACTCGTCAATGTGATAACGGCTGCCCGTCGCCGGGTCCAGTCCGTAGGTGACGCCGGGCGTGTGCTCGATTTTGTCCATCTTCGCCAGCGCGTCCTCGACAATCATCTGCGACTCTTCCGTCGGCTTGTCCATGAACATCCGCTGCGCGAAATACGCGCGCACCCATTCGCGCTCCAGTTGCGTCGCATCGAGGAGAAAACTGAAATCCTCCTGCAACGGCGCAAGCTGTTCGGGCGTGAGATAACGTGCCGCTTGCCGCAAATCACTTTGCGACGCGCGCACTTGCGCGATGACTTCATCCTTTTCCGCGACGAGTTTCTGGAACGTCGCCTCGCTCGGATGATACATTTGTTCGTCCAGCACCTGGTCCGCGGGGTCGTGCGTCCATTTGTAACGCGAACGAATCACCACGCGGCTGAAGTAATAAGGATAATTGCCCCATTCTTCGCCGATGCCCTTCGTGAGCCATTCGCCGAGCGGCCAGCGTCCGGCATGATTGATGAACTCGGTGCGCTTGAGCGCGGACACGATGTAAGGCACCGCCTCCGCCGGATACCGTTTCGCCGCCCAATCATCCAGCACCGTGTCCACCGGGAAATCGGGATTTTGCATGAAGCGCGCGAACGCATACAAATTCACCTCATGCACATCTTCAAACGGATGATCCCAAATCAGCCGCGCGCGACCGACAACGCCGACGAGTCCCTTGTCCCGCGCGCGAAAAATCGCGCGGCGGATGTAATCCGTCTGCGCATAGGCGCCCTGCGAACTCAACGCCTTCTCCACGCCCAAATCAATTTCCATGATCTGCCGTTTCTTGCCCGTCTCGCCGTGCAGCGGATCGAACGGATAAAACGGATCGAACTCGTGCGTCGTGTCCTTGCTCATGACGATGATGTCGTCCGGCAAACCGCTGAGCGCCTTCTTGAAGTCGTCCATTTCCCACGGCTCGTA